>NZ_QTMC01000030.1:0-14135 GCF_003602965.1 Bacteroides sp. AF25-5LB
GCCATTGCATTCTCTTTAATATCTTGTCCTGCCATATCTCTTACATTTAAGGGGCAAAGGATTCGGCAAGAAATAGAAGGGTGCAATTAATCCTCCAGATTAGGTAAGAGTTACTGACCTCCAGTCTCCCCAACTAACATTATCACCACTGGCTTTCCTCACTAAAATTCTCGAACCTCCACTGTATATCTGTAATATGTAATCGAGGGCTTTAAACACCAACAAGATTCCAAAACCATCATATGGCATGTTCTGAATGCCGCTATTTATTCTATAATAACCAGTATTCGTTGCAATATTAGCGTCATTAATTGAACCTCTATATTTAAACAGTGCACTCAACAAATCACCGGGAGCGATAAGCACGCTGTCCTTACCTTTCAAGCCTCGCACATAGTCCACACTACTTACTGAAGTCATCTCATTTTCTTTAATATCTTGTTCTGCCATACTTCTGTACATTTAAGGGGCAAAGAACACGGCAGAGAAACATAAAGCTCAATCCGCTATCTAATTTCGGTAAAGCAAATTGATTCTTATTTTATGAATGTGACTATAACAACTCTATCATTTGCTCTACTATTTTTGATAATATATTTCGTGTTATTTCCTGTATTTATGACACAAATTTTATTTTCAACCTCTGAAAAGAATGAAATAGTACTTGCTGGTACTATTACGCTCCCTCTCCCGTCAGCCCATAAAATAGCAACAGATTTATCATAGTTTTGAGATAAATCTTGTACTATAATTAGACCACTGTTGAAAGGCAATTCATATTGTCCTCCAGCAGTAACAGTAAACCTTTTGTAAAACAGACCCATTGCATTCATAACCTCTTCCAATGTCGGACTAATACTGTTCCCATCCGCTGCCAGCCCACGTAACCGTGCCGGAGTTCCACCACTCATTGCATTCTCTCTAATATCATCTGCCATAATATTCTCACATTTAAGGGGCAGAAGATTGGATAAGAAATCAAAGGAGCAAATTATGTCGCCAGATTAGGTAAGTGAAATTGACTTCCATTCGGTCCACTTGTCCCAATTTCCCGTATTATATACTTGTGAACGAGTATATAACTCCCCAGTTCGTGAATTTATTAGAATTTGGGAAGCCATATCTGTTTCTATGTAATGCAACAATAACCCAGTTACTCTTTCTGGCGAATTCAACGCATTAGCAGAATAATATATTCCATTTTCTGAAATAGTATTAAGGTCTTTATCTTCTCTCAGAAGTCCTTTATATGCAAAAACTCTTGTGAATAAATCACTCTTCTTAATCTTCCCCTGGCTGCCATTCGCTGTTTCTCCATAGATGTATTCTACATCTGTCACCACTTGGAACTGGTTCATCGCTATATCTTGCTTCTCTGCCATAATCTTACATTTAAGGGGCAGAAGATACGAATGAAAATTCACATGGCTTGCTGAGCCACTATCAGAAGGAAACTTCTTTTACAGAGTAGCCTTCAGGAATGGTTTCGCTAACCTCTTCCATTATGGAACATACACTATATTGGAGGGTTCAGATTCATAACTCGTGAACTCATGTATTTCCGACCCTATCACATAACCTATATAAGAATTGCCTGCATACTCTTTTAAATAGACGTATGCCTTATTGTCTTTAATTACATAGCCAATCCTATTATGACAAACTCCTGAAACATACATGGTGCTATTATAATACGTCAGTGTAGCATCGATTAAATATCTATCAGTGGACGCATAACTTCCCATACTAATATTTACACGAAAAGGGGCATACGCATCATAATTCAGAATACCAATTAGTTTATACCGATTAGAAAATCCTCCTGCTACTCCACCAATAATAGTCGTTTCTCTCAAATAAAATGCTTGATCTGCACTCATTATTCCTTTGAAAGAATGTGTCGCTATCGGCATTGCACTTACTACTTCTGCCAATGTTGGTGATATGCTATTACCATTTGCCGCCAACCCACGCAGTCGTGCCGGAGTGCCACCAGCCATCGCATTTTCTCTAATATCCTGCTTCTCTGCCATACTTCTGTACATTTAAGGGGCAGAAGATAAGGCAGAAAAAGTAGAATGAATAAATTGCTTTATTATAGGTAATTTATATTTGCCTCCAATTAGTATAAAGGATGGCATCCCCATTGCTATAGCCTTCTCTGATATACGTGAGCCTTCCGCTTACCATCTGAAAGATAAATTGGCTACCACTGGTATCTCCTTTAGATGAACGCTGCACATGAATACAAACACCATATTCTATCGGTGAATTTTCTGTCTTTCCTATATAAACAACACTTAAACCTTCATTTAAAACCTTGTATGCTTCATTCAAATCGTTTAAAGATGTGATTCCAATTCCCTTAATAGACAGTAATGCACTTAATGAGGGAAGCTCCATCTTAGCTTGCCCACTATCTGTTTTTTCCCCATACACATACTTCATACTTGTGACTACCGGAAACTGGTTCATTGCTATATCCTGCTTCTCTGCCATATCTTCCTTACATTTAAGGGGCGAATCCTCTGGATTATAAAAACTTCATGTTTGATGCTTTATTAATTGCGGATAAATTCTTACTTTTCATAAAAAAACGAGAGTTATGAATTACGGTTACATACGGGTCAGCAGTGAAAAACAGACCGTAGAAAATCAACGGTATGAGATAACTGAATACTGCAAGAGAAAAGGACTCATCATAGATAAATGGATTGAGGAAAGCGTAAGTGGTGCCAGGCATCCCAATGTGCGGAAATTAGGCAAGATACTGAATACGATAGACCAGGGCGATACCATATATGTTACGGAACTCTCGAGGCTTGGACGTTGTGCGTATATGGTTATAGCTATCATATCTCATTGTCTGATTGCCAAAGCCAATATTGTGGAAATCCGTGATGACAAGCTTATTAAAGATGATTCAGATTCTGTGCAAGATACGTTTTTAAAGGTCTTATTTGCTCAAAGAGAGCGGGAAGATATATCAAGGAGAACCAAAGCCGGACTTGCCAGGCGGGTAGCCATGGGGATGAAGCTTGGGCGAAAACCAGGTGTTCAGAATTCCCATTATAAATTGACTGGAAAGGAACGGCTAATAAAAAAGATGTTTGAATACGGATATTCCAAAGCCGCCATTTGTAGAAGGCTGCAATGTAATCCGATAACTTTGGATAGGCATCTTATAAGGATGTGCTATTTTCTACCTTGTAATTGAGTTTTATATCTTTGCGTGAAAAATGATTTACGCGTATATTAGAGTCAGTACAGATAAACAAACGGTTGAGAATCAGAAATTTGAGATAGAGAAATTTTGTAAGATAAGAGAACTGCAAATAGACAAATGGGTGTCGGAAACCATATCCGGTACCAAGTCTGCAAAAGAACGGAAGCTTGGCGCTTTGCTGAAAAAACTTAAAAAGGGTGATACCCTTATTTGCTCTGAAATTAGTCGTCTTGGGCGTCGTCTGATGGAAGTGATGAGCATTCTAAACACTCTCATGCAAAAAAAAATCACTGTTCTGACTGTAAAGGAGAAGTATGAGTTGGGTAACAATATACAGTCTCAGATTCTTGCCTTCGCTTTTGGTCTGTCAGCTCAGATTGAACGTGATTTGATTTCGCAACGGACCAAAGAAGGTCTTGCCAGGCGTGTTGCCGAAGGACAGAAATTAGGGCGGCATAAGGGTGGGCATAACTCGCATTACAAGCTGACGGGCAAAGAAGGATTGATTAAAACTATGCTTGAATACGGATATTCTAAAGCTGCCATTTGTAGAAAATTGAAATGCAATCCTAAAACATTGGATGAACATTTAAAAAGGATGCAATAAGTAATCGGATTTCAAATATAAATTCCTATATTTGCTTGTAGAAATGTATATAAATACCAAGAGCTTAGTGGCGACTTATGTTGTCATCGAGCTCTTTTTTTATGTCCTTTTTCAAGGTTGTGGAAGCAATTACTTTTACTGTCACGGGATGTCAGTGGAAAATTGTAATTCAACAACTTGTTTGATTTCGTCTGATGTACATTTGTACAATGTCGGACGTTTGTATGGTTGGTTACTAAATATTACACCCTACTCGTCACAAGCAGGGTGTAATTGGACTTTATAAATTAGATAAGTTTTCAAAAAACGGTACAAATATAGTTTTTAATGTTTATATAAACAAGGATGAAATAAATGGTTGGGGGCAGTGATTGTAGAATGTTGGTGTATTTGATGATGCCTTGCTTTTTTCGTACACGGGGCATTCATATAAAAAACCGTCCTACCTCACGGTAGAACGGAATTTTTGCAGGGAATTAGAGAGAAGTATGATGTTGCGGTATGAAGTTTACTCCCTGCGCAGATTTATAAAGCTTCGCATCCGGTTTGCTCTCACGAACAAACCAGGACACAGTCGAATTAAAAAATTGTTTATGAGAAACAAAGATACTCATTTTTATCGAGATATGCAGGATACAAGAAAAATACGTCCGACCAGTCGCAGGCAAGACGTATTACAATCTGCTATATAAAATTTGTTTATGAAACGTTGCAAATATAACCTTTAATATTAAAAAAAACAAATGGAAATAGACATTGCAAACATGGTCAGCGCCCTCGGAACTTTGGCGGCTGCCTATTTCGCCTACAACCAGTACACTAAGAACAAGATGACGGATTTAAAAGTGGAGTACTTCAAGAAAGAAGAGGAAAGGAAAAGTTACCGTAGGAGTGAGAACTCGGCCAGGGTGTTCGGTGAGCTTTGGAGGGTTCTTTATGAAACGAAAGCGGACCGGGTGTATATCGTCCAACCTCATCCTTTGGGACATGTGGCGTTCCTTAGTATACAGTTCGAGGTGAAGCGTAAGGGCATTGCCGGTATGCGTGAGAATATCCAGTCGCTTCCCATGAGTGAGGTGGCGGTATTTGCGAAAAGCCTTGCGGAGAATCTTTTCATGTTCTATTCGGATATTGACAGCCAGGTCAAGGATAGGGTTGTCAAATCATTACTCTCGACGAACGGATGCCGCAGTGTTGCCATCAAGAGGCTCAATTCCTCCCAGGATTGGGTTGGCAATATCTTTTGTGAGTTTACTGATGATACCGGGATGGGTGAGGACGAACTTCACAAAGTATTGCATGAGGCGGCGGTGAATATCCAGTACATCCTTCCGGAGTTCAGGGAGGTCAAATTATGAAAAAGGAAGGTGTTTCACAACGGCTCCCTTTCCCTTAATACTACACAACTTAAAGTTTAAACAAAGGCGTTTGCAAATATATTGTATTTTTATGTAAAACCAAAAATCAAGGAGGAAAATAAGAATGGCGAATGTGTATAAATTAGCGCCGTTTATCCTAAAGTGGGAAGGCGGTTTTGTAAATGACCCTGACGATTTGGGAGGGGCTACGAATATGGGTGTGACTATCGGCACGTGGAAATCATGCGGCTATGACAAGGACGGTGACGGTGATATAGACGTGGATGACCTGCGTTTGCTTACCCGTGAGGATGTCGTTAACCGGGTGCTCAAGCCGCATTATTGGGACAGATGGAAAGCTGACGATATTAAATCGCAATCAGTTGCTAATATCCTTGTCGATTGGGTGTGGGCATCCGGTGCACACGGAATAAAGATACCTCAACGCTTGCTTGGTGTTTCTGTAGATGGCATTGTTGGACCTAAGACACTTGCTGCGGTGAATGCCAGGAACCCGCGTGAGTTGTTCGACATGATTAAGATTGCACGGTTCGATTTCATCGAGGATATATGCAAAAAACGTCCGGCGAACAATAAATTTAAGAGAGGCTGGATGAACCGTATAAATGATTTAAGGTTCGAGGAATGAAAAAGTTACCGTGGATATTAATTGTACTGCTGCTTATAGCTTGTGTGGCGGCTTGGTTCCGTCCGCACGGGCAGCAGCCTCCGGCAGAGGTGCGCATCGAGACTAAGATAAAGACGGTTGTCAAGGTTGACACACAGCTTATCTCCGCTCCGATGGCTGTGTTCTGGCGTTGGGTCGCTGATGACACCATATATATAAGGGACACGCTGCTACATCGCAAGGAGGTGGTGTATGCCGATAGCAGCTACCGGGCAGTGGTGAGCGGGTATGTTGACCCAAGGCTGGATAGTATGGTGGTGTATCCGAAGACGGTGTATCAGACGGTGACGAATGATATATACCATCCGGTGATTGTCAAACCGAAGAAAAAGCGGTGGGGATTTGGCTTGCAGGCTGGATATGGCTATCCGGGTGGATGGTATGTTGGGGCTGGGGTGAATTATAATATATTTATGTGGTAAGCAAATTTATATTTCTAAAAGTTTGGTTATTAAGAAAAACTTAATATCTTTGCAATCGTTACAGTAGAACTTTTAAGTCGTAACACCGAGATTATTAATGGTGTTGCGATATTTTTTTGTCAAAACACCAATGTGAAATTTTAAAAAATAAAATAATTATGAGAAAGTATTTATCTCAAATCATTGGTGAAGCAACAGAAAGACTTCCCAAACAAAATCAAGTTATTGGCAATTATTGGTCAACAACAATTAATGATAATATTGGTGGAAAAGTTACAGTGACTTTCGTGAAGCATTATGGCGGATGGAATTTATTATCAACCGATTATTAGTGAATTTGCCCCGGCTTCCGTCGGGGCTTCTTAATGTAGCACGTGACAGTGTGCAAAATATGTATTTATAGTTTAAATTAACTTATTTACGCCAACTAGATTCCTAATAGAAATAGAGAATGAGTATGTTTGCGTAACATTTAAAATTAGGAATTATGATAAAGAAAATCGGGTATATCGAAAGCGATGGAGTGAAGTACATTTCTGTAAGTGATGTTTTCGCTTATTTACGTGAGCAAGGAGTTATTGATACTGATAAAAGAGCGCATTCATATCAATGGGATTTTGAACGGAGTATTGTCAAGCTAATGCATGATGCTTATAAATCTGGTGAAAGAACTGATTCTGACGTACCTTTTATTATAGACGGTTCTTTTTATTGTCATTGTTTACGATTCACTTATGCTGACTTTGCGAAGGCTATTAAAGTCGTAAAGAACGAGACGGAACTAAAAAAGGTCATTTATGCGATAGACTTAGTTGAGACAATCGGGAAGAATAAAATGTTTTATAAAAGAGCATACGCATTGAGATAGTACGTCCACGCCAATATCTGCAACATTAAACAGCACTCTATAACTTGGCGATTGACCGGGTATCGGTTAAGAGGATATTAATTAAAAGGCAGCCCAATAAGCTGCCTTATTATTGCTTTTTCTCTTAATTATCTTTATAAATAAAAGAAGCAGAGCGTTACTCTGCTAATATTGGGTTATAAACTTACTTAGTATACTTATGACACTAACAAAAATTGCATAAAATACACAAAAATATCGAAGGGCACTATCCTTGAGTGTCGTCTTCAATAATTCTAATTACTTTCATTCTCTTTTCTATTAGGTTTCTGTGTGCAAAGATATATGTTTTAATGAATAAAACAATACTTTACACGCAATTTTATATTTCTTTTAGCGCAATAACATATCCTTGATTAGGTAAAATCAAACCTTTGTGTTTTCTTGTAAAAGAATTAGATTTATTTTCGCCAAATGGCTTAAATTCATTAACAGTTCCTCTACTATAAAACTTACTATTAATGTCGTCTGGGCATGTAAAGTTTAATGTGAATTTGCTAATTATAAACAAAGCTCTAAAACAAATTGTAAAATCTTTTTCTATAGAGTATTTTTTTTCTATTAGTTTCGATATCTCATATTTTGTTTCGCCTTCTAATGCTATAACTAGTTCAAATTCACTGCATCCATTTTTAATCTCATCTTTAGTACTCACTATTTGGGCTGGATTACCGTTTACTAAATAATTAGAAACGTTCACATAGTAATCTCCTTCTTCTAATCCTTCAACATCAATCCAACTTCTTAAAGGAAATTCAAATCTTTTAGTCGTCTCAGCAATTAGCTCAAATGTAATATGATTTCTAACAACAATTATTTTTCTATTTTTATCTGCCCACTCTATCTTTATTGATGAGTTGTAATCATTGTAATATGTTATATTGTCAACTGGCAAATAAGTTTTTTGTATCAAAGATAATAAATCTTTATTTATAGCTGGAAATTTTGATTTAAAAAGAATTTTAGTAACTGTCTCCCAAAGGGAATCTATGTCATTCCGTTTTGCCAAAAATTCCTTGCCATAGACTATGTCTTGTAAATCTTGCTTGAAGATTCCTAAAAACTGGGCAGCATTTGATAAATAACCAAGAATTACACCAATAACTAAAACATCTCCTATTTTTATCAGGATTTCTTTCCATACACTTGGTTGCTCAATGTGGAAATAAGATATATAATAAAGAAGCATTCCTAAGATAAGAATTATCCAAGCAGAGCTTTCTCTGAAACGATTGTATGATAAAAGACTATCTTTCCCCATAATTAATATAAGATTAAATTTATACAAAGGTGGATAATTAATTTGAAAGCAACAAATGTCCACTAAAGAATTTTATCAAAAGATTAATATTTTTTTTGAGCAACTTTAAACAAGGCAGCTGAATAAGCTGCCTTGTTCCATTTCCCAGGAATTAAGTAATCCATATTGTGTAATTATTCCCCATGTGTGGTACTCAGTTCCACATATTTCCACACATAATTATTCCTTCTTGTTTTTATAATATGCTGATGTATAATGTATTATGTACTGATGTACATCATGGCATATCGTTTGTCCTATAGTTAATACAAAAACTATATTTATTTACTTAAAACTTACGATTATGAAAAAAGTATTGGTAGCATTAGCAATGGTTATGGGATTAGGCAGTTCAGTAGCATTTGCTTACGTGGTTTCTGGAACACAGTCTGTAGAGCAAACTCAGCAAAATCCTCAGGATGAGTTCACAAAAGTGGAAGTAAAAGACTTGCCTCAGGCAGTTATGAATGTCTTGGCTAAGGACTATGAGGGGGCTGTAATAAAGGAGGCTTTCATTTCCGAGAAAGAAACCGGTAAGATTTATAAGGTTGTGTTGACCATCACCAAGGAAAATCAATCCACTGAAGAAGTAACGGTACTTCTGAATGAAAAAGGAGAAACTGTAGAATGAATGGAAACTCTGTAGTGGTTCGGCATCCATCTACAGAGATGATTCGAGATGCTTTTATGTCTATCTCGTTAATGCGAAAGGGGCGGCTGAATAGTCGCTCTTTTTGTTTATATTGTAATAATAGTTCGTTTCTTTTTTGTCAGAAATTCCTATTATAGAGGGTTGTTTTATACAAAATAATGTTTATATTTGTATTCTAATCCCTATTGTATTATGAATGACAAACAACAACTTCTAATTGATTGTATTTCCCTTCTTCCCGTTATAGGCATTCTGGTTTTGATAACTGTTGCCAATGACCAGTTTGTTACTATGGTTGCTGCCTATGTGCTTTGCGGAGAACTCTTATGTGTATTGGTTAGCAGGATATTAAATTTGTACTATATTGATGTGGCTTTTGTTTGGTTGGGTGGGATTAT
Organism: Bacteroides sp. AF25-5LB; assembly: GCF_003602965.1. Lineage (NCBI taxonomy): Bacteria > Pseudomonadati > Bacteroidota > Bacteroidia > Bacteroidales > Bacteroidaceae > Bacteroides > Bacteroides sp. AF25-5LB. The sequence continues at coordinate 9,559 of NZ_QTMC01000030.1, forward strand.
GCTTTGGCTGTGGTATTGGCTCTGGTTGGAGTCAAGCCATGTAGTGATGGAGATTGTGGAAAGGACAGTTGAATGAATCGCTTCTTTTTCAGTAAAAAATCCCCGTAGCTGCTCAACTACGGGGATGGTGTCAAATAACAGAGTATCAATATGAGATACTAAGTGAGCCTATTCCATTACAGATAAATCATTGTCAACTTCATACTGGTTACAGCCAAAAGCCGCACACATTAAAATAAAACGTTCTTTTATACCTAATCCAGTATATCTGTCTACGGCTCCACTGCCTTTTGCATGAAGTCCTGCTGCGTATTTATCTATCTGAACTTTATTCATTAAATCTACATGAGTTTTACGGGCAAGTTTACTGCTTGCAATCTCATATATGGATTTGTACTCATTTGTTTCCAATGCCGCACTAAACATTGCCACTTTCCGGCTAATCTCACAGTATTCAAGTAGTTTTTTTATTTGATAATTGTACCCGGTTTCACCATTGCCATCAGGATAATAGGGTAACAAAGCATTGCTTGGTAGCCTACCTTTATACTTCATAATAATATCATAAGCAATACGAATGATGGGAGTTTTTATCTCAGTGCGTATAAGTCCATCCTTGTGTGTTTTCTGAGGTAAATAATGAATGTAAGGTATTCCTTCTTCAATGCTGATATTATCAAAAGTGAATCGTCTGAAATCACCTATACGGCAACCGAAACAACATTGAACAACGAATACATCTTTTACTCGCTGCAATGTTTCGGGACATTCTTTGTGGACAACTTCATTGAATTCTGTTTTGGTGAGAAAGAAAGGCTCGTCATATTGTTGCTTCATAATGGACTCTTTTTCTTTTCCTATCTTGCGGAAAGGAGATACGGGAATAACATCATTACTTTCAAGCTCCACCATAAATGCTTGTAATAATAATAGTTTCTCAGCAATTGTATTCTGGCTTCTTTCCTTTGATGGTATATTCCGCTTATTCATTTCTGCGTACAGTTCTGGAAATTTTTCAACCAGAGTGTATTCTTTGCGTAGAAAATCACGAAAATTTAGAATATGTTCCTTATTGAATTCATTGACCGGCAACCCGTCAATGCCATTGATAATGAGGAATCGAGTCAGTTCCCTTATCACTACATCGTAATGTTTCTTTCTGCCGGGACCTATTACACCTGCATTTAGCCATCCGTCAACATAGCGTTGGAACATACTACACATGGATTCCTCTTCACTGCTGATGTTATATTTTTCAGGATGTAAGTGCTGGTCTATTAAGATTTCCAGTTTTTCACTGGTTAATTCTTTGTTGCTCCCATAAATGGATAAAATTAGATTCTTCCGTTCTTCAATAGATGTGTTAAATGATGTTCTTATGTCTAACTTTATAATACTTTTAGCCTTATATTTTTCAGTCTTGGCATCCCAAAGAGTAGGAGAGACCATAATATCTGATTTGTGGAATAACTGTACATTGCGTCCATCAGATAATCGAAATCTGACATTTACCTCTTTATCTTTCTTCCCAGTTCTTATAAATGCTTTTACTGTAGTCATATATTCTCTGTTATATCGGTTGTGCAAATATACATAAATTGCACAACTCAGTTCAAATATTGCACAACATAATGCAATGGCATGCAATATAATATTTTTATATTACTCTGATTTTTAATATAATGTTATATGTATTGGTTTTATAGTATTTTATATTCCGAATCGCAACGGAATCACAAGGAAAAAACCGCAAATGGCTAATAAAAAGCTTTTGCGGTTTTCTTGTTTTAGAATTAGAAAATGTCCGCATTTTGTCAGCATAGGTTGTAATGGGAAACAAATTGGAGTATTTGGTTTACATTGCAGGCAAGATTTATTTGCGATACCTGGAGAAAAAATTATCAATCCAACGGACTAGATATACTATAATAACTCCGGCTATGACCATACTGATAATACGTACCAACATAATTTATAGAATTAAAGATTTGTTTTTATAGAATAATAATGTGCAAAGATAATTGATTGGTGGAGAAACAAAAACTCTGGAAAGGATATAAAGATAGGAATTAACGCATATTTTCACGGATATAATCCTCTATTGTAAAATCACTCTTATATCTAGATATTTCCGGATTCTTCTCTACAGTCGTAATGCAACGTTTTTCTTTACCAAGTACCAACCGATTTAGGAAGCTCAGGATGTCATGACGATTATCCTTCATAGGAGAATAGGATAGGGAATGTCCTATACCTTCCGCTATATAGAAATAGTATGCTGTCTCTTTTTCTTTCAGTTGCATACAGATAAAGTTTGAGCCCCATAGCCCCATTTCCTCTACTACTGCCTTAGTAAAAGGAACCGTGCTGTCGGCATCACCATGGAACAACATAAGAGGACAAGGGGACATTATCCATTTTGGAATACCATTGGCACAGATTGCTCCAGAAAAGGAAATGACCCCTGCATAATTGAAATTGGCAGGTAATCTGTCCGCAAAAGCCGTTTGATTGCAAATCTCATACTCTGCTTGAAGGGCAGTTATCGCACCTGCACTTGAACCGCAAGCTATAATTTGTGCAGGATTTATTTGCCATTCTACACTATGCTCAATTATATAATTTGTAGCATCACCAAAATCTTCTACAGCACAAGTGATTGCTTGTTGCAGGGCAGAAGAGAATCCTTGCAAGTCCGAATACTCCGATTTATCTATATCCTTTAATTGGGTACGGTAATCTGTTGATACTACCACATAGCCGGCTCGTGCCAAAAAATGAAAATAAGAAATGTAATCGGGATTATCTCTTCTCCCGCCTTTGAAACCTCCCCCAAATGCAAAAAGAATGACGGGCTTTGATTGTGTCCCTTGTATTTGATCAATCATTACATACTTGTCCAGTTTCAGAGTATCAGCCTTTTTGATGGCAAAAGTATATGTTTGCTTGTCAATATGCTGTGCATGCACAGCAGTAGCTATACTCAATAATGAGCATGCCATCAAGATAAAAATAAAGCGTTTTCCCATATTCAGTTTATTCTATTAATGCTGCGTGGATTATCTGACCTACAAAGATAGAATAAAACTATAACTAAAAAGAGGAAAGATGACATTTAGACATAAAAAAAGGCTATCTATCCCAGACAGCCAATCTTTTTTATTACCTTAAATCTAATACTATGAAAAACACAGTACAAAGATACGTACTTGCAGGAGATATCCAAATTTTAGCGGGTAATCAGCGGATATTATAACATGGTTTAGTAGAATATTATTTCCGTTAACTATTAACATAAATAATATTCAATTTAACAGAAGAAGGAATTAATATTCCTCATCAGTGATTGCAAACTTTAGTCATGTCCACTGTAAATCCACCATTGGCGGGTATAAATTTTCCTTTTCTTTTAAGAAATTCTATCAGGGTATCTACATCCATATTGTCGGCAGAGCAGGTGAAAAAACGCTGCTGCTCGCCGAATTTTTGGATAATGGCTTCTCTCAATGATAACTCAGTATAACTATTACCTTCCATCATGTGAAGGACTTCATGTGCATGTAATTGTTCCATAATCTTTTTTTGTGGCAAAGATAATATGATATTCTAAGTATAAGTGTAACATATGTGACAAAGCCCAACACACATATCCGGATATTTGCTTTTACGTAAAATAACACTTGTTACGACTATGCTAAAAACCTCAAAAAAAGTAAAAAGGTTTTGCTTCTATACCATTGTAAACTAACTTTGGGAATCAACTTTTAAATGAATTAAAGCATATGAAAAAATTAATCTTATCTATTGCACTATGTTGTGCAGCTACGAATTTCTTTGCGCAGAATGCTGACCCTGCCCAGTTGGTCAACGATGGTAAGGCTGCTCTTGAAGCTAAAAATTACCAGGAAGCTTACACAAAATTTAGTACTTATCTGACACAAACAAACAACCAAGATTCCGTAATTGCATATAACTGTGGCGTTTGTGCCGATAAGATAAAGAAACCTGCCGAAGCTTTGAAGTATTTTGATATTGCTGTACAGAAAAAGTATAACCTGGCAAATGCTTATATAGGTAAAGCCGGTGCTTTGAAAGATTTGAAGAAAAATGATGAGTATGTTGCCACTTTAAAGGAAGGGCTGGAAGCAAATCCCGGTAATAAGACATTGACTAAATTGTATGCCACTTATTACGTAAATCAAGGTATCATGGCGCAGAAAGCCAAAAAGATGGATGCAGCCGAAGAAGCATTTAAACAAGCCATAGCTATCCAAGCAGATAATGTAAATGCACTTAACAGTCTGGGTTCTTTGTATTATAGTAAGGGTGCCAATACCATGAAAACAGATGTAGAAAAAGCAAAAGTTGAATTCAAGGAAGCCAAAGAATATTTGGATAAACTTATTCCATTGCTCTCTGCAGACAAACCAGCTCAAAAGAAGATGATGGATAATGCAAAAACGATGTTGAACTTCATCGACAGTCAATTGAAATAAAAGACTCTCCTATATAAAAAAGGAGGTTGTGTCAAAATGCTGACACAGCCTTTTTTTATGCGCAAAGCCCAGACTTTCTCA
>NZ_QTMC01000031.1:0-12190 GCF_003602965.1 Bacteroides sp. AF25-5LB
ACCACGCAGTCAAACTCTGCCGTGTTCAGAATGGAGAAATGCAGGGCTGTAGCACGTTCCGGAACGTCTGCTATCAGATACATGCCGGCTTCAAATTTCAAGCCGATGGTCGGCACCACAATACTCTTCAGGATGTTTCCCTCCGCATCAGCAAACACACTGCCGATAAGCCCTGTTCCTGGAACGCTCGGGAAGCGGACACGTCTGTAACCCGACACGTCCACTTTGCACACGGAATAAGCCTTGTCCGTCGTATAGGATTCCATCAGCGTGGGCTTGCCGCTCATGATCTTGCGTTCACCCAGCCAGCCGCCCTGTGTCTCCTTGATGGCATCCAGTGTCAGTACCGTCGCCTCAGGCACCGGGGGCATTTCGTCCTCCGGATAACTGCTGTAGCAGGCGTACTTCTTGTTGTTCAAATAATCGTTGATGCCTTTGCTCCAGTAAAACGGCTCATACATCATCCAGTCTCCCTCGCTGCCGTCCAGCTTCGCCACCGTGCAATCGTTCATATCCTCCGCATCGGCATAGAAGTTCGAGCTTTCGTCATGCAGGGGGAAATAGGTCATCTCCCCGTCCGGGTTGTTCACTTCCACCTGCTGCCCGGCTATCTCCACCTTCCGGCTCGTGGGCATCCTGGTCACCTTGGCCAATACGCGGTGGCGCTTGGACAGGATGGCATTCACATGCCCGCTCATTTTGTACGTATTGCCGAATTTGTACCCCGTCTTGTTGTCCAGGTTCGAAACATTGGCATCGTCGGCCACACTGTCGTCAAACTCAATCATCGTATAGGGCGGCTGCTTGATGGTCAGTTCCGGATAACGGGCGGCATACTTCTCCAGTTCCTCATCAGCCAGATACTTCGTCAGGGTCAGCTTGCCCCTCAGTCCCGAATGCCGGTCATCCACGGCACCCGTCTGCGTATACGTTCCGTAGTCGTAATACTTCTTCAGCAGGGTTCCGTCGTCTTCCCGGTCTATCTCCAGCACGAAGCGTTCCAGCTTGCCGCTGCCGTTCAGTCTGGCCTGGTGAAGGCGTTCCAGCATAGCGAACCCGTCGATGCCGGGGCAGTTGGTGTAGCGGTAGCCCCGCACATTATTGATGCCTTCCAGTATCAGGCCACTGTCGGACAGCTTGGTCAGATATTCCAGGAACAGTTCCTCAATCGTGTCCGGCAGGCATAACTGCACAACGGGCGCACCGGTGGCCAGTTTCACACGGGTCAGCCCCGTACCCCTCACGTCCAGTTTCTTCAGGCGGCCCTGCCAGCTCAAGTCCAAAGTAGCCACATTGCCGTTGTCCCCGTTCCGGGCCAGCCGGTTGTTCCGTATGTTCACTTCTTCCAGAAGCAGCATGCCGTTCGTCGAAGCCATGAACGAGCCATTCCGGTAACCGCTGGCTTTCTCCACGCTCATGTCGAGTTTTACCAGTGAGGTCAGCAGACCGAAGTTGAAGCCGATTGCGAACGCATCCTCATGCCAAACCAGTTCCTTGACTTTCGCCGCACCGATGATCTTCAACGGGTCATTTTCACCGAAGGCACGGGTCAGCTGCAACGAGTGGAGCACGTCCGCATCCACCACGCCGCTGTCGGCCTGCACGCCGTTGCTGGTGGAAAGCTGCACACGGTACGGAATGGTCAGACGGTACTGCATCGGTTTCAGCGTGTAGGCCTTGTCCAGCGATGCCGTACTCTGGTAGAACTGGGCACCCAGCGTGGATACATAGCCGTACTCCACCTGCTTCAGGTCATACCGGCGTTGGATGAAGTAGTTTCGGTGTGCTTTCAACGAACCCTTCAGACCGTAGATTTGCGGATAGGTCTGTTTGGCTCCGTCCGCACCCACCGGCATTTCGTTCAGGAACGGATAGATGTATTTGAAGATGCCGGACTTGTTATAGAGGCGCGAGCACCACTTCTTCATCTGTTCGGTATCGAAATGGTCAATGGCTTTCTGGATACTGAAGGCACTCATGAAGCTTGCGCCCCCGTTCCATCCGCTCACCATAATCTCCACAATCATGTCCCAGCAATTGGCCACGATGAGGTTCCACAGCCACGAGTTATGACCCTGCATCACATAAGCCCCGTCGCGCTTCGTCTGGCGGTTGTCGTCATACTTCCCGGTCAGGAACGACTTGTTGTCAGAACCGAGCTGGCAGTCGCCGTCATAATAGTCAATCAACCATTTCACACCGTCCCATGTGCGGATAAGCATGTTCTTCGCAAGCTGGTCCACGCCGAGGTTGAACTGCACGTACAGATAGTAGGCAATCAGGTGGGGAAGGTCGAAATACTTCGATGCCTCTTTCCTGAACGTATCGCTCTGCCACTTGGCGGTAGGGAACTTGTCGCCGTCGTCCTCATAGTCCACCCCCTCGAACGAATGGGATTCCGTGCTGTAAACCATGTTCCTGCCCGCAGGCGTTTCCTTTACGCACCGGTAGACGAAACTCATCATGCGGTCGGTGGCCTTGTACATCTTGTCGTACTTGTCACCGGTACCGAGGTGGTCTTTCAGGTTCGGTTCTTCCTCCGCGTCACCGCCTCCGTCCGACCAGAAGGTATCTTTCGGATGATTAAATTCCAGTCCTCCGTCAAAGTTGTAGTCCATGAAATCCTTATGCTCCGGTTCGGTACTCGGCAACCAGTGGAACAGGCACAGCGGATTGGAGTTGTTCAGCGTCTCGAAGCAGACGGGCAGGTACTGCTTGTGTCCTTCCTCGTCGGCTTCCAGGTAGTTCAGCGTGTCGCCCTCGCCCCATTTCTCGCCGCCGATGGTCTCATCCTGCCCGAAGATGGGGTAGCTGTCGCTCTTCTCGTTGTTCATGTTGTACTGGCCGTAATAGGTCAGGTCTTCGTCGGCACTCTTCGCTACGAACAGGTCGCACGGCAGGCCGTCGATGGCCGAACGGTAATCGTCCTTCAGCCCATGGTCTTTGGCGTAACGCTGGGCAGGCGTAAGCAGCCCCATCTCTTTCAGTCCGTCATTGATAAGCTTCGCACCTCCGGTATTGGTGGTCATGGACGAGTCCGAGAAGTCGCATTTGGAACATGCCAGCTTCGCGCCTACCGAGTTCCTGCGTAACTTGAAGAGATTTTTTTTGCCGGTAGTTACCACCGGATTCTTCTGCCTGCCGTTTCCGTCAATCTCCCCGTAGCTCAATGTAACCGTCCAGCCGCTTGCCGTCTTCTGGAAGTAGAAACGGAAGTTCTTTCTGGCATAGTTCACGGAAGAAGTACCCTGAATACGGACATATACGTTGGTAAGGATAAAGTCAAGCGTCCTGTCCTCTCCGTTATAGAAACGGACCTCCCTTACCAGTTTGTTGGCCTTCTTGTCGTTCAGCTGGGCCAGTGCATCCACCACGTTCAGCGTGTCGCTGTCGCTCGGAACCTCACTGCCCACGCTGCCCGTGCCTATCAGTACCAGGATCGAGTTCCGGCGCTTCTTCATCAGCCCCATCAGCTTCTCCATGCTCACCGTATCTCCTTCATTCAGCACGCGGTTGTCCTCATCCAGTGAGCGCACGCCCGGTTCCCCGTCGGCATCCTCCAGGTGGTTGCGGTCCACGATGTAGTTGTTCAGCACCTCGTCCGAGGTCAGCGCCTTGTTATAGATACGCACGCTCTTCACGTTCAGGTCGGCACCCGCCGACTTAAATTCCAACTGGCTCTGAATGTCAAAATTCACCTTGTCGAGCCACTTGGAAGCAGCCGACTCTTCACCGTTCACATAGAAACCGATCAGCGTGCGCTGTTCGTTGGTCTGCACGTTCGGATAGAACACGTAGGTAATGCGGATATTCGTACCCGGCTGGAACTTGGTACCCACCGAGTCTTCATAGCGCAGCATCTGTCCGGCATCCATCGCCTCGGTCACCACACCGGTCAGGAACTTGGCCTCTTCCGGAGTCACAATCAGCCCGTACCGGTTGCCGTTGTCCAGCTGCCCCAGGCAGGTGATCAGCTCGGCATCCGTATCCGTCACGTTGGCCGTGCTGTATTCTATCTCCAGCGTCATGCCCACGTCACGGATGGCAAATCCCTCGGGCTTGTCCGCCTCGTTGAAGGGGCGGTAACCGCCGTCAGCGGTCAGGGTCATACCTGCACCACCGGCCAGCAGCAGGCGGTCCTTGTGCCAGCCGCTACCGGCACCATATTCGTTCACGCTCCACAGCACGTCCCGGAACTCCATACGCTTGTCACCGCTCACCCAGCTTGCCGGGTTGTTTTCCGTGTTGCTTCGCCCGAAGGCGTCAAACGTACACACGGCATCCGGTGCCAGCGTGGCTTCAATGTCCGGGTGCGATGTGGTGTTCACCTGCACCTCAAGCACGGCATCGCCGCATGACACACGGTAGTCCAACGGTTCCACGTTCACGTTCGTCCGTCCGTAGCTGCCGGTCTCACCGCGTTGCAGCAGGTCTTCCTTCACCACGCTGCCCCGGTCGGTCACTTTCACACGGGCCGTGTACGCATCGCGGTCATAGCCGGCATACGTGAAGTTCCATGCCGTGAACTGCTCTGCCTCCAGCACCGGGTGTTTCCAGTCACGCTGGAACCCCGCTGCCCGGTGGCTGAACATCAGGCCGGCATACGCTGTCACACCTCCGCCTGCCTTCAGCAGCGTAATGTAATGCACCCGGCTCACCACACCGGAGTTCTCATGCTGCGCGTAGGCTTCCACCACGTTCGTACCCTCCTGCATCTGTGTCAGGGGGATGGTCACGTTCTTCTGCTGCACACCGCTGCCGGCCGAAAGACCGAGGGTAAAGGCCTGTCCGCCGTTCACGCGGTAGTAGATGTTCTTCTCACCGCTCGTGCCCTTGGCAGTAAAGGGGATGTTCACGTCATTTTTATATCCCCCGTCGGCCAGCCCGTTGCCCGCCGAGTAGGTGGTCTCCAGCTCCATGGCCACCATGGTCACCTTGGCCGTGGCCGTCTTCATCAGCGTGCCGTCCTGGTAAGTTGCCTGCGCTTCCACCTGTACGGTATAGGCAGTGGCATCCTTCAGGTAGGGCGAAGCGTCAAAGGTATAGCTCTGTCCGGCTGTAACGCCCACAAACTCCGCATCCCGGAACTCACTGATGACGGTCGAACCGCGTTTCACGATCACGCGGGCTTTCAGGTCGCTGTAGCCGTCCACCGTACCGCCACCGGCAGTGCCCACACCTACGGAGTATTTCACCACAAAGCCGCTGCCCAGTGCCAGATACTGCGAGGCGGGAAGTCCCGCACCGCCGCTGTCCGTCAGGTCGATGTTCACCACCACCTTGTCATCGTCCGTGTACTTGGAAAAGCGCACTTCCTTCGAGCTCTCGCCGCCCTGGTTGTCCTTCTGCTTGACGGTCATCACGTACTGGGTGCCGTCCTCGCTGTCCTGCACATCCACGTCCGTCACCGTACCCACCATCGCATCGAACACCGTTCCGGATGTAGGAGGTTTCGTCTCGCCGCTCACCAGTTCCTCGGTAGGGGTACGGTTTGACAGTTCCTTCTTCAGGAACGCTTCGATGTCATCGCCTGCATAGGCATGATAGGTGCCGTCCGGCTGTTTCTGATTCCATGGTGTTTCAAGATTCATCGGATGCTCGGTCGCGTTGATGATTCCGCTTATTTTCCTTTTTGCCATAATACTGTCCTTTTATAATAATCATTCATTTATCAGTTTTACTGCTACCGTTCCATGCGTCCGATCCGTTCCACGGCTCGTCGCCTTTCCAGTATCCAAGTCCGAAACAGCTGCTTATCGCAGACCACACCAGTCTTGCCCCGGCATAGACAGCCGACAGGGCACGTTTCCCCACATACGCAGCCGTTATTTCCTTACCGCCTATGGTTATCATCGTCAATCCTCCTCATAAATCAGATACAGCGTATTCGCATCCTTGTCCTGCAGCGCCTCGTAAGCTTCCCCGCTCATCACCTCATGCCGGTAGGCCAGCAGTCTCAGGCTGCCGCCTGTTCCGGTATATACGGCATCACCCAGCAGGTAGAGCTTGTCCGGCAGGATGGCTGTCCGGTCCGCATTCATGAATATGCCGGCAGGAGGCACACCCGCCACATCCCAGTCCCCGTACAGGGTGGAGTCCATGTGGTAGGCGAACTTCCCGGCATCCGCTACATACACTACGCTGCCGCCCGGTTTGGTACTCTTGTCAGGTAAAACGTTGCCTGTTTCCATCCATGAGGAAAAGCGTGCGGTAGCCCCGCCGATGGCTGCTGCCGTAGTCTGTTCCACCTTGGCAGCGGCGTTTTCTGCCTTGGCTGCCGCTTCGTTGGCCTTGGTGGCCGCTTCCGTGGCGGCCTGGGTCTTTTCCTCCAGTCCGGCTACGGCTCCTTCCGCTTTCTTGGCGGCAGCCTCGGCACGGGCGGCGGCATCGCTCGCAGGCTTCCCTATCAGTTCCAGGGGGACGTTCACCATCTTGCCGTCCTTCTCCCCGGGCAGTGATTTCACACCGCTCAGCGAGGTGACGGTCTCCAAGTCCTCCACGCCGGTAGAACTCTGGAGTACACGGTCCAGCACTTCCTGAACCAGTTCTTCTTGTGTCATTTCTGCCATACTCATTCGTTTTTATCGGTTTCTGACCCGCCCAGGATTTCGTTCAGGGCATCTATCACATTGGGAAGACAATAGCGTTCCACCGCCATGTGTATCATCCCGGTTTCCTCATCGCTGAACTCGGTCTCGCCGGTACTCTCGAAAATCTTGAACGCAAGCCGATGGGCCTTGATGCCACTGACACGCGTATACAGCAAATCGGCTATCTGCTCACGTGCATCGAAAACCTCCCTCGTCTGACGGGTTATTCCGGTGGGAACGCTGAAATTCCTGAAATCTAACTTTTTCATATATATCTGTTTTTTAGGATGAATGATTCAATATCTGGTAACGGAATCCGTCCGCTTTTGTAATAAGTACCGTTACGGAGTCCCCGGATGCCATCTCGTAGTTTTGCAAATCTTCATTGTGGTTATAGATACCTTTTAGTATGATATTCTTTGAACCGGGTCTGACCCTGAACGTGACAATGGCTGCAAAATCGGTAGGCAAGTAACTCATGCCGAACTTGTATGCCACAGAACTTTCCGACGGCAGCGTAACCTCTACCTTACTGTAGTTGGGTTCATTGTAATACATCAAAATGATATTGTGTTGTGAGAAATCCACCGTGTAGTTTCCACTTCCGAAGGTAAGCAGCTTGGCTTTCGTATTGATAAACGCCGGGGCAAGTAATGCCGCATTGCTGCTGATACCGTAGTTCTTCGTACCGCCGGTAACATCTATAAACAATCCATAGTTCGCTTGGTCGAAGCCGTAATTCCCGTATATATTGGGGGCTGAGTTCACGATACGACCGACAGCGGTAAAAGCTCCTCCTGCAGAAGACGGTATCACATCATCACCGAACATCACATATCCTTTGCTGCCGCCGACACGGAAAAAATCATCATAAATGGCAAGACCGCCACCGCTCCCGTGAGAGTCGGCCACAGAACCGATACGGCCGTTCCCTATCTCAAAGCCGCCGATTTTCCCTTTGCTGCTGTCTATCTCTCCGGTAAACTTACCGTTGGTCGTTTCAATGCTGCCGTCTTCCAGTATCTTGAAGTTGCCGTTAGCCGTTACCAGTCCCTCCAGCTGTATATGGTCGGCTGTCAGCTTGATTTTGCTCACGGTATTTCCGTACTCGTCCTCTTCCTCCACGCTCACCCCGATAAGGGCAATCTTTCCTGTATTGTCCTGCGCATACAGACCGGAACCTTCAGGCTTTATGACAAGCCCCGTCTCTTTCAGCGCATTACCGTCCTTGTCGAAGACCGCCGCTGAAATCTTTACCAGCCGGTCGCTCTGTTCGAACAGTGTACGGTACTTATAGGCCAGTGCGTCCGCCTTGTTGGTGCTGAACACCAGCAGCGAAATGTAAATCACGCCCGTAAACGACAGCTTGAAGTCGCCAGTGCCGTTCCAAAGTCCGTCCAACGTGAACATCTTCTCACCGCCAACGGGCAGGTCCTCTTCATGGCCGAACATGTTGAAGTTCTCAAACCCGGTCTTATCAGCGTTCACAAATTCTATTTTCAACCTTCCGGCCTTGATAACCTGGTAGCTGAACGACAGATACACCACGCCGGGCACCCGTTCGCCCTGGCTGTTCGTCTGCCGGTACTCCGGTACCAGCCGGAAGTCCTCCAGTTTCTGCATGATATAGCTGTTCCGGATATAGGCATAAGGCACCTTGCCTTCGGTCCGTATCTCGGCATGGCCGTCCGGCTTCGTACCGTAAGGACCGCCGTTCGCCCAGATCCAGCGTCCGCCCAGGGTGAACAGCGTAGCCTTGCTGCCCGTCTTCCATTTGTCCATGCCGTCGGCAAAACTGCTGTTGTCCAGATAACTCTGTTCTTCGCGTATTTCCTTGCGCAAGCTTTCCACGGCTGAATGGATTTTCCCCTCGGTTATCTCAAACCGCGTCAGGATGTCCTCGCCCGTCATCAACACGAACGTACCCTTCAGCCACACGTTGTCGGCATACAGGCCGTTTCCTTTCGGCTGTTTGTCTGCCGGGAAAGCGCTGCTCCTGATGCCGTCCAGCTTACCCAGCCGGCAACGAAGGCAGCCGTTGAAGTTCTTGGCCTTCACACCGTCCAGAATGTCGATACGGGGCTGCCCGTCCTCCGTGGCCGCAATGGATATAAGGTTCTGCCGGAGCGGGTTTTCGGTGTTGCCCATCAGCACGCACTCATCGCCTGCCTCCGGCTTCACCCCGCCAAACTCGCTTACCGGGACCAGCACACCGCCGGCTATCACCGAAGCCACCTCCACCCAGTATGCTTTTAGTTTCTTACCACCCGTAACCGCACAGCGCATCAGGTCATGGGCCACAAAGCCCGATTCCTGCTCAAACACGATGCGGTAGTTGTCGCCCTGCTTCACCACGTCCTTGATCTTGCCGTTGGCAGCGGACACCACCAGCTGGCCGCACACGCTGCGCACCTTCTCGATCAGCAGTTCCAGCGCCACCAGGCTTTGCCGGGCAGTCACTTTGTCCACCGTCAGGTTTGTCAGTCCGGTCAGCTGGTCAATCCACAGCTGCCAGCCCTCACCGGTCAGCCCGTCCACAAACTCCGTGCTGCGCAGCAGTTCGCGGATCACGGCAGTCAAGTATTCGGCATTGCCCTCACCATCCACGATGCCGCAGGGCTTGCCGCCAGCAGCCTCGCCAAAGCTCACACCCTTCAGGAAGCGGATGGACTCTTTGGCTGTGTCCGGCTGGTTCTTGCTCAGGAACTCTTTCTGGCTGCGCCGGGCGGAAAACAGGTTGTTGTCCGTGGGCAGCGTCTTGTCCCAGCTTCGTATGATGTCCGGAAGGGCAGCGCCTTCCGTCTTTGATTTCGTATAGCTTTTCAGCGCACCGATGCTGTCCGTCACCTTGTCGAACTTGCCCACCTGCAGCGCATCGCTTATCTCGATGTCCATCTGCCCGGGTTCGTTCACCTTGCGGCTGATCTTGGTGATACGGCTCTGACGGTAGCCTTTTTCCGGGAAATACTTCCGGCTCTCCAGCTTCACCCGTCTGCCCACAAACAGGTCTATGCCGTGCTCCTCGATGTATACCGGGTCTGTCGGGGCTTTGTAGGCGGCAATGTCCAGCCAGTGGTCCCGGTTGTACTCGTCCACCGCAACCGCAAACTCCTCTTCGGCCAGCCGGTAATACTCATCCGGCATCCGGATATTCCACAGGATATAGGTGTCGCCTGCTCGGGGCACCAGCTTGCCGCCCGGCAGCTGGGTGTCGTCATCGTAGGGCCAGATGGTGATCAGTTCGAATTCACGTGCCGCGCTGTCGTAGTTCACCTCAAAATAGTGGTCGTCACTCTCCCCGAGTCCGGCCAGGTCGCCTGTCTGGAACGACACACGTTTTGTCTCACCCGCCAGCTCGTACAGGTTGGGGTCAAAGTCCAGTTCCCCGTCCCGGAAATAATAGACGGTGAATTTGTTTCCTTCATCGTCTGCCACCTCCTCGCTGCGAACCGAGCTCACCGTACCGACCCGACGGGGGAAGATGCCGCTGAAAGCATCCTGCTCGTAATGGTCATAGATGCCATATTCCTCCACGCCCTGCTCGATGTACTTCCTGCCGCCGGGAAGCATCAGACGCGGGCTGCCGTATTTCTCCGCATCGATGTTGCGGGTCGAGCCTACCGGGAACAGGCGCGTATAGAATTTGGCCGTGTTGCTCGTATCTCTTTCCAGGGAGGTCAGCCCCTTGCCATAGCCAAGGGTGATTTCTTCCCCGTGTTCGCAGCGGCACACGTTCACAGTCTGCCCCTCAACCCACCATTCCACCTTGCCGCCTGCCTTTTCCGCGATGGCTTTCAGCGCTTCGTCGCAGTACATCCCCTCGTAGTCTATCGTGATCAGCTCCGTACCTTCCACCGTACCCGTCTTCCAGTCAGTAATGTGGCCCATGCCGTTATTGATAGCCTTCACCACCATCGCCACATGCTCGCGGGGCGTGGCCGTCAGGGTAAACAGGGGGTTGGTGTCCCCGTCCGTCGTCTCCAGCACCAGGAACCGCTTGATCAGGCTCTCGATACCGTACAGCTTCAGGTTATACTCCCATTCACCATCGCTCACCTGCTTCGGCGTGTAGCGTTCTGTCAGCCAGTACCGTTCGCCCAGATAGTCCGTGTAGTCGTTCACGTCCAGGGGCAGGAAGGCATAATAGCTGAACGACAGGGAAAGCACATTGTCTCCCTGAACCTCCTTGCTTTGCGTCGAGCTGTCGTTCACGGCCACATCCGCACGCTTGGTTCCGGCTTTATCATATATCGTTAGAAGCATATTCTAATAGCGTTTGAATGGTTATATAATCGGTTTCGGTTCCCGGAACTTTACCCGGAACTTTCCGGCATGCACACCTTCCGTCCACAGATAGGTCAGCGGGGTGAACTTCGTACAGTCGGCATACTTCACCCGCAGCTGCAGATCCAGCTGGGGGAAACGGATCTCCAGCCAGCCGTCCTTCCCTTGCTTCAGGAAATTCACAAAGGCAAAGTACTGCTTCATCCAGCCTGCCTGGGTCTTGTTGTAAAGCGCAAAATGCAGCGTCACGTCACGCGCTTCATTCCGTGGGGTCAGCACGGGGCTGTATTTTTCCCCGTGCTCTTCCCGTATGTCCACAGCCGTATCCTTCTTGGCCTTGCTCGGGGTCAGGATGGCCGTCAGGTTCTCCATGCCCCCGCGCCGGTCTTCCACCAGGAACACGCCGTATTCCGTCCAGATGTCCGTGCCGTTCACCAGCACCAGTCCGCTCAGTATATTGCCCATATCACTTCACTTTTAGTCCGTCACGTATCATTTTCTTTATCACTTCCTTCAGTTCGCCCAGGTGTCCGGCGCTCACACCGGTGTTCTCGGCTATCCGGGCCAGATGCCCTTCAGCCGTGTCCATCTTCTCCACCACGCTTTCCAGCCGGTCGTCCATGCTGCTCCAGTGCTGCAGCCCGCCGGTGAACATGCCCTCCAGCTTCGTGCCCTGGTCCTGCGTCATGGCCGTAAAGCCGCCCGCTTTCGCACTTTGGCTCGTACCGCCCTGCTGCGTCTTGTCATAACCGGTGGCTGCCGCCAGGTTGTCACGCAGGGCAAGGGCTTCATCCATATACTGCATGTACTCTTCCATCAGCGCGTTCCGTTCCGCCTCGGTCAGTTCGTTGTCCTCCATGGCCTTGCCGAACTTCTCCCACCAGCCTTTCAGTTTGTCGCTGTACATCTCACCGATCTTGTTGCTCAGCATCGCCCGCATGAAGTACTCGGATATATCCTCCGCCGCATCCTTGGCACCGTACTTCATGTTCATCAGGTTGTCGATGAAGCTGCTGTACATACCGTCGAACGAAATGCCCGTCAGCCCTTCATACAGCTGGTCGGTCAGTTCCTCCAGCTTGCCGGCCTGGTCTATGTAGTCATCCAGTTTCTCGGTCAGTCGCCCGCCATAGCCTCCCTTACCGGTATTCTGGATTTGCGTCCACATATCCACGTTGCTGCGCAGTGCCTTCATTTCCTCCGGGCTCAGGCTCCACAGGTTCCCGTCCCACCGGCGGCCGATCTGTCCGCTCAGTTTGTCTATCTGTGCCTGGTTGAAACCGCCCCAGTAGTAGTTCCAGCTGTGGTGACTTCCG
>NZ_QTMC01000032.1:0-10030 GCF_003602965.1 Bacteroides sp. AF25-5LB
ACCAGAGTTTTCGCGGAACTATATTATGCCTATATTGTTGATAATAAGCAATATAAAATAAATAAAAAGAGCTCCTGAAATAAAGTAATCCTCTAGAGAAGATACTCTATACATATCCACTGTAAATGACAATCTACTTATATGATACTATTTGTAATGGTAATATGCTGATTTGAAGGTTTTTAATTCTGTACTGATGTGCTATAATCATAACGTCAGGATCTTTTTTCTCAAAAACTAGAAGGGCTTTGTCAATATCTATCATTTAGTTGCTTTTTGTCAATTATTTACTCGTGTTGTTTATTCCATCTATGAGAATGTAACCCCTTATGTAAAATACTATTGAATTTATAATGGTTACATAAATACTATCCTACCTATTTATCCATTTTATGCATAGAACACTATGTAATTGTCTCTATCTTATAAATGGAGATTATTCCAAATACAAAGTAATTGGAGTAAAGAATTCTATAGCTATGAAAAACTACTGTTTGGAGCATGTCAAAAACGTAATGAGGAAGTCTTCTTGTAAGAGAATATAGTCTACATAGAATAACGAAGACTGAGTGGATATATTTTTATAATTCAGGGGAATAAAGAATGTACTTTTGTAATCCGCGCTGACTCCCGTGTCGTGCAGACAATTCAGGTTTGCTGTTTATTGAAGAGAGGATATTTCTATCGTTTCAGTTCTTCTCCATAAAGTCTATGCAGTATGATACGTGCCGGTATACTTTTAATCTCTCCATTGGCATCACTTTGGAAGACGAGGAAGAAATAACCGTTAATCCCCGGCAGCGAATTTCTATACGTCCTATTTGGAAATGGTTGTTGCAGAAATAAAGTGGAAAAGATAGAATAACAAAAGCCGCTTACTTCACAGTGAACGGCTTTTAAAACACTTTATTTAGAAAACACCCTATCAAATAGAGATGTTTTGAAAGTTCATAAATCAGATATACTCCTTCTTACAGACTTATTTATAAGCAGGATTCTGATCATTATTTGTCAGTTCTCCATTAGCATCAATCTCTGCTTGCGGAATAGGTAATTCAAATCTATCAGAGCCAGCAGGAAGGTCTAATTGACTAGTCCACAAATCGTGTCCGTCAACTCCAGTTCTTGTCAATGCCAAACCTCTACGTTTCATGTCGAATAGGCGATGTCCCTCTGCAAATAATTCACGCCTTCTTTCTTGTTGTATCTCATCTGCTAAACCGGCATCCGTTCCACTATATTTATCCAATCCACGAGCTATCCGAACAACATTTAATGCTTCTTTAGCCACATCATAATGCTGTTTGTCAGCAGCTAATTCAGCAATAATAAGATACATCTCAGAACCACGCAGCATATTGAAAGAGCCTTGTCCCATTTCATTGTTACGACTATGAATCTTTGTTGTCAAGTATCCTGTTTCACTGATATAATCGTTTGTTTCAGAATCTTTCGGGAACTGAGTTTTGCGTATATCTTTATCTTCCATTAGATTAATCAAAGCCTTTGAAACTCGTAATGAGCTATAACCAATAACAGCATCTTCATAATCATCTCCACACAAATACCAGAAAGAGGGTAATGAAAGATAGAATTGATTATCATCAGTTGGACATTCGAAAGCCCAAAGTGTTTCTGAGTTAACTTCACAGAAATCAGCTGTGTAAACTGCCGTATTCATCAAATTAACACCTTTCAATGCAGCATTGGCATGTTTGATGCCATTTGTTTCATCACCTAAATCCAAATACAAACGTGCAAGAATTCCATGAGCAGCATTCGCACCGATATATGCCTTAGATGAAGAAGAATGCTGGTCCAACAATCCACATGCTTTTTCCATGTCAACGACAAGCTGATTATACACATCTTTTACCGTAGCACGAGGAAGGTCTTCTGTTCCAGAAGAAATACGTAAAATTATGCTCGGATTATCCGGGTACTTGTTTACAGGTTTGGCATACATTCTTACTAAGAAATGATAAGTATAAGCTCTTAGAGATAGCGCTTCACCTTCAATTCTGTTACGCTCTGCACTTTCTGCCAGGTTTCCGATATTATCCAAAATGGCATTCGTATTATCTATGATACTGTAACATCCCTTCCACGGGTCATCAGTATAGGTACTTCCTGGAGAAACTGTATATTGATAAGGAGACACAAAACGTCCATAATTGTAGTTGGGGTCAGGTGTCACCAATGCGTCATCTCCCATAATGTCAGGCAAGAAGAAAATATATTGGTTGGTCATATGAGCCAACCAGCCATTGGTCAACCAGTCATAAGCACCGGTCAACACTTGCTGCGCACCGTCTATCGTAGTAAAGGTGTTAGAATCGGACATTTGGTCCGAAGAAGTAGTATCCAAAAAATCATCACCGCAATTTGCCAAGCTAAGACCTATTGCAAGTGCTATTATAGTTTGCTTTATTCTATTCATCGTAATCTCAATTTTAAATTAGAAACCAATATTTATACCAAATAAGATTGTACGAGGCAATGGAACCGTACCTGCACCGTCCAATACTCCGGTTACACCTCCCAATTCCACATCGTAACCTTTGAAACTACCATCCAAGTTCCATACACAGATATTCTCCAGACTTCCAAAGAAACGTACTGTCTCCAACTGTATCTTCTGTGTCCATTTTTTTGGTAGAGTATAACCTAAGTTGATATTTTTAAATTTAATGAAATCTGCATCGTGCAAATAGCGGCTTGATGTAGAATGAGAACTTGAAGTGTTATTGGGCAAGAATGCAGGATTCGGAGCGTTTGGATTCTCTTTTGTCCAATAATTCGCTTGATCTTTGATGGCTTGATAACCGTTGTTGTTACCATCATTCAGCAAATTGGCTTCGTACGCATCATATATCTTTCCTCCAAAACTATAAGTAAAGAGGAATGAAAGGTCTAATCCTTTAAATGTAAATGTGTTATTCAAACCTCCAAATACATTGGGAAGTGCAGAACCAAGTTTGTATTTGTCTGCAGTAGAGTAAGTTGAAGTGGTAGTTCTTTCACCTGTCGGATTACCTTTATCATCTTTTACGTCTTTATACCAAAGTGGAGCACCGGTTTCTTTATCTACTCCGGCCCATTCTTGCATGTAAAATTCATAAAGGCTGTAGCCTACCGTACGAACTTTTGTACCAACAACTTCCTGTTCTTCGGGATAAGAAGTGATTTCATTCTTGTTAAAAGAGATATTGAAGTCGGTTCCCCAATTAAAGTCTCCGGCTTGAATATTCAGGGAATGCAAATCTACTTCTATACCAGAGTTGCGCATACCACCCAAATTAGACATAATTATGTCCAACCCCGTAGAACCGGCTAAAGGTTTTTCCAATAACAGTTCATCAGAGTTTTTGATATAATAGTCAATGGATCCATGCAGGCGACTGTTAAGTACTGCAAAATCCAACCCCACATTGAAGTTTTTGGATTTTTCCCATGACAAATCAGGATTTGCTAATTGAGAATGTCTGAAGCCAGACTCTCCGTTATAATTGGCTCCACCTTCATAGAAGGCTTGATAACCATATAAGTAATCAGATGTTTTGTTACCTGAAGTACCATAGCTGGCACGCAGTTTCAAGTCATCGAGCCAAGTAATATCTTTCATGAAGTTTTCTTCGCTGATACGCCAATTTAATCCGACACTCCAAAATGTACCATAACGATGTCCCGGTGCAAAACGTGAAGAACCATCGGAGCGGATACTGAATGAGGCAAAATATTTATTCTGATAATCATAATTTAATCGACCAAAATAAGAAAGCATGCGCTCTTTATCTGTTACAGAACCTACTTCTTGCGGAGTAGCAGCTACATTCAGCTCTGTCAAACCACCAATTGGAAATTTTGTTCCTTGTGCATAAGTGCGCTTGTACTCTTTATTATAGATTTCATAACCAGCCAATACCGAGAAGTGATGGTCTTCCTTTATGTTGAAATTATAATTTAATGTACTGGTCAATCCAAAAGTATTGTTCCAAATGGCATATTTGTACAAGCGTCCTTGTGCAGCTTTACCATTACCATGCTCCGCATTATACCATTGCGTTTCATCCAAATTGATATAATCATATGAAAGACTTGTTTTCCAATGAACTCCATAAAAGTTGAAATCCACGTAGGGATTTACCAAAACACGGTATGTGTTAGTTGCATATTTGTCAGTTTGTGCAAATGATATAACATTCATATCCTGAAATATGGGATTCTTGAAGTTATAAAGAGGTTTGCCATTCTCATCATATTGCATTTGGAAATTTTCATCCAAATCATATACTGGAACAGCATTGGGTAGGAAAATACCATTAGTCAAAGGACTAGCACCGCCACCTCCACCTACAGGAGTGTTTTGTTTTGCCAAAGAGAAAGTGGAATTGATACCCATACTGAACCAAGGTTTAATTTCTGTTGAGACATTTGCACGACCTGAATATCGTTCAAAATCCGAACCAATCACAATACCCTCTTGATTCATATATCCCATAGAAATGAAGTATTTTGATTTCTCGTTTCCTCCATTTACACTGATATCGTATTCTTGTGACATCCCGGTTCTGAAGACTTCATCCAACCAATCGGTATCAATCATCAATTGAGCGCCAGATGTCAAGTCGCCAGAAGCATCCAGAGGGTTAGCAACATTATATGGATTTCGCCCATACATGCTTTGTGTGGATTTGTTGGCTGCAGCAGAAGCTTCTTCTGAGGACATGCCTTTAGCAATATTATTATTATAGAAGCCTCCATAATACAGAGCATAATGTTCGGAGGCATTCATCAAATTATAACCACCAGAAGGGAGTTTGGAAGATGACATTTGAGCTTTAAAGCTAACCTTGGCTTGTCCTTTTTTACCCTGCTTCGTTGTAATCAGAATAACACCATTGGCCGCACGTGATCCGTACAGAGAAGCAGCAGAAGCATCTTTTAAGATGGTAATAGACTCAATATCATTCGGATTTAAGTTTGAAAGTGGATTTGCACTTGTCCCATATTTACTGGTATTTGCAACTTCACTTAAGTTTGCAGCTTCAATAGCAACTCCATCTATAACATAAAGTGGGGTACTTGAGGCAGACATAGACCCGATACCACGAATACGTACCTGTGTAGACGAACCCGGTTGACCGGAGACACTTGCGATCTGCAGTCCAGGAGACAATCCTTGTAATGCTTTCTCAAATGAAGTAACTGGAAGCTTTTCCATATCACTGGATTTGATAGTAGCAACAGAACCTGTTAGTGAGTTCTTCTTTGCAGTACCATAAGCTATGACTGTTACTTCATCAAGAATTTCACTGTCGGACTTTAAGATGACTCTTAAAGAAGGTGCGACAGCCACCTCTTGCGTTTGCATACCAACATACGAAATTAGCAGAGTTTTCGCGGAACTACAATATATGTATATTGCTGAAAATTAATAATTTACAATCATTATAAAACAAGGCTTACTCTATTATATATTCTATATAAAGGTATATGGCGAAGGGAGGTAAGTGGTTTGAAGTACCCATTTCATACCATTTTGAATAATTAAAAGCTGATAATAAGCACGTTATTATTAAATTTCATTCTACCCTTTTAATTTGTGATGTACTAATTAACCCAACAAATGTTTTTTATTCAAGAATAACGATAAATTATATAGAGGAATTTATCTTGAAATATAGATTTTATCCATAAAAGTCCCAAAATTCTTTTTTGTTGAGAAATATTTAGTTTACATATATTATTTATAATGTATGAATGTGGAATATACATAGAAATATTCAATTATAATTGAAATATTTTATATCTTTGCATATAAACTAAATCATGTTTGAATATGAAAAATTATATCTCCCGTCCTTTATACATAAAGAGAATTGAACCGTTTATTGATAAAAGTATAATAAAAGTAATAACCGGCCAACGTAGGATAGGTAAAAGCTACATTCTTTTACAGATATCAGATATCATAAAGAAAAACATACCGGAAGCCAATATCATTTTTGTAGATAAAGAGCAACTTGCCTTCACGGAAATTAGGAACTACATGGATCTTTATCAATATGTTTTAAAGAAGGTTACTGGGCATAATCATAACTATCTTTTTGTAGATGAAATCCAAGAGATTGAAGAATTCCAATTGTGTCTGCGGAGTTTATTGAACGAAAATAAATGTGATATCTATTGCACCGGAAGTAATGCTAAAATGCTGTCCAGTGAACTTGCTACTCAATTGGCAGGAAGATATATAGAATTTCCCATTCACTCACTTAGCTATGGGGAATTCTTAACTTTCAATCAACGCCAAGACTCCACCGAAAGTCTAAAACTCTATCTTACATTCGGAGGTATGCCATACATTCATAATCTAACAATGGACAAGAATGTCATATTCGAGTATTTGAGAAACGTTTATTCTACTATCCTACTAAAAGATGTGGTTGCACGTGAATCAATCCGGAATGTATCTTTTTTAGAGAATCTCGTAGCTTATCTGATAGATAATACCGGCTCTCTTTTTTCTGCCCAGAATATTAGTAAATATTTAAAGTCGCAACACGTCAACATTCCCACGCAGACAATTCTGAACTATCTAAAGGCACTGTGCAATAGTTTCTTTATTTACAAAATTCAACGAGCTGAAATCCGAGGGATGAAAATCTTTGAGATTGGTGAGAAATATTATTTTGAAGATTTGGGATTACATAATTCCATACAGCATTTTGATTTTCGAAAAGACATCAACAAGTTAATGGAAAATGTTGTATGCATTGATTTATTAAGATATGGATATGAAGTATATGTCGGAAAGAGTGGCAATAAGGAAATTGATTTCATTGCTTCCAAGGACGACCATAAAGTCTATATCCAAGTAGCATATATGCTTCCCGATGATGCAACTGTTAGGCGAGAATTTGGCAATCTTTTGGAAATAGCAGACAATTACCCCAAATATGTAGTTACAATGGATGAAATGCAAAGCGGGGGAAATTACAAAGGAATTAAACAAATTTCACTGCGAAACTTTTTGTTGGCAGAGGATAAAGAAAGATTGTAAATCTATAATTTAATTTCCAATATGAGAAGAGTAAATCAACAGATTTCCTCTGACAGATTATATGAAACAAAGTTGGAGAATCGATACAAAAGCATTGTGATATTTGCATTATAATAAGATTATAATTTTTTTTGTATAAAGCATTCACTTTATGGAGAAGAATACCCTTTCATAACCAATGGATATATATCCGCTGAATATTTTTGTGACCGTGTAGCTGAAACCGGAACATTAACCCGTTATATCACAAATGGTAACAATGTAGCTTTAATATCTTCTCGTCGTTTAGGAAAGACGGGCTTAATAGAACATTGTTTTCATCAAAAGACATATCGAAAAGGAATATTATATTTTCTTGATTGATATATATGCGACTAAGAATCTTCAAGAGTTTGTTTTTGAGCTTGGCAAAGGAATTATGAATGGTCTGAAACCACGAGGTAGAAAAGCGTGGGATTTGTTTTTAAGTTGCTTGTCATCGCTTCGGGCGGGAATTTCATTTGATTTTGCAGGAAATCCCGGTTGGAATTTGGAGATGGGAGATATAAAAACTCCTTCTATTACTTTGGATGAAATTTTTTATTATTTGGAGAAGGCCGACAAGCCCTGCCTGGTGGCTATTGACGAATTTCAAGCTATTGCCAAATATCCGGGAAAAAATATTGAAGCTGTATTGCGTACCCATATTCAGCATTGCGCAAATGCAAGATTTATTTATGCAGGTTCCCAACGGCATATGATGGGCGAAATATTCACAAGTCCAGCACGCCCTTTCTATCAAAGTACAGCCATCATGGAATTACATCCAATAGACATAGGAACTTACACAAAGTTTATTAGGAAACATTTCCTCATAGCCAATAAAGACATTACAGAAGAAACTGTTCAGAACGTATATGAACGTTTTGAGGGCATTACATGGTATATTCAATTCATCTCCAACTCATTGTATGCAATGACAGCTACAGGTGAAATTTGTACGGCAGACAAAGTGAGCATAGCGATCGAAAACATTTTGTCTCAGTTGAATTTTACTTATTCCTCTCTTCTTTATCAACTTCCTCCCAAACAAAAGGAGGTATTGTTTGCCATTTGCAAAGAAGGAAAAGCAAGGGAAATAACTTCTTCCAGATTCTTGAAAACCTATAAATTGACAGCCAGCTCAGTACAAGGAGCTATAAAAGGATTGTTGGACAAGGATTTTGTTACTTGTGAACTTGGAGAATACAAGGTTTACGATAAATTCTTTGAAATATGGTTATTGAAGCAGTCTAAATAAGATTGATATGTCAGTGCATCTGCAATGATTTGTGTTGCCCTCTTTATACAACAAGAACCAGATTTCGTTATATTAAAAAAGGAGAGTATTCTAAATTTAGATACTCTCCCTCTTTTATTCATCTGATTTGCACAATCTAATGTGGCACTTTATCATTTCTGCAAATTGGGATTATTCGTTACTTCACGCTCTGGAATTTCAAAGATCAATCTGGAGTCATCGTATGAGATCGTTTCACCAGTCAATGCGTAGTTGTTGTCACCACGTACCATTGATTTGTGGAAACGTTTCAAGGTAAGTAAACCTCGTCCTTCGGCCCACATTTCTACACGCCAGTTGTAGTATATGTTTTCCAGTAATTGATCAGCATTCATATTGTCCACTTCTGCAGCCGTGGCCTGATCCCGCTGTTCTAATAGAGCCTTCAATGCTGCTTTTGCCTCGGGCAGATGATTTGCCCGTGCATTGGCTTCAGCATTTATCAGGTACATCTCTTCAACTCGCATGTAAACAATATCATTTGTCCATGTACGGTCTCCCATTGCTTTTCTTCCGGCATCATAAAATTTATACCAGCTAATCAATACAGACGGATGAAACCACTGTTTACGAGTATCTGTTTCAGGTATTTCATTATACAGATTATGGTCTATCATTTTATAATCACCTGCAGAACAGTAGCTATAAGTGAAATAATCTACCTGTCCCCAGAATGTGGGCAAACCTCCGGTGTTATCTTTGGTAATATCAAATGCCCACATCCATGAACCGATATTGATACTCCGGAATCCAGATTCGATAATTTCAGTTTCACTCATCAAAGGATATCCTGAGTTATTGATAATATCGGAAGTTAATGCAGCAGCATTCTCATATTCACCTTTGGTCAAATAAACATAGGCAAGTATTCCTTTAGCTGTCCATTGGTCGATTTGGTCCTTAGTGCCGTTGGGACGACCAATACCTGCTGCTTCCAACTCTTCCAAAATATTTATTGATTCCTTCAAGTCGATAATAACCCGTTCATACACTTCCTCCACTGTGGAGAGTCCTAATGTCTCTGCTGTGGTTTGAGAACGGTAAAGAGGTATGGCCTTAGCATTTTTATCAATATCGTAAGGTTTTGCATATAAATTCACCAAATTGAAATACGAATGAGCCCTCAAAGCTTTTGCTTGTGCATAATAATTTTGGTTATCCTCATTAGCCGGTACACTTTCATCTCCTCCTACAGTGTCAAATATTTCATTGCAGGCCTTGATGATGCGGTAATAATACCTCCACAGCATGTAGGTTCTGTTTTTTGTGGTAGTATTACACTGCAATCTAGCTGCATCGCTAAACCAGCCGTAGGTTTCTCCGCTCATTGCCAGATCCCCACTCATTAAATCTGTGGCAATATCAATGGATTTTTGTCCGAAATCGTCGTGATTCGTTGTACCGCCTGTCTGCCAGGCAAATGTTGTGGAATACGTACCTAATGCCTGACCTAACATGATATTAGGATTCCACACTGCATTTTCTTTTATCTGGTCAGATGAAATATATCCATTTGGATCTTCCTCCAGAAAAGATTCTTTACAGCCAGAAAGCACCAAGGCTACTAATGCAGAACAAGCTGCTATTTTATATATCCTCAAATCCGCAACTAAGCTCTTCAGCGTCCTTCTTGCGTCTAAACGTCCTCT
>NZ_QTMC01000033.1:0-7046 GCF_003602965.1 Bacteroides sp. AF25-5LB
CCAGTGTCTCATACAGTTTCTCGCCGTGGCGCGTGCCGATGGTCTTCACCTCCGTCTCAGCGTATTTCGGATCAACCTGCGCGTATGTTTCCTTCAAGGCCTGCGCCAGTACATCCAAGGTGGCGGCAGGAGCCTTCTGCACGAACAGGTCACCGTTATGCCCGTGCTCAAACGCATAGATTACCAGATCCACGGCATCGTCCAGCGTCATCATGAAGCGGGTCATGTTGGGGTCCGTTACCGTAATGGGCCTGCCGTTCTTTATCTGCTCCACCCACAAGGGAATTACAGAACCGCGGCTTGCCATCACATTGCCGTAACGGGTACAGCAGATGGTCGTACCGGCTTCCTCACCCAACGCACGGCCCTTGGCTATGGCAACCTTCTCCATCATGGCCTTGCTGATACCCATGGCATTGATGGGATAGGCGGCCTTGTCGGTAGAAAGCACCACCACATTCTTCACACCATGCGCTATGGCGGATTCCAGCACATTGTCCGTACCGATCACATTGGTCTGCACAGCCTGCAACGGGAAGAACTCGCAGCTGGGAACCTGCTTCAAGGCGGCGGCAGAAAACACATAATCCACTCCCATCATGGCACCGTCCACAGACTGGCGGTCACGCACATTACCAATGTAGAATTTTACTTTGGGATTTTGCAGGTGATGACGCATGTCATCCTGCTTTTTCTCGTCACGGCTGAAAATACGGATCTCTTTAATGTCACTATCAAGAAAGCGACGAAGAACAGCATTGCCAAAAGAGCCTGTTCCACCGGTAATCAACAAAATTTTATCTTTAAATCCAGACATAATATCTTATATTAATTCAATCTTATAATTACTTTTATTATCAGTTATAATAGCTTTAAAATCTTCTTTTCTTCTTTGAATATTATAATAGTCTAGTAGCTCATCATTTGAAGTTATTGGAACAAAAGAGGTTAGCTTACTAATTAATTGCGAGAACTCACTATCGAAATCATTGTCTATGTTAAATACAAGTTGCTCTTTATAAATAGGATTAGCCAAACCACCCTTTCCTGAATGAATTAAAATATTACTGGCACATAAAGCCTCTAATGCAGCCAATCCAAAACCTTCATATAATGAAAGTTGAAAATAATATTTGGAACGTTTTAAAAAGGCTATCTTTTCTTCTTCAGATACTTCCCCTATCAATTCTATAGAATCATTCAAACCATATTTATTGATTATAGATTGGATAAAAGCCACTCCTTCCCCTTTCCTTCCTATAATAATAAATCGATAATCAGCAAATGCAGGTATTTTCTTTAATTCAGCAAAAACCTGCAAAGCCTTATCCACCCCCTTCCTTCTCACATTACCTTCATTCCCCATCCATACAATAGAAGTAAATAGATTCTCTTTCGGAATATCAGAGATAAACAGTCTTGTATCAATAGCATGCTCACTATAACTTAACTTCTTCCTCGAGGAAAGGCATTTAACGATATTCTTTAAATCAGATTGTGATACAACTATACAAGAATTAGAAATCCAATAACAGAGTTTAAAAAACAACACTTGAATTCTATAACTGCGAGTAGAAACATAATCTGCATCCAAAGAATCAATACCTCCAGTAAAATAAGTTTTTTTACCCAAGCATTTCGCAAACAATGCAGCAAAAAACGAGTATCGATAAAAATAGGAAAATAAAATATCATATTTCCAAAATAAAAGGCTATCCAATATCCGATTAGACAGCGAAACATCATATCCTAAATCTCCTAACAAAGCAATATCTATCTGATAAAACTTTTGAGTTTTAAATAATTCAAGGGAACCCACACTTGAGTAAAACAAGATTCTTTTTTTCATATTTTAGTGCTGCATTATGAAATTCATTAACCGCTTTGCTTGAATCTCTGAATTTTTATTCTCTAATATGAACTGTCTTGCATGTTTGCCAAATTCATCCAATTCCACTTGTTCTTTATTTCCCCATTCTTTTAAAACAGCAGTAAATGTCTCTCGTGAATTATCTGGTATCAACACCAAATGCTCTTCGTAATCAGCAGGAAGTCCTGGAAGCTTATACATAACCGTTGGCGTCCCTGAAGCCATATATTCCATTGTCTTCGACGGAAAAGAGTACTTGGTAAATTCTGCATCTCCTTTACGAGGATTAACCAATAATGTGGCTTGTTGTTGCATTTCGAATACACGGTTTTGCTCCACAAGTCCCCAATATATTATACGAGAATCATTTTTAGCAGCTACTTCAACAAAAGGTTGATCTAAACCAAAACCGCATATCCATAAAGAAAATTCTTTATCATCAATTTCATTAAACGCTGCTATTAAATCTCGAATACCAAAACGGGTATCCAACTTACCTGTATAAAGAATTACTTTTTTCCTCTTCTTTTGAGAAGTAACTTCTATGGGATTATATACACCTTCCAAAAGATGCCATGGACGAAATCCAACATTTAGCTTATCTTTCATGTGCTCAGTAAGAAGAACGAAAGAGTCAATCTCAGGAACTAATGCATAAATCTGATTAGTAATTTTCTTGCCCAATATCCTACAGAACCAAGATGTATTATCTCCAAAATATTCAGGCAAATCCAAAACAATACAACATACTTCTACATTGGGATATTTATATTTTAAATCAATGGCAGCCTTCAAATAGGGATAAATCACAGAATAAACCAATATTGTAACCTTTTCCTTACTATGTAAATCCAACCATTCAGTAGACTCCTTAATGATAGAACGATAAATGCTGTATTTTTTTATATAAGTAAAATTAAAGAATGCACCATTCACACCTTTCATTGAAGCAAATTCAAATTTTGAACGAGGAAAAAAAGGACTACTGCATCGCATTGGAAAACTCCCTATATCAGGAACATTAACTATATAATTAGGCTTATACTCTAATTTATCATAACCATGCAAAAGTGCTCTCTGAAAGGTTGTTGCACTAACAGATATACGACCTTTGGTTCGTTTATTTATAAGTGGCATTGTAGTAGGTTCACAGAAACAGCCCAAATACAAAACTTTCATAAAATAATTTATAAAGAAATAATTATTTTCAAATATATGATTTAACAAATGTGCCTTTAGAATACTCATTTAAAATGCCGAACAATAGACAGAAAAATGCAAAAAACATTGGAATACCTTCAAGAATAGGTTCAGACACAAACCCGACAAGCATTATAAACGAAAGAAAAGTAAAAGCTAAACGTAATATCGGATTAACAGACTTTAGTTTATAAACTCTAACAAAAGAATAAAGATATTGGCATGTCAAATAAAACAATAACAATAATGGAATGATGCCTGCCACTCTCCCACAGTCAAGCCATAAATTATGTGCATGACCAATTTTATTATTCATATTCATTCCTCCCAATGGATAATCCAACAATTTTGAGCCAACTATCATTAATCTATCAATTCTACCTCCTCCGGTTTCAACTTCATCTGTTTCAAACCGATCAAAGACAATCAATAAATCCCCATATGTCGTATAAATATATGACACAATTCCAATGAGAAAAATTAGAGATATTAACAACAACCTGATTTTTTTTATAGACATACCTTTAAAATTAAATATCAATGACATCAGCATTAATATTAATATAGCCACAATACAAGTTCTACTTTGGACGCGAACTGCACAATACACCGAGAGGAAAGAACCTATTAGAAATAAAAATTTCTTTTTTCTTCCCAATGGAATAAAAATAAACCCTAAGAACGACAAAAGGAACAATAATTTTGTCGTTATTAGCGTTGCAGAAATAAACCCTTCTTCATTATCAATCCCTATTAAAGGAATATTACGCCCCATTCCTATCACAAGAAAACCATTTTCCAATACATCTTTAATTACCGAGACAATAGCTACGGCAGACATAGACAATGCCATAATATACAATAAATTAATTAATGACACATCATCACTTCTCCGTACTAAAAACTTACCTAAAAGATATATAAAGGGGAAATTAATGAAAAAAATAAAAGTCGTAACATACCCAAATCCATCTGAAAATATAAATACAGACAATGCATACAGCATTCCCCACATAAAAAGGACACAAAAGGTTTTATCTATTAATTTATATCCTTTATGAACAAGAAGATAAATAAATGGTAAATAAAACATGTAATATCCATAGCCTGAATAATCTAAAAACATCAAAGCTAATAGTATACTCAAAAAACAATACTTATTCTTATGCAATATCTTCATGTATCATTCCCCAATATCTCACCTGAATTATATTTTCAGAGAATAAATCAATAAATAACTTTACGCGGCAAATAATACCTAAACAACATAGAAAAACATGTCAATGATGTATCTATCGTCCCTACAGCATTCTTATAATCAATTTTTTGTGTAAAAAAGATACTTCTAAGTCCAATGGTATACAATTTTCCATAAGGATAAGCAAAAAAAAGGATTGCTTTTCCTACTTTTTTCTCAAGCTCTTTCCTTGATAAAAATATTTCCTTCTGCATATTATTTTCATATCGCAATTTTGAATGTGACTGAGTATGAAAGCCTATGGTTACCAAAGGATCCTCACTATACACTTTCAGTTCACTATTCCCAATATATCCCTCTTTTCCAATAAAATTAGTAGTAATATATACGGTAAAAGGGATATTATATCTCTTCAAGAAAGGATAAGCATTCATATATGCATCCATCCAGCCATCATCAAAAGTAATAACAGCTTTTTTCTTTTCCGTCTTTTCATAAATATCATCAATACTTACAATTTGATAATTTATCCTTAATTCATCTATTATTTCTTTAAATCTTTCGACCTTACAAAGACACGCAGGAATCTCATCTAACTCCTCATTCGTAACATGATGGAACATAACAATCACACCTTTTTCGCAAAAAAATGCATTAAACCATACAAAAACTCTTTCTATAATTATGTAGAAGCAAGTAAATACTTTATTTACAAACATATTTTCTAAATTTTCTTAATATTAGATCTTTGAAATATTGAAGAATCATTGAACGATTGAAACTCCTTAAATAATACTCGGATAAGAACTGAATTGTTCTTATCCCAAATTTATTATCGCTGAACTCTGACATATCATAAAGATAAATACCATTTCCCTCAATCTCTTGCAAAACATTCAACTCAATAGGTCGCAACCTCATACCAAATGTTCTAATTATCTTATAGGGCATATTACGGCAACTCAACAAATAACGGGCCTCATCTATATTTTCACGATTACCATTCAAATCAATGATCACATCTTTAGATGGAAACTTTGATTTCAATAATAAACACTGAGCATAAGTATCATAATGCACTAGATCTCTAAATAATGGTAAAACATATTTTTTTCGTCCGTATATAAGCTCAACCTGATAACTATTGCTTATTTGTCCCTCATTAGTATGTACCCCTACGTCACTAAAGTTAGTAGAAAGTGAAGTGTAAGGATAAATAAAGAATTTATTGGTTAAGATAAGATATGCCTCGAAGTATTTAGACCAAGCCTTATCCCACCCTTTTATTATCGAATAGGTATCTACCTTATCAAAATTACAGTCCCATTTTTCCAGCCATTTACGAAACGGCTTCCACATACTGTAAGTAAACGTTTCTCCCCAAGTAGAAGTTGATTGATAAGCAAAAACATCATGCCCTATATTCAAAAAATAAAGGGGAAGATTATTAAAACCATTGTGCTCATTTCGATATAATGAAATACCAGCAACATTTACATCTTCTCCATAAGCACTCACAGTTTGTTCAATGTAATCATAAAAAAAAGGAGAGACATATAAATCATCTTCCAAAATAGTAACAGATTTAAAGAACTTACTTAAATCACCGCATCTATATATATGTTCTTTCAATCCCCTCTTTTTCTCCTGAATAATCACATATTTGTTCCCATGAGTCCATTCGAAATTTTCTACAAAATCATAAAGTTCTGTACAGTCACTCTTGTCTATACTTACAACTAAGGGAACAGCTATGGAAGCATAATAAGCCTCCTGCAAACTTTTAAGTAATCGTTTTATAGATACAATGCGGTTATAACCTACAACTACAATAGCATTGTGGTTAATTTCACAATCTGGAATCTGTAACATAATTTACAAATGTTTATTCAAGAGGAATATTTAACAAACATAAGTCTATTAAAGAAAAGAAGAAATGGATAATGTGGAATCACCTTAAAAAGGAGAAGAATTATCGCAATTTTGGAAAAACCGGCATGAATGATACTTTTCCAAATATACGGCAACGAAGCAATCTCTTTTATTCGCAAAATACTCTCATTTTTATCTGTTCGTACATGCATAATCTCATTAAACAAACAGCTATACAAATCCAATGCTAAAACTCTATAATATTCGTGATTTGGGAAATTCTCACCATACACCTCTTTTAACAGATTATATTGCTGCATATGTAGATATTTTTTAGACATAGGATAATTATGCATATATTTAGTCATCAAAGAATTTGGATTCACAAACATGTAACAATAAAGAGGCTCATTAATATAAAATAATTTGCGTACATATTTCAGATAAATAGTTGTAAAGCCTACATCCTCACAATACGAAATATCTTCGTTAAAGCGAATATTTTTATCTTTCAATATGGATGTGCGATACAATTTTGTACCAATACAGTTAATAATACTAGTTTTATGAAGTACGCTAAATGGCATTAACCATTGTTCTATAGTATATAGTCCAGACTTCTTGTACAATTTTGTATCAAAAACAAATAGATTTGGTTTACAACACTTATAAGTAAATACAACACAGTCTATATCATTATTTGCATGATAAATATTCAAGCATTTTTGAAGTGTACCCGGCTCTAAAAGATCATCACTATCTACAAATATTAGAAATTCACCTTGTGCAACTTCTATAGCATGATTTCGAGCCGATGAAACTCCTTGATTAGTCTGATTAAGTACTTTTATACCTCAAATCCGCAACTAAGCTCTTCAGCGTCCTTCTTGCGTCTAAACGTCCTCT
>NZ_QTMC01000034.1:0-6829 GCF_003602965.1 Bacteroides sp. AF25-5LB
CCAGTGTCTCATACAGTTTCTCGCCGTGGCGCGTGCCGATGGTCTTCACCTCCGTCTCACCGTATTTCGGATTAACCTGCGCGTATGTTTCCTTCAAGGCCTGCGCCAGTACATCCAAGGTAGCGGCAGGAGCCTTCTGCACGAACAGGTCACCGTTATGCCCGTGCTCAAACGCATAGATTACCAGATCCACGGCATCGTCCAGCGTCATCATGAAGCGGGTCATGTTGGGGTCCGTTACCGTAATGGGCCTGCCGTTCTTTATCTGCTCCACCCACAAGGGAATTACAGAACCGCGGCTTGCCATCACATTGCCGTAACGGGTACAGCAGATGGTTGTACCGGCTTCCTCACCCAACGCACGGCCCTTGGCTATGGCAACCTTCTCCATCATGGCTTTGCTGATACCCATGGCATTGATGGGGTAAGCCGCCTTGTCGGTAGAAAGCACTACTACGTTTTTCACCCCATGCGCTATGGCTGATTCCAGCACATTGTCCGTACCGATCACATTGGTCTGCACAGCCTGCAACGGGAAGAACTCGCAGCTGGGAACCTGTTTCAAAGCGGCGGCGGAAAACACATAATCCACTCCCATCATGGCACCGTCCACAGACTGGCGGTCACGGACATTACCAATGTAGAATTTTACTTTGGGATTTTGCAGGTGATGACGCATGTCATCCTGCTTTTTCTCGTCACGACTGAAAATACGAATCTCCTTGATGTCTGAATCGAGGAAACGACGCAATACGGCGTTACCGAAGGAACCGGTACCGCCAGTGATTAATAAAACTTTGTCTTTGAATATAGACATAACTATTTTAATTTATAATTGCTTTTCCCATTAACTATTATAGCTTCAAAATCATCTTTTCGCCTTTGAATATCATAATATTCTAGAAGATTCTCATATGAAGTTATTGGAGTAAAACAAGCTAATTTATTAACTAATTTGACCAATTCACTATCGAAATCATTATCTATGTCAAACAACAACTGTTCTTTATAAATAGGATTAGCCAAACCACCTTTTCCTGAATGAATTATGATATTATTAGCACATAATGCCTCCAATGCAGCTAAACCAAATCCCTCATACAATGAAAGTTGAAAATAATATTTAGATTGTTTCAAAAGATTAATTTTATCCTCTTCAGACACTTCTCCTTTCAATTCAACTGAACCCTTCAAATTATATTTATCAATTATTGACCGAACCAAAACTTCTCCTTCTCCTTTTCTACCTATAATTACAAATCGATAATCAACAAACTCCGGTATTTTTTTCAATCCAGCAAAAATTCGTAAAGCCTTATCCACTCCCTTTCTTATCACATTACCTTCATCTCCCATCCAAACTATAGAAGTAAATATCTTTTCTTTTGGAACATCAGCAATAAAAAGTTTTGTGTTAATAGTATGCTCACTATAACTCAATTTTTTCTTTAATGATGATACCTTAAAGATGTTTTTCAAATCTGATTGCGACACAATTATACAAGAATCAGCCACCCAATAACAAAGTTTAAAAAACAATGCTTGTATTTTATAATTAAAAGCAGATGCATAATCCGAATCCAAAGAGTCAATACCTCCTGTAAAATATGTTTTTTTACCAAAACATTTTGCTAACAATGCAGCAAAAAATGAATATCGATAGAAATAAGAAAACAAAATATCATATTTCCAAAATAAAAGGCTATCGAATATTCGATTAGATAGTAAAACGTCATATCCTAAATCTTTCAATATTGATATATCTATCTGATAGAATTTCTGAGTCTTAAATAACTCAAGTGAATTCACACTCGAATAAAATAAAATTCTTTTCACACCTTAGCTATGTTTTATAAAATTCATTAGTCGACTGGCCTGAATCTCAGAATTTTTATTCTCTAATATAAACCGTTTCGCCTTCTCTCCAAACTCATATAGTTCTGCTTGTGTTTTACTTCCCCATTGTTTTAAAATAGCAGTCAATGTTTTTTGTGAATTATCTGGTAATAGAACAAGGTATTCTTCATATTCTATAGGTAATCCTGGAAGTTTATACATTATAGTTGGAGTACCCGAAGCCATATACTCCATTGTTTTTGATGGAAATGAATATTTGGTATATTCTTCATGCCCTTTACGAGGGTTAACTAACAATGTAGCTTGTTGTTGCATTTCAAAAACATGCTTCTGTTCTACAACTCCCCAATATATTATTCTCTTATCTTTTTTTGCAGCTTCTTCAACAAAGATTCTATCAAGTCCAAATCCACATATCCACAAAACAAATTCTGAATCATCAATATCGTTAAAAGCTTTGATTAAATCTCTAATCCCGAAACGAATGTCTAGCTTGCCCGTATATAAAATAGTTTTTTTCCGCTTTTTCTGAGGAACTATATATACTGGATTATATATTCCTTCTAAGAGTAAACTGGGACGTAAACCAACATCAAGTTTTTCTCTCATATACTTGGTAAGAAGAACAAAGGAATCAACAAAGGGCACTAATGAATATATTCGTTTAGTTTCCAAATTACCTAAAAAACGGTACAATAAAGAAGTGCTATCTCCAAAATATTCAGGCAAATCCAATACGATACAACAAATTTGGACATTTGGGTACATTCTTTTCAAATCAACAGCAGCTTTCAAATAAGGATAAATCAAAGAATAAACTAAAATTGTTACTTTTTCCTCCCTATTTTTATTAAGCCACAATTTGGCTTCTCTCATAATAGCATGATATATGCTGCATTTTTTTAAATATGTGACATTAAAAAAAGATGCATTTACCCCTTTTATTGAAGCATATTCAAACTTAGATTTTGAAAAAAATAAATTGTTACAACGAAATGGGAAACTACCAATATCAGGTACATTCACTATATAATCAGGTCTTATACCACACTCGTTACATCCCGCTAAAAGAGCTTTCTGAAATGTAGTTGCGCTTACTGTAATAAC
Organism: Bacteroides sp. AF25-5LB; assembly: GCF_003602965.1. Taxonomy (NCBI): domain Bacteria; kingdom Pseudomonadati; phylum Bacteroidota; class Bacteroidia; order Bacteroidales; family Bacteroidaceae; genus Bacteroides; species Bacteroides sp. AF25-5LB. The sequence continues at coordinate 2,965 of NZ_QTMC01000034.1, forward strand.
CCCTTTTGTACATTCTTTTATAAATGTAGAAATTGTAGGTTCACAAAAGCAACCTAAATAAAGAACTTTCATCACTTTATATTTTGCAGATATTTATAAAATACTTTTATATGGTACATACGGGCTTCCTTTGGAAGATAAAGAAGCCAAGATGAAAACAAAATAAATCAAGTATAATAATAAAGCATTTCTAGTCGTCCAATAAGAATGTAAAGACTTAGCCAATAAAGGAATTACAAAAACCATAGAGACATAGGGATAATATGTGATCCTTTGTAAAGTTATATTAGCAGAAAGCACATTATACATTATCTGACCAAGAAAAAAAACATTCAAAATCAATTCTAAATTATTCGATATATAATAATTTCTCTTCGCATAAACAATAAGAGATAATACAAATATCACTTGATATACTACACCAAAATGAGCTGTTTGATTTTCATTTATAAGTGCTGATTCCAAATAATAGCCATAATACGTTTTTCCAATTATAGGCTCAAATATCGATATAAAGCCACTCATAAATCCTCCCCATAGTAAGATACAAACGGATCCTATATATATCATCAACACTACAATATTCACCTTTATCATTTTAGCTAATACAATCATCAATATCCCGAACAATGCAGAATAATGCACTAGAAAAGCCAAAACAAAAACTATGTAATGTTTCTTCCCACAAGAAATTAACATTAAGCCATACAAGAAAATGGCACAAGCTAATATCTGACGAACCAAATTGAATGATTGAAAAAACAACAATGATTGTAATATCATGATTACAACAATAAACCTAATATTTCGATCAGATAATAGCACTGCTTTTGCTAAATAAAAATAAGTCAAGAAAGCATATATATAAAAAAAAGCATATGAAGATATTCCAAATGAACGAATTATTGCAAAAACTAAAATCGTAAAAGGTTCTGATGGAACAACCCAAGGGCTCTCTATTTGAGCAATATAATTACTGTGATCTGTTCCTATACCATCTTGTGAACCAACAAAGAGTGTCATCAACAATACCCACACAAATGCTGTCACAAAATTGACCTTTTCATCTTTCACATATATGTGTGAAATAAATATTATGGTAGACAATATAATCAGTAATATATATATCAGCATCTTGTTTTAGTTAGTGAATTCCCCATCTCATTTACTTTCATTAGCAAAATACTTTTCAAAAGCATCTAGGTCATTTAGTAAACGCCAATTTATCTTGAACCACTTTTCATCTTTTTCCCACCATTTAGATTTCAGAAGCATTTGTATAGCGTCTTCATTATATCGAAACCGGAGGACTTTAGCAGGAACCCCTCCCACTATTGCATAAGGGGGTACATCATGAGTAACTAAAGCGCCAGCAAGTACCATGCCCCCTATACCTATCGTAACTCCTTCAATGATTTTTGCCCCTGCTCCTATCCAACAATCAGAACCAATAACCACTGGAACACATTCTCTTACAAATTTAAATTCATTATAAATTTGCCTATCAGCAAAAGTATATCCAGTTTGCTTCATCATAGAGAAAAACATAGGACTTGTGGCTACATAAGGATACTCGTAAGGATGACGTCCACGAATAACCATACAATCATCTGCAATAGAAGTAAAACGTCCAATTTCTCCACTTATTCTTGAATTGAATCCTATATAAGATCCATAACCTAATGTGCCATTAAATGTACTGTGCGCACAAACTCTATTACATCCTTCAAACTTAGATATACGGGTAACCTTAGCTCCATAACCTATTGTGACCGTACTAGAATATTTAATACTATAATAAAATCCTCTAGATAAACTATTAATAAAAATCCATCTTAGAAAATGTTGTAATATAAATATCAAGTATTTAAATACACAAAAAAATGAACTCCTATTGTTTTTTTTATTCACCATATCAAAACAACCATATATCAATAGCACAAAGAGTATTAGTGGTCTTATATACTTTTATTTGAGAGAACTTGTTATATACTCACGAATAGCTTCAGCCCATCTATCATAAGCTTTTGGTAAAAGATGAATGCCATCATTAGTTAGTTCATCAGGCAGCTGTCCATCTATACAATATAGAGAAAATAGGTCAATATATATCATTCCTTTTTCACCTGCTATACGAGTAATAATTTGATTAGCTTGAATAATTCTGTCACAGTTTCTATACATTCTATGACTACGATTGACTGGAAGTATAGATTCCAAATAGACTTCTGCATGAGGACAAGCGTTAGTTATAGAATCACTAAAACATTATACCGCTCAGCAAACTCATCCATATCCATACTTTGATTTGCCAAGTCATTGATACCTGCCATCAAAAACACTTTTCAGGACAGACAGCACGCAGCATATCCATACGTCGCATCATGCCAATCATGGTATCACCAGGATAGCCTAGTTCTACAATCTTCTTATCCGTGAAATAAGCTTGAAAATTACTCGCATACGTAATTGAATTACCCAAAAAGCAAATATCTGCATCATAACTCATTTTTTGCAATGTATTTGTCCAACCACGTATAGCCCAGTAATCGGGTGCGTCAGTCGGCCTAACTTCAATAAGGTTTAGCCTTTTACCTACTTTAGGTAAGAAATCAGATTTATACAAAATAACAAGATTACCAATAACAAACTCATTATCAATAATTTATTCCCTAAAGGGCCTAACAAATAAAACTTTAACTTCATTGTTAGTTTTCTCGGAATAAATATTATCCTATTCATAAAATAGCATCGTTTAGCCTTATTACTCCACATTAAATCGTTGCCATATTTATTCAATAAGAATTGTTTATATTCGGGATATAGCTTTAATCCCTGGTTGAGCATATCCCCCAAAAGCATTTTTTCCCAATAAGACTTTCCATCAAAGTTCATACTAAATATAAAATCCTTTGAAAAATCAGCCACCTTACCACTTAGACCGAGATTATCAAGAGAATAAGTCATCACATCAATAGGAGTATAAGCCATTCTGTTTTCACGTAAAATTTCAAAAAGAGATTTTGCATCTTCATATCGACTCAATGTCTCATCAAACAAATGATTCTTCAATAATTCGGCATGAAAGACAGCAGCTCCTGCACGAGGTATCACCCTATTAAAAAACCACTCTTTAAAATTATCTTCCAATACGCCTTCTCTTTTACCATTCACTCCCGGAAATCTCTTTTTTTTAATTTCTATCAAAAAACGTCCTGCAGCCACCTTTACATTATATTTCTCTGCCAATTCAACCATTGTCTTCAATCCCTCCGGCAGAAAATAATCATCCGCATCAATATAGCATATCCACTCCCCTTTAGCCTCCTTGATACCCCGGTTTCTGGCTGATGACACCCCACCATTAGGCTTATGTATATACCGTATACGCTGATCACCAAGATACAGTCTCACCACTTCATCACTGCCATCGGTAGATCCATCATCCACGATAATCAGTTCCCAATTGATATAGGATTGGCTGAGTATCGACTCAATGGTGCGCGCTATTACAGCTTGCTTATTATAAAGGGGAATAATTATTGAGATCATAAAGACATATTTATTATTGTAAAGGAAGCTGTTGGTTTATCTTAGTATTTTATCAATTAATCCCAATGCAAAATACTTCTTTTTTTCTCGGATGGCATTGACCTTATTCCAATCAATAATCTTCAACTGCTTCAGATCATCAACTGAGTCTACTAAACGGTCTTTTAAACAGAACATGCTCAAAAGAGAATAAATACGCGCCAATCCACCTTGTTCATTTCTCAACACCACAAAAGGCACATTGAAGATAATAGACCTCAAATCCGCAACTAAGCTCTTCAGCGTCCTTCTTGCGTCTAAACGTCCTCTCATC
>NZ_QTMC01000035.1:0-5868 GCF_003602965.1 Bacteroides sp. AF25-5LB
ACCAGAGTTTTCGCGGAACTTGGTACGTTTGGTAATGTAAAATCACCATCTACACCGGTAATAGCACCAACTTGTGTACCTTTTACCAATACAGAGGCTCCAATAACTGGCTGCCCGTCTTCTTCAGAAATTACAACACCTGTAACCTTCTGGGTTTGGGCAGTTACTAGGCCTATTCCAACAAAAAGACAGGCCAATAACAGCATTAATTTTCTTTTCATAAATTCTCTCTTAAAGTTTAACTTTACATTAATTGTTTCTTTACTCTAACAAAGTGCAAATATATTAATAAAACTGAAACGAACAACTATTTTATTGAAAAAACCTTGTAAATCTATCAATTTGTTAATTAAACACGCTACTTTATGCTTAATAACAGATTTTTCATACTTAAAAAACCTAAACCGGCTTATGTTTACTATCACTATGATTCCCTCTTTCAAGGTGATTTTTCCAAGAAATACACATATTTTAAAACAAAATGGTTAATAAACAAGCTGCTAAAACAAAAAACATACCTGATTTTGAAACAAAATGAGAATTTCCGGAGATTAAATACCGATTAATAGCTAAACACAAAAAGACACTTTTTAGAGATATTAATTCTTATTCTATTCTCACCGAGCACAGAATATCGTCTTATTTGTTATTAGTATTAATTAAAATCAAGCAAAATGAGTAAAATTATTTACAATCTAGTGTACAACAGAAAAAGAAGCCTGAATAAAAAAGGAATGGCGTTAGTGCAAGTAGAAGCCTATTTGGACAGAAAGAAAAAGTATTTCTCCACCAAAGTTTATCTAAAGCCAGAACAATGGGACAATAAAAAGCTTATCGTGAAGAATCATCCTAATGCGGATGCACTGAATAGATTGATATATGAATTTATGGCTATGATAGAAAAAAAAGAGTTGGAATTGTGGCAGCAAGGAAGGCGTATTTCATTAGAGTTACTAAAGGAGGTTTTGAGCACAAACGAAAACAAAACCTCTTTTATTTCTTTTTGTAGACAAGAGATAGCAAACTCTGCTCTGAAAGAAAGTACAAAACGAAATCACCTCTCCACTCTTTCATTATTACAACAGTTCAAAAAGGATGTAACCTTTTCTGATTTAACATTCGAATTCATATCCTCCTTTGAATATTTCTTGCAATCAAGAGGCTATCACACAAATACGATAGCCAAACATATGAAGCATCTGAAGCGACATATAAATGTCGCCATCAACAAGGATTATATAGAGATACAAAAATACGCTTTTCGAAAGTACAAGATTAAAACTATAGAAAACAAGCATACGCACTTATCTCCTAAAGAGCTGGAGAAGTTGGAGAAATTAAGCTTGGCTGGCAGATATACTAAATTGCAGAAGACTTTAGATGCATTCTTGTTTTGTTGCTATGCAGGAATGAGATATTCTGATTTTATCAGTTTATCACCCGATAACATCGTGGAGATCCGTCAAGAAACCTGGCTAATTTATAAATCCATAAAGACGAGTACAGAAGTCAGATTACCTCTTTATCTCTTATTCGAAGGAAAAGGGCTTGTTATTCTGGACAAATATCGGGATGACTTACAAAGCTTCTTTCATTTAAGGGATAACTCTAATGTGAACAAAAATTTAATTGTGATTTCCCGCCTAGCCGGTTTATCAAAAAAGATTTCATTTCACACCGCTCGCCATACTAATGCAACTCTATTGATTTATAATGGAGTAAACATTACAACAGTGCAAAAATTATTGGGGCATAAAAGTGTTAAAACCACACAAGTGTATACGAATGTAATGGATATGACTATAGTACATGATTTAGAAAAGAACCATGCACTCATGCCTTTGCCTAAAAAAACACGAACTTAGCATAGTCAATACTGCACTTTCATATCATTAGTCATATACTTCTCCTTTAAAGTCTGTTCACTCACTATTCTGTTTCAACCTGCTCGCTGCAAACTCACTGCATACGTTTTGCAGTACCACTGCATATTGCTTGCAGTACCACTGCATATTGCTTGCAGCCGCACTGCATATTAGTTTGCAGTACCACTGCAACAGCTTTGCAGTATCACTGCAATAGGTTTGCAAAATCTTGCAGCAAGAAACTATTTATAATCAATTAGATACAGTATAGTGTGAATAGAAGATTAACATTGGTGTGTTATCAATATTTAAACAGATTGGAGGTGTGGAAGCAAAATTTGCTTCCACACTTTTGCATTGCTTCCACAGCATCTGTAATGCCGATAAATAGAGGGATATAAGGAACGGGTGGAAGCGTGGAAGCAAAAATGATGAAAACTGCTATGAGGAAACAATTGTTGTCTTGATTGTTTAGCCAATCAGAAAGTTTTGAATTTGCTGTTTTCTGAAGCTATTGAAATATTCTTTTACATAGATTTTAGTAGTTTCGCTAATAAAATGACAATGTAGAGTAAATACTTCATTGAAAGCAGCTAGGATGATAGATATTGACAAAAGACATGCTTCATATAAGAGGAAGAATCATTTAAAATCTTTAAGCAGCGTATTAACTTTATGGTATACATCTGATAACCTGGTTGTTAATCCTACAAATAGTATCACAGCAGTAAGGTTTTATGCGTCGTCCCTCCATACACATACCTTGTGAGAAAGGAAATTTCGCTATAGTTATTTCTAGCACATAGCATAATTATCTGATTATTAATAAGATAAATAAAATATAGTTCCGCGAAAACTCTGGTAATTTCGTACATCGGCATGCAGACTCAAGAGGTTACAATTAAGCCGCATGTACGGGTTGTCATGCAGAGTGATACTGAACTTTTGGATGAAGTTGTAGTTGTTGCCTATGGTACTGCTACAAAAAGATCCTTCACAGGTTCCGCTACTGAAATTAAAGGAGACCGTATTGCTAACAAAAATCCGTCCGAATTATCTAAAGCGCTAACCGGTGAAGTAGCAGGTGTACAAGTTATTTCAACTAGTGGACAACCCGGCTCAAATGCAAGCATCAGAATTCGCGGTTTAGGTTCTGTAAATTCAAGCCGTGCTCCGCTGTATGTAGTGGATGGAATCCCCTTTGGTTCAGATTTAAGTGGAATTGATCCTTCAGACATAGAGTCAACTACCGTATTGAAGGACGCAACAGCAACAGCTCTATATGGTTCAAGAGCTGCCAATGGAGTAATTTTGCTGACCACCAAAAGAGGTAAAAAAGGAAAAACGCAAGTTGAAGCAAATGTAAAATATGGTATCAACACCCGTATAATACCTCTTTATGATACGATGGAAAGTCCCGAGCGGTTCATTGAGCTGACATGGGAAGGCATTAAAAATAAATATCAATATGCTGGTGGACGTGATGAAGCTGCTGCAGCAGCTATGGCAAGCAAGCTGCTGTGGGGATATGACGATCCTCAAAAAGGCTATCAAAATACTGGAATATACAAAGGATATAATATGTGGAGTACGGGAGATGTCATAGACCCTTCTACTGGCAAATTCAAGGCAGGTGTAGTCCGCAAATTTACTCCGGAGAAATGGGAAGATTATATTTTCCGTACAGGAGAAAAAGTAGAAGCCAATGTTAAGATATCAGGAGGCAGCGACAAGTTATCACATTATACCTCTTTCGGTTACTTGAAAGATGAAGGATACTATATAGGTTCTGATTTTGAACGTTTTAATGCCCGTTCCAATCTGTCTCAAGACATCACTTCATGGTTGAAATCAAATGTTAATATGGCTTATAGCTATATGGAACTGAATAAGCCCGGTCAAGGTGACAACATGAACAATGGTTTCCAATTCATTAATTTTATGCCTTCCATATTTCCGGTATTCCAACGTGATGCAGATGGCAATAAAATAAAGGATAATGTGGTCGGAGGATATCTGTATGATTATGGTATGGCTGAAGGTTATGGACGTCCTTACGCTTCAGGCGTAAATCCAGCCGGAGCGATTCAATTGGACAAGAATGAGTACCAATCTCATTCATTCAACGGCAATGCCATGTTTGAAGCAACTTTCTTGAAAGACTTCAAAGGAACGGTAAACTTTGGATTGCAATATCTTGGTACAAAAAACAATGAATTGACAAATCCATATTATGGTGATGCAGAGGGGTTAGGACGTATTTTCAAAAACATGAGTACATTCTTCAGCTTCACGTCAAACCAGATATTGTCATGGAAGAAAAGTTTTGGTGTGCACAATCTCGATGCATTCGTTGCGCATGAATCTACATTCTACAAGTCATCTGACAACTATGGCCAGAAATCAAAGATTGTTCGTCCTAACAATACAGAATGGTCTAATGCTGTAATTATGGACTATATGGATTCTCAAACCTACGGGTTTGACATGGAAAGCTACTTCGGACAAATTAGATATGATTATAACGATAAATATTTCTTTCATGGAACATTAAGACGTGATGGTTCATCACGTTTTGCCAAAGGACAGAAATGGGGAACATTCGGTTCTATCGGCGCCGCCTGGGCCATCACTAACGAAAATTTCATGAAAGACGTGAGCTGGTTGAAGAATTTGAAATACAAGTTAAGTTGGGGTGTGTTGGGTAACCAAGACTTTATCACCAATCCTACCATTGCAGGTTATTATCCTTACAATGATTTGTATACGATCGGTAACCTAAATGATGAAATCAGTTTTAGCTTTAAATATAAAGGTAATCCTGATTTGACATGGGAACGCAGCGAAACATGGAATACTGGTATCGAGTTTAATATAGCCGATATTTTGGAAGGTGAAGTGGAATACTATAATAAGACTACCAAAGATATGTTGTTCCTAAAGCAAGTATCTCCATCGCTGGGATATGCACAATACCCCGTCAATGACGGTAAAATGGTCAATAAGGGTCTCGAATTTTCTTTGGTGGCACATCTTGTGAAAACGAATGATATAAGTCTTGATTTACGTGTTAATGGTGGACATTATAAGAATAAAATGACCCAGATGCCTATGGATGATACCACAGGAAAAGAAAAGCCATTGGAGATACAAGGTGCTTACGGATGGTCGAAAGGACATTCTCTGTATGATTTCTATATAAGAGAGTATGCCGGTGTAGATCCAGAAACCGGTATGGCATTATACAACTCATACTATAATGTAAAAGCCGATGGAAGCAAGGACTTGATTACAGATATGGTAACTTACCAGCAGAACAATAAAATAGAGCGTTTGGAAGTAGAAAAGACCTCCGATTATAACAACGCAACTAAGAAATATGTCGGGAAATCAGGTATTCCGACTTTACAAGGGGGATTCGGTTTTGATTTAGCTGTTAAAGGTTTCGAATTAAATACGACTTTCTCCTATAGCTTAGGAGGATATGCTTACGACGGTGTATATGCTACATTAATGTCTAACAATACACCTGGTAGTGGAAACTGGCATAATGACATTGAAAATCGTTGGCAAAAGCCGGGTGATATAACAGACGTGCCACGTTTAACTTCCGGATATGATGAATATACAAATGCATCTTCTACTCGGTTCATTACCAGTCGTTCTTATTTGAATTTATCCAATGTAAGATTATCCTACACATTCCCTAAAAAATGGATGAATAGAATGAACATTGGTTCCTTGTCGGTTTATGTTTCCGGTGACAACCTGATGTTCATTTCGGCTCGTAAGGGATTTGTCTCAATGGCAGGAAATACCGTCAGTACAGATCCTAATGAGGATTCCGGAGGCTCTGACAGAAGTCAGTATGCTCCATTGAGTACTATTATGGGAGGTATTAAGATTCAGTTCTAACAATAAAATCATTTGAATATGAGAAATGTAATATACCTTAATTCCGCAACACTATTATAAAATATTTTTTTTAAGTACCTGAGCAACA
>NZ_QTMC01000036.1:0-4294 GCF_003602965.1 Bacteroides sp. AF25-5LB
TTTTTGTTGCTCAGGTACTTAAAAAAAATATTTTATAATAGTGTTGCGGAATTAAGGTTTATAATAGTGTTGCGGAATTAAGGTTTACAAATTAAACAGACGGTATTTTGGAGACAAACTCTTTGACAGACTAGTAATTGCGAATATAACAGGTGCATAAACGGATAATCAGAATCTTTAAACATCCTAATTAACTACCTGCGGATTTTAGGTATTATTATAGAAGCCCCCATGAATAAATCGCTCATCATTTTCGGCATCGTCAACATAACCTCGGACAGTTTCTCCGATGGAGGCCGGTATCTGGCGCCAGACGCAGCCATTGCGCAGGCGCGTAAGCTGATGGCCGAGGGGGCAGATGTGATCGACCTCGGTCCGGCATCCAGCAATCCCGACGCCGCGCCTGTTTCGTCCGACACAGAAATCGCGCGTATCGCGCCGGTGCTGGACGCGCTCAAGGCAGATGGCATTCCCGTCTCGCTCGACAGTTATCAACCCGCGACGCAAGCCTATGCCTTGTCGCGTGGTGTGGCCTATCTCAATGATATTCGCGGTTTTCCAGACGCTGCGTTCTATCCGCAATTGGCGAAATCATCTGCCAAACTCGTCGTTATGCATTCGGTGCAAGACGGGCAGGCAGATCGGCGCGAGGCACCCGCTGGCGACATCATGGATCACATTGCGGCGTTCTTTGACGCGCGCATCGCGGCGCTGACGGGTGCCGGTATCAAACGCAACCGCCTTGTCCTTGATCCCGGCATGGGGTTTTTTCTGGGGGCTGCTCCCGAAACCTCGCTCTCGGTGCTGGCGCGGTTCGATGAATTGCGGCTGCGCTTCGATTTGCCGGTGCTTCTGTCTGTTTCGCGCAAATCCTTTCTGCGCGCGCTCACAGGCCGTGGTCCGGGGGATGTCGGGGCCGCGACACTCGCTGCAGAGCTTGCCGCCGCCGCAGGTGGAGCTGACTTCATCCGCACACACGAGCCGCGCCCCTTGCGCGACGGGCTGGCGGTATTGGCGGCGCTGAAAGAAACCGCAAGAATTCGTTAACTTTTCGGTGGCCAGTAAGGAAATCGAGCGAGGCAAGGGTACACGTGGCCGGGGAGCCGAGGGAAAGCAGAACGTTGCGGTGATGGCCGAAAGCACCCCGTTGGAAGATATCGAAACGGGCAAAAAGGAGAAGCATGTGCGTTATTTCAAGGCCAGGGTACTGGATAGCCATCAAAGTGAAGGAATCAACGGCGTGGTCAGGGACTGCATGGAGGATGATGCCATCGTATTTTCGGACAAAAGCACTTCTTACGTTGACATCTCCGATCTGGTGGAATTGCACGTCACCGAGAAATCAGACGCCAAAACCACCAAGGAAACACTCAAATGGGTGCATATCGCAATCAGTAATGCAAAACGGACATTGCTGGGCAACTACCATAAAATCAAAAGGAAATACTTACAGTTGTATCTCAACGAGTTTATTTACAAATTAAACAGACGGTATTTTGGAGACAAACTCTTTGACAGACTAGTAATTGCGAATATAACAGGTGCATAAACGGATAATCAGAAAAATCTATATGAACATTATAATTTAAAACCATATGTCATAAGTTATATTGACACAATGTTATTTGCAGATAAACTTGGGATGCCTAAAAAAATAAAAGATTTAGCAGAGAGTTTGGACTTAGAAGTAACAAATCATCACGACCCAGAATTCGATGCAAAACTTTGTGCTTTAATATTTGGCGAATTGACTGACAAGTATCCAAGTTATCAAGAACTAATAAGAAAAATTGATGACCAGCCTAAAACAAATAATAATTATTTCAATCAACCAAGTGAAGATGTTTTAGAAGAAAATGAAGAGCATTTATCAAATTATCAAATAACTCAAAACGAACTTGAAAACATTGATTTAATAGGAAAAGGAATAGTTATTACGGGCAACTTTTCAATAGAAAGAGAAGAAATAAAAACTTTTCTAATGAAAATTGGTGGACAAATAAAATCAGGAATAACAGGTAAAGTAGATTTTGTTTTTGCAGGTGAAGATTGTGGTTGGTCAAAAATCCAAAAAATAAACGACTTAAACCAATCAAAAAAAGCAAACATTAGAATTTTAAACGAAGCTGACTTAAATTATCTTATCAAAAAATACGGCATATAACATCGCATTGGCAAAATGGCGGGTTAAGTGCCAAACTCAACTTTTGTGCATTTTATTCCGCCGAATGTGTTCCACATTCAGCTTTTTTTAATAATTTAGCTTCTGTGGAAACACATCGGCTACGTCACTGCTAAATTGAACTTTTTGTCCAATTTATCCGCCACTTCGCCAATGCGTTTCCCGTTAGTGGCAACAAAAACAAACGATAATTAGACAATAAATGAAAAATATTTTATTTGTAGTTTTTATTTCAATGATATTTTTATTTGTTTGCTGTAACACAACAACGAATAAAAACATAATTGAAACAGAAATTTCTGATTTTGACAAAATTTTAGATAGTTTTCAAGTAAATGGTTCAATTCTAATTTATGATAACGACAAGAATACTTTTTACTCAAATGACTTTGATTGGGCTAAAAACGGAAAATTACCTGCATCAACATTCAAAATTCCAAATTCTATAATTGCTGTTGAATTAGGCATTATTGAAAATGATACAACTATTTTAAAATGGAATGGCGAGCAGAGAAAAATGGATATTTGGGAAAAAGATTTATCATTTAAAGATGCTTTTAGAATTTCCTGTGTTCCTTGCTATCAGGAAATTGCAAGGAAAATCGGAACAATTAAAATGAAAGAATATTTAGAAAAATTTGAGTATAAAAATATGATTTTTGACAGTTTAACGATTGACAATTTTTGGCTTGAAGGAAATTCAAAAATATCTCAAAAACAACAAATCGACTTTTTAAGGAAATTCTATTTTTCAAAATTTCCAATTTCTGATAGGACAATAAAGATTGTCAAAAATATTATGGAAATTGAGCGAACTGAAAATTACATTTTAAGCGGTAAGACTGGATTAAGTTCGATAGAAGAAAAATATAATGGTTGGTTTGTTGGTTATGTTGAAACAAAATCTAATGTTTATTTTTTTGCAACAAATGTAATTCCGACAGACGGATTGAATGTTGATGATTTTATTTCATCGAGAATTAATGTAACAAAAAATGCGTTAAAGCAAATGAATATAATGAAATGATAAATGCCACTAACATATGGTAGCCGATAATTGCCGGCTTTCGTGCCAACTTGATACTTTGGTGCTTTTAACGAACCGAAGTGCTAAATTGATACGAAAGTGCTGTAAATCCGGCAACTACGGCTACCATTTTTCGTTATGCGGCAGCTTAAAAGACGACACCAAACCAGAAAAATCATCTTGACAACCACCCGACTTTGAACTACGAAGGATGAAATTTTTCAGGGACAACTTCCAGCATTTCCAAAAAACAGTTTACCCATTGACTTGGAGACAAACAAACAATTTGAGCATTAAGGTTTAAACCGAATTTTTCCGAAATTGACCTGACCTGACTTTTCCTGAAAATCGACTTTAAAGCTGTTTTTACAGATAAATCAGGTTTCTCTAACAGACAGGAAATAAATGCTAAGTATTTGGCTTTAAACTTAAAATCAAAAAATAACTGTTTTCTTTTAATGTTTAACAGGGCTGATTTGACAGTTGGCGGTGGAAAGAAACTTTCAGGACCTACCTCATAGACAAGTTTCAAATCAAAAAAAGTATGATAGAAAACGGTATATGGATTGTAAAGCTTCCTCGAAAATAACTTTTGTGTAGGTTCTAACTGAAGGACAATGGAACCTCCCAGAAAATTTCCAAGACTCTCAAACATCAGGATTTTGAAAATATCGGAAGTAATGCCATAAGGAATATTTGACACCACTTTGAAAGGAAATTTCGGAACTGCAAAATTCCTAAAATCACAACCGACAACTTGAACATTTCGGGCATCAGAAAATAATTTTCGTAAATGTTCAACCAAAGCTGTGTCGTTTTCAATAGCAACAACATTGTTGGCGATTTTTAATAAATGAACAGTAAGAAACCCCTTGCCTGCCCCAATATCTAAAACCGTATCCTGATTACTTATATTTGCTTGTCTTATTGCATCTTTTATTAGCACTTTATCAATAGTAAAGTGCTGACCCGTAAAACGAACGGGCAATTTCTTTTTTGTCATTAGTAACTTCTTACAGGTGAATACCCTTAATTCCGCAACACTATTATAAAATATTTTTTTTAAGTACCTGAGCAACAAAAAG
>NZ_QTMC01000037.1:0-3478 GCF_003602965.1 Bacteroides sp. AF25-5LB
CATTTCTTATGCCAACAAATTTATTATGCAAAGTGACTTAAACTAAATCACAGCTACAAAAGTAATTATAAAAAGATTTATCTCCATCACTTTGCATAATATTTTCATCAGAAAGACTTTAAAAAATCCATTAACTTTTCATTTCCTTGCCACATAGGTTTAGTATCCACCTCCTGAACAACTTTAATATAAGCTTTTTCTATAGCCTCCCGTTTCACTTTTGAGTCCGCTCTTGCATAAATTTCTGTAGTTTGCACATTCACGTGCCCCAAAATATCTCTAATATAAACTAAGTTAACCCCAGCTTGTAACAGATGCATTGCCTTACTATGCCTAAGACTATGACAGCTTATTTTCCCCTTCATTAACGTGGGATGAAGTAGCTTTGCCTTTTTGATGTATCTATCCAGTATATTCGCCACCCCTGCTCTTGTCAGCTTTTCGCCCCAACAGTTTGTAAATAGCGGATGTTGTAGACATTCTGATCTCAACAATCCATTCTCTTTCATATATATTTTCAGTATATCCAACTGTTCTTCAAGCATTGGTACAACTCTATTTTTATTCCCTTTTCCCGTGATTATTACAGTATATGGTTCATCTAATCGAACACATTGCGGAGTTAGGCTTATTACTTCTGACACTCTACACGCTGTATCATACATAAGTGACAATAACGCCAGATCCCTACGACCTTTAGGTTTGGTCGTATCTGGTTGTTGCAGAAGAATCTTCATCTCTTCTACCGTTAGATAGTTCATAATAGGCTTGACACTCTTTTTATTATTTATAGCCATTATTTCTTGATATTCGTATAGATGGTCTGAACTCTGATATTGGAGGTACTTAAAAAATGATTGTATGGCAGCAAGGCGAAGATTACGTGTTGATGTACAGCAACTTCTTTTTGTTTCCAACCAATCAAGGAAGGACAAGATATTCTCTTTTGTTATACTTTCCATTGTCAGTTTTTCAGCTTTTACACCTTTACTTTCCATGTATACCAGATATAAGGTAAATGTGTCCCTGTATGAATGGATCGTATTAGTACTTGCTCCTCTTTCATGGGGCAAATACCGGAGAAGGAAGTCTGTTAGATATTTTGAAAAATTTGTAGGTTTCATAAATGTCACATTTTAGGGAAAATATCAAAACCAATGATATCTATTTTTCTAATTAATTCGGGATACATCTCTGACGTAAGCCGAACATAGTTATTCGTCGCCCGCAAAGATTGATGTCCAAGGTAAGTTGATAGGATCGGCAAAGAACAATATAAATCCATACCTTCTTCAGCCATTTTAGCAAGAGAGTGAACGGCAAATGTATGTCTCAAGTCATGCAGACGTATGCGGTCTTTGGGAATGTTTGCTTGAATGAGTATTTTGCAAAATCGACGATATATGCTATCCCTGTCACAAGCCCTTCCTTTAAGTGTGATAAAAAAGGGAGTAGTATCTGATATCTTTACGGGTAATCTGTTTCTATGTACAACATAATCTTTAAGAACCTCTGCTAAAGAAGTGGAAAATGGGACAATCCTGTCTTTGCCGTTTTTTGTATCTCGTAAAATGAAGTATTCTTCCTCAAGATTAATATCTTCATTGAGCAGAGACAAGGCTTCACCTATGCGTATTCCTGTTCCGTATAACATGCGAAGCAGTGAAGGCATTATAAAAAAAGAGGATCTCATATCATTATTTCCACTTTGCATATTATCACATGTCGTAAAAATTCGTTCTATCTCTTTTGATGAAAAGATATGAGGGATAAAGGTATTTCTCAATGACGGGGTTCTTGGTATATATGAGCGGATTCCTTTTTTGTTAAGAAACGAAGAGAAAGCACCTAAAATATAGCACCTACGATAATGGTAACTATTGGATTCATTGTCACGTTCCTTGCACCATGCATCTGACAACTCCTTGGTAATACCTATTGCAGTCTCATTTCTTTCAATAGTAAATCTATCAAATAAAGTCAGGACAAACTCTCCCCCAATATACTTAAATCCCATACTGCGCTTCAAGCTCACAAACTCTCTTATCAATGAGGCGTAAATGCCTTTAAAATTTCTATTCATAAAAATAGCCTCCTTTCTGGGTATAAAAGTTTTCACATACAGGTGATACATCAAGGGAGCATTTTTTCAGTGATTGGATATCTATTCTTAGATAATAACTTGTTGATTCCGTGTTCTCATGCCCTAAAACTTCGCTTATAACAGGGAGCTTTACCTGCTCTTCTAAAAGAAGTGTCGCTAAGGAATGTCGAAGGGCATGTGCGCCATGATGCTTGTTCTTTATATTTACGTTGGCTTTAAGAAAATATTTCTTGGCTATCTGGGATATGACCGGTTGGTTTATGTGAGTATAGGGAGAACGTGCCAAGAGAAATATATATGATGACTGGGACTTTGGACGTCCATACCGTAGATATTCAATAATAGCATTGCCTATTTCCGGTAGAAGTGGCAGTTCTAATTCCTTATTTGTTTTATGCTGGATTAAACGTATGGCATTATCCTCCCACAATATATTTTCAAACTTTAAATTTGCTATATCAGAAGCCCTCAAACCAAGCATTGTGGCTAATAGAATAATTGAGTAATTACGTTTTCCTGTAGTCGTACTTCTATCCACAGAAGACACTATCTTTTTTATTTCTTCAGAAGTGTAAGCTGACGGTAGCTTAGGCTGTTTCTTATAATTATCTTTTGGAATAAATGCCGCTAAATCCATATCTATAATTTTGTGTTCATATAGATATCGGAAAAAGTTACGTAGAATATGGATGGATATACTTGCTACAGATTTATATTTAGTACCAATGGTATTAAGATATTTAATGATGTGGGTAATCTCAACTTGTTCTATGGAGGCTACTTTTGCAGATGTTAGAAAATCAAGGAAACGATGGAATATTTGTTTGTGATTGTAGATAGTGTGTCCGGACAAGCGTTCTTGACTTCGAGATAATATATATTGCATCATCAAACTGCCAATCTCTCCTTTCAATTCTACCGGAACTTTTCTTGGAATAACTTGGCCTGTAATGAGGTAATTTTTCAGGAGTAAGATAGCGGATAAAAATTTCTTGTCACCAGATTTTAATGAAGTTAAATCTTTAGAACCATAAAGAGAAGATAAAAAATCATCGCAGACTTTAGGGGTGAGGGAATGCAAATCATTGTTCTCCATGAACTGCCTTAATTGATTCCATTTCCATGCATAGCCTTCCAATGTACTATCTGTACGAGAAAAATCCTCTTTTAAGATTTTCAGCATAGAGGATGTGACTGCTTCAAAAGTTGTTGAGTGATCATTCATACGTCATTAATTTAAGTTGTGGCAATATCACCGCACTTAAATTAATGAAATTCTTATGTAAAGAAATAAATGATTATATTTTTATAATTACTTTTGTAGCTGCGATTTAGTTTAAGTCACTTTGCATAATAAATTTGTTGGCATAAGAA
>NZ_QTMC01000038.1:0-3320 GCF_003602965.1 Bacteroides sp. AF25-5LB
CTGCTGGCCTATACGGTATGCCGGGGATACGTGTCGCGGCACGTGGGCATCGGGGTGACAGCGTGGGTACTGCGGAACTTTGTGGAGTGGCGTTATCTGACGGCCATGTTCCGAACATTCGAGCGTCTGATGGGCACGAAGGATTTTATGCGTATTATCAGCTCGACAGCGCGGGCGAACCCGATGACTCCGAGACTGAGCCAGGCAAGGAAGGGGAGTTAAGAACCCGGTATGAAGGTTCCCATAGCCCTTTCGGCTTCGTGTGGCAGATTGCATCGGCGACCGGCTGGAGCGTGGATTACATCCTTGATGGGGTGAATTACCAGACGCTGATCATGATGCTGAGCGACGCGCCGCGGTATGTGCGGAAAAAGCAAGGCGGCGGAAACGGTGCTCCCAGACCGGAACACAGCGCCGAGGATGAAGCGAACGATATAGTAGGATTTTTTCAAAGCAAACTGGAATGAGCAAACCTGTAGAAGTTGAATTTTTGATGAAGGACAAACTCACGCCCGGCATGAACAAGGCCGAACGTGAGGCGCTGGAACTGCGTAATACCGTCAGGCTGCTGGAGGCTGAACTGGAAAGGCTGCGCCTTGCCGGGGAGACGGCTGCCCCCAATCTGGACCAGAGTGCCAATATCGCGCAGATCCATGCACTGGAGAAGCAGCTTGAGGAATTGCGCGGCAAACTGAAACTGCTGCAGGAGGAATCGGAATCCGTGCAGGTCACCCCTGCAGACATGCCCAATGCACAGCGCCAGTTCAACGGGCTTCACAACAGCATCCAGCAGATGGCCCGTGAAATGCCTTCTTTGGCCATGGGACCGCAGATGTTCTTTCTGGCCATATCCAACAACCTGCCGATTTTTACGGACGAACTGGCCCGTGCCCGTAAGGAATATGATGAGCTGCAGAAGTCAGGCAAGAAAGGCACACCGGTATGGAAACAGGTCCTGTCCTCGCTCTTTTCCTGGCAGACGGCCATGACCACCGGCATCATGCTGCTGGTAATGTACGGTGATGAAATCTGGGATTGGACGAAAAACCTGTTCAGTGCCAAAAAAGGCGTGGATGAATTCAACGTATCAGTCAAGGAAATGACCGAGATAGAGAAGGACGGCCGTGCCCAGATGGTGCGTACCCGCTTCGAACTGAAATCGGTCATCGATGAAATAAAGAACTTCACCGGCAGCAAGGAACAGGAAAAGGCGAAGGTAGAGGAACTGAACCGCAAGTACGGGGAATCTTTCGGGTATTATAAAACACTTTCCGAATGGTATGATACCCTTATCCAAAAGAGCGAGGACTATGTACAGGTCCTGCTGCACCAGGCCAATGTCCAGAACCTTGTAAAAAAAGCTGCAGAAGCCGATGAAGAGGTGAATAAAATCAAGGCGCAGAAACCGGAAGAGGCGGAAAGCGCCATGGGTTTTTTCGGGAAATGGGGACAATATATCATGCAGTCAAGCATGGCAGAATCCGGGCAGTTCTATGATGCACAGGCTGCCATCAAGAAACATGATCAGGAAGCTTATGACATACTGTTGAAAAATGCCGAAAACAAACGCGACGGTTATCTGAAAAAAGCGGAAGAAGAGGTAAAAAAAGCCGCAGAAGCAGCCAAGAAAGGAAATATCGGCGGGCATATCGACCCCAAACAGCCCGGAAAGAATCCGGAAGCGGAAGCCAGGCAACGACTTGCCACAGAGCGCAGGCTGGCGCAGGATCTTGCCGCCCTGCAGGCCGAGAACCGGAAGGAAGAGATAGACCGTATGCAAGCCGGTACCGAAAAGAAACTGGCACAAATCGAATATGACTATAACGCCCGGAAAGAAGAGATAAACCGGCAGGAAACCGACTGGAAGCGTGAGAACAAGGAAGCCGGCCTTTCCACCGGAGATAACGGACTTACCCGGGAGCAACAGGATGAACTTGAAAAAGCCCGTGCCTCAAACACCGCGTCCCGGAAAAAAGCGGAGACGGACGTGTACAGGGAAGAGGCGGAAGCCATGCGTGACTATCTGAAGGAATACGGGACCTTCCAGCAGCAGAAACTGGCCATCGCTGAAGAATATGCCGAGAAAATCCGCAAGGCACAGTCCCAGGGCGAAAGGCTGACTTTGGAGAAGCAGCGTGATGCGGCTGTGCACAAAGTGGACATGGAAGCCCTTACCCAGAAGATAGACTGGGGAGCAGCGTTCGGGGATTTGACCGGTCTGCTTGCAGACCAGATGAAGAACCTGCTTGGCGAACTTAAACAGTATGTCAAGACGGATGAGTTCAAAAAAACGGGAGCCGCAGACCAGCAGGTCGTTTACGATGCCATTGAACGTATTCAAAGCATGCTCCCCGGTGGCAACGGGACATTGGATTTTGCCCGGCTGCAAACGCAGATGCACGCTTTGGGGGATGCCGTAACACGCGTGCAAAATGCGGAACTGCAGCAGGAAGCGGCATTCGCCCGGTTAAAAGCGGCGCAGACCGATTACAACAAGGCTCTTGAAAGCGGTAACCAGGCAGAAATAGAACGTACCAAAATCGCTCTTCAAACGGCCCAATCGTCCAGCGTTTCAGCTGACGAAGAATACCTGAACGCCACCTCTGAAATGAAGGCGCTTGCCGGGGAGGTGAAAAGTGCCTCCCGGGACACGGTTGACGGGTTGAACATGGTATCCGACGGGTTGCACGGCTTTGCGAGCGGAACCTTGCAGGGATCATTTGAAGGAATCCAGAACATGCTTACCGGTCTTTCAAAACTGAATATCGGAGGCAAGGTCGGCGATGCCATCAGCCGGATGTCCGAAACCCTGTCAAGTGCCGGAGTCATCGGGCAGATCATATCGGCCATTCTCTCCATACTGGATTTGCTGAAAGACGGTATTGGCCCGATTATCTCATCATTGATAGATACCATTTTCAATGCGATAACCGGAATACTCGACAATATCCTCAGCGGAGACCTGTTCAAACAGATAGGCGGTTCCCTTGTGAATGGTATCGGAGGACTGCTGAACACGGTGTCTTTCGGAGGTTTCAACAAACTGTTCGGCATCGGCGGGAACGCCAGGGAAGTGCAGGCGGCTATAGGCCGTCTTACGGACCGGAACGAGAAACTGCAGACTTCCATCGAAGACCTGACCGATACCATTAAGGCAAGCAAGGGGACAAAATCGGTGGAAGCTTACCGGGATGCTTACAAATACCAGAAAGAAACGAATGCAAACTATCTGCAGATAGCAAAGGAACAGGCACGCTACAGCGGAAGTCACCACAGCTGGAACTACTACTGGGGCGGTTTCAACCAGGCACAGATAGACA
>NZ_QTMC01000039.1:0-1803 GCF_003602965.1 Bacteroides sp. AF25-5LB
ACTTCGAATCCACCTCTATGGACTCAGACAACTCATGACGGGAGGCGAATCACTCAGACCCAGAACGGCGGCAAGTCCTACGGTTATATTATTACCGAAGAAGTGAACACCGACGAATGGGAACAACTGACATCAGACGGCGGCATGGTCTATCTCATCAGTACATGCAGCAATATACGGGTGAGCAATGCCGGTTCGCTTGTTCCTTCAGCTTTCCGCGTCTATGCCAAGCGGACGCTTGGTAGCGCCACATTGACTTATCCGGACGGATATTTGGCAGCGAGAGGCTACAGCAACGGGATATGGAGCGCCATCGCAGGGCCTTCGAGGGCTTCCGAGATTACGGTCAACGCTTCGGCTGGGTATTCCACTTTCTCGGTTCGCTGTTATCAGAGCCAGGCGGACGCTTCGGCATGGAATGACAGTTTCATTGCGGAGATATCAGTGGGTGTCAGCTATGACGGAGCAAGCGGACGAGACGCCAGCGAGCCGCGTCCGAGAGGTTTTTTCGCCAAAGGCAACACATATGTCTGGAATGAAGATTACCATGACATCGTACTGGCCACATTCAACAATCGTACCATTCCGTTTCGGGTACGGGCTTACGGTACGTCGGTCACTGTCGCACCTACCTCGATAGACGGTGATGCTAATTGGGAGGCAGCACAGCAGTATATGTTTGTGGCTATGGATATGGCTTTAATAAGAAAGATACGTGCCGATGAAATCTATGTGGATGATTTGGTGGTGCAGAATGTGCTGGCAAGGGATAAAACCGGTAAAGCCATGTGCCAGATTGACGGGGAGAATGGTGGCATTGGATTCCTGGCCGGAGGCAATATCCGATGGGATGCCAATGGTAATGTGTTCCAGGACGCCTCAATCTTCCGAAAGCTGAAACTTCTGGAGTCGAAATCCGATTCGTATGAATACTACCTGGATTTCAATACCGGGTTGAACTTTGAAATATCCCGGATATTCTCACTTCCAACGCAAGAGGAAACAATATACCTGCCGAATGCGGCAGAATATGAAGGTGGAGAGTGCATGCTGTATAACGGGGCCGTCTATACCCGTCTCGGGGGACCTGCAAGCATAAAAGTCGCAGGTGGAGGCAGCTTTATCATAGACGGAGAATACTATTCTAAAATAGTTGTCCCGTCGCTTTCCCTTGCTCAATTCAAGGCCGTAGCGACATACTCTGATGGAGTAAAGGATGAGGTGAAATGGGTTCTAATATCAGGAAAAGCGGAATCGAAAACTTAAAATATCAGTGTTATGAAAGTGTTTTATGAAAGCAAGTTAGCAAAATGGCTGCTGTGGCAGGGCTACAGCACCATCACATTGGGATGCTTCGTCTTTACGAAGAAAAGCAAGGAGGAGATGAAGCAGAGTACACTTAACCATGAGGCGATTCATGTGCGCCAATGGGAAGAATGTATGATTGCTTCGGCTGTGCTGCTGACGGTAATCATGCTGTTTACCGGGTTCAGTATCTGGGTATATCTACTTTGCCCGTTGTGGTTCTACCTCCAGTATGGGTTGGAGTATGTGATTTCCTACGTGTATCACTTATGCCGTAACCGGTGCTGGGTGAATGTAGGTGATAAGGCTTACGGAAATTCCGCGTTTGAAATGGAAGCGGAAGCTAACGAAGAGGTAGACGGTTATCTTGATGTGAGAACGCCTTTTGAGTTCTTCAAATATTACGGAAAAATTTGATTTATAATTTACAAAACGAGTTAATTATTAAAATGTTAAATCGGGTAATATTTCCATCCGGAAATTATGCCCCTTAAATGT
>NZ_QTMC01000039.1:1813-2971 GCF_003602965.1 Bacteroides sp. AF25-5LB
TGCCCCTTAAATGTGAGATTATGGCAGAGAAGCAGGATATAGCAATGAACCAATTTCCGGTAGTCACTGACCTATCGTATGTGTATGGTGAGAAAAGCAACAACCAGAATAAGATTGCTGTGGAAGATTTGGCGAAACAAATGGGTATATATACAAAAAAATGGGATTCCAATAAAGGGGATTTGTTGGAAATAAACGCTCCGTATTCTATATTCATTATAGGAGAATCTGTCATTGGAGGGCATATAATGGGAGTGTTTGCCAACAATATTACAGTCTTGAGCAAAGCAAGACAGTTTTCCGAAACAAAAGATCAAGAAGGAACAATTAATATTTATAGGAAAGACGAACATAGTATAATTGTACAGAATAATATAGAAAAAATGAATATAAGAATATTATTCTTGTCTTCATATTAAGCTTATATGTCATAGATATTCTTTGCTGGATTATTCTTAATAGAGGACTAATTAGTATTACCCGTTCCGGCCATCTCGGTCAGAACGGGCATAACCTAAAACATTATTTGTCATGTACATTATATCTTTGAGATGAAAGTAAAATGAGCCAATAATGTACAGACAAATCAGCAGCTTTGTCATGCATTCTATTCTCGCGAACAAAATACACTTCTGTGCCTATTTATTACAATAGTGCGCAAAAGTATTGCTTTCGCACAAAATACACAAATGAAAATCCACATGGCTTGCAGAACCACTACCAGAAGATACCAATTCTTTTTATTCTTATGGTTATTTTATTTTTATTCCTATTTGTGATAAAGAAGTTCCCATTCACTTCTTTTCGTCCAAAAACAACATCCTTAGTCCCATCTGTATAATCACAGTAATTATTTCTGCCTGCATCTGAAACAAAGCAAATCGGATAGGCACCACAACTAAATATAGCAGTTGTTGCGTTTTCTGGTGATGTAATTAAGTACAATCCATATCCAAGGTTGCCAAGGTCTTTTTCTTCACTTGCTGCCAATGTAAAGCTATAGGTGTATATTCCTATTGCATTCATTACTTCTGTCAATGTCGGACTAATACTATCACCATTTGCTGCCAGTCCACGCAATCTTGTAGGTGTTCCACCAGCCATTGCATTCTCTTTAATATCTTGTCCTGCCATATCTCTTACATTTAAGGGGCAAAG
>NZ_QTMC01000004.1:0-303429 GCF_003602965.1 Bacteroides sp. AF25-5LB
GATAAGTATGGCATGAAATGTTGGACAAACGCTGAAACCTTTGATCGTGACATGCCCATCGACTTTTTGCCTATTAAGTTTGACAAGTTACGGATGAAGCTGGAGGCTGCCAAGCGAGCCGGTTATGACAAGGCCATCACTTTTGAGTTTTCTCATTTTATGAGTCCCCAATCAGCATATTTGCAGGCAGGACACTTGTATAATAGGTATAAGGAATATTTCAATATTAAGTGATTATGAATTTTATGCTCAGATTGTTTTGCAGTTGTTGTCTGTTCTTGGTTGTCTCAATCATGCAGGCTGCAATTTATCCAGATCCCGTTGAAGGCGTGGTGACCTGTAAAGGCAAAGGGCTTGCTGGTGTTGTGGTGACAGATGGTTTTGACGTGGTGCTGACTGATGCTCAGGGCCGTTATGAGTTGCCGCGCAACCGGGATGCTCGGTTTGTATATCTTTCCACGCCTGCAGGTTATCTGCCGCAAGAGGGTGGTGGGCATATCGCTTTCTTTTTCCCGCTTAAGAAAGGCCGTTTAAAGTATGATTTTGAATTGAAGAGGAATCTGAAAGATGATATGAAGCATGTGTTTATGGTACAGACTGATGTGCAAGTCAGCTGTCAGGAGCATTTAGACAGTTATCGTTCTTATGTAGGTAAGGCACGAGCCTTTATGGAAAAGTATGCCAAGGAGCGTGATGCCTTCGTGTTGGATTGTGGTGACATTGTGGGTAATACTCCTGGTTTATACCCAGATTACATTCAAGTGTCTGGCGGTCTGGGATTGCCTGTTTACCGTATCATAGGAAATCATGATATGGAAATGGGTGTACGTTCTTTTGAACATTCATACAAGACCTATGAGGACTATTTTGGTCCCATTTATTATTCTTTCAATCGTGGAAAGGCACATTATATTATACTAGACAATTGTTTTTATATCAATAGGGATTATCGTTATATAGGTTACATTGATGAACGTACACTGCAATGGATAGAGAAAGATTTGGCTTTGGTGCCGAAAGATCATCTGGTATTTGTAATGATGCATATTCCTTCCAGCACTACCAAGGACATCAAGTTCAATGCCTTGCTACCCGACGAGACAAGCAATGCCAATAGTCTGTATGATTTGCTGAAAGACCATGAGGCACACCTCATTACCGGACATACCCATGTGAACGGTAACGTGGTGTTCAACGACCGGTTAATGGAACACAATACAGCTGCTGTATGTGCAGGTTTTTGGAAATCCATGCTTTGTTCTGACGGTACCCCCCAAGGCTTTGGACTTTATGAGGTAGATGGTAATCAGGTGAAGTGGCACTACAAAGCGGTAGATTATCCGCTGGAATACCAGTTTCAGGCTTATGCTCCGGGTAGTTCGAAAGAGTTTCCCGAAGAAGTGCTGGCCAATGTCTGGAATTGGGATGAGCAGTGGAAGGTAGAGTGGTTCGAGAATGGTACTTGTATGGGTGAGATGACCCGTTGTGAAGGTTTGGATCCAGCTGCTGTAGAAGCTTTTTCCGATCGTGAAAAGATGGGTGCACTCTGGGTGAATGCTTTTCCTACCAATCATTTGTTTAAGGCTGTTCCTAAAGATAAAAAGGCTCGCATAGAAGTACTAGTGACCGATCGCTTCGGTACTGTTTATAAGCAACTTGTAAAAGAATAATTTGAATTTAATCGATAAATTTTATACTATGAAATCTTCGGTCAATATTGGTTATGTAGTTTTCTTGTCTGTTGTGGCTGCTTTGGGAGGATTTCTTTTCGGATATGATACAGCAGTCATTTCCGGTACCATTGCCAAGGTAACCGCTCAGTTTAATTTAGATACCATGTCGCAAGGGTGGTATGTGGGCTGTGCGTTGATAGGTTCTATTGTAGGAGTGCTCTTTGCTGGTATTTTAAGTGACAAGCTTGGTCGTAAACGTACCATGATTCTGTCGGCCATACTCTTTTCCATGTCTGCTATCGGTTGTGCGGTATGTGCAGATTTCAATCAGTTGGTGGTTTACCGTATTGTCGGAGGTGTAGGTATCGGTGTGGTTTCCATTGTATCCCCTCTTTATATATCCGAGGTGTCGGTAGCTCAGTATCGTGGACGCTTGGTATCACTTTATCAATTAGCGGTTACCATTGGCTTTTTAGGAGCTTATCTAATGAATTATCAGTTGCTTATGTATGCTGAGACCCATGCAGGAGCTGCCGATAGCTGGTTTAACTGGATTTTTGTGAATGAAGTATGGAGAGGAATGTTGGGAATGGAGACTTTGCCTGCTTTGCTGTTCTTTGCCATTGTCTTCTTTATTCCGGAAAGTCCGCGTTGGCTGATTGTCCGCAATCGTGAAGAGCGTGCGGTCAATATTTTGGAGCACATTTACAGCTCTTCCAAAGAAGCGTTGGTGCAATTGAACGAAACGAAGTCTGTTCTTACTTCCGAAACCAAATCAGAGTGGTCCTTGCTTTTGTCGCCGGGTATTATGAAAGCCGTTATTATCGGTGTATGTATAGCCATCCTCGGACAGTTTATGGGAGTGAATGCAGTCTTGTATTATGGTCCTTCCATCTTTGAAGGGGCCGGCCTTTCCGGTGGCGATTCCTTGTTCTATCAGGTGTTGGTGGGGCTAGTCAATACCCTGACTACTGTACTGGCTCTTGCCATTATTGATAAAGTGGGTCGTAAGAAATTGGTGTATTACGGTGTTTCAGGCATGATTCTTTCATTGGTATTGATAGGCTTTTATTTTATTGCCGGAGAATCATGGGGCATTTCAAGCCTATTCCTGCTAGTTTTCTTTTTGTTCTATGTGTTTTGCTGTGCGGTTTCCATTTGCGCAGTCGTGTTTGTATTGCTTTCCGAAATGTATCCAATCCGGGTGCGTGGGCTGGCCATGTCCATTGCCGGTTTTGCATTGTGGATAGGTACATACCTGATTGGGCAGCTTACCCCCTGGATGCTCCAAAATCTTACCCCCGCCGGAACATTCTTCCTGTTTGCTGCCATGTGTATTCCCTACATGCTGATAGTTTGGAAACTGGTGCCGGAGACCACCGGAAAATCATTGGAAGAGATTGAACGTTATTGGATGAAAATAAAAAATTGACCTTAATAATAGATATGATGAAAGTTAGAAAAATTTTATTGAGTGGTTGTTTGGTGGCAACTTTATGCTCATGTGGTGGTTCTCAAAACGAGAATTTGAATCTTACTCTATCAAAAGATGCTCTGTTTGATAAAGTAAAAGGTGCTTGGGCCGGTCAGGTTATCGGCTGTACGTATGGAGGTCCTACAGAGTTCCGCTATCTGTCTACTATGATTCCGGATTCGATAGTGATGCCTTGGGGACCGGGTGAAATTAAAAAATGGTACGATGGTGGTGGCGGTCTTTATGACGATGTATATGTCGACCTGACTTTTGTGGAGACTTTTGAAAGATACGGTTTGGATGCTCCGGCCGATTCTTTTGCCACAGCCTTTTTGGCTAAAGAATACCCTTTGTGTCATGCCAATCAGATGGCCCGTTACAATCTTCTTCATGGCTTGACTCCTCCCGCCAGCGGGCATTGGAAAAATAATCCCCATGCCAATTGTCTGGATTTTCAGATTGAAGCGGATTTTGCAGGTATCATGGCTCCAGGTATGGTAAATAGTGCTACTGAAATTTGCGATCGTGTAGGACACATCATGGCGTATGGCGATGGCTGGTATGGTGGTGTATATGTAGCAGCCATGTACTCTTTGGCTTATGTGAGCGATGATGTTGAGTATGTTGTGACGGAGGCGTTGAGGTCTATTCCTCGGGAAAGTCGTTTTCATGCATGCATGGCTGATGTTATAAATTGGCATAAACAGTATCCAGAGGATTGGAAAAAATGTTGGGAAGAAATAGAGAAAAAATGGGGATCCAATGATATTGCTTGTCCAGATGGGGTTGAGATGCCTTTCAATATTGAGACTTATGTGAACGGTGCATATATCATTTTAGGGCTTCTCTACGGGCAGGGTGACTTTGAGAAGACGATTGATATTTCTACACGTGCCGGTCAGGATTCAGATTGTAATCCGGCTTCTTCTGGGGGAATTTTGGGAACAATGATTGGGTATAATCGCATTCCCGAGAAATTCAGAAAAGAGCTGACTGTAGTCGAAGATATTCCTTTCAATAATACAGTGAGCTTTAATAAAGGATGTGAATTGAGTTTTGGGCACGCTTTACAAATGATAGAAAAAAACGGTGGAAAAGTTGGAAGCGATGAGGTGACTATCTGTTTTCAAGAACTGGAACCTGCACAATTGGAGATTAGCTTCGAAGGCTTGAAAGTTGATAAAAAAGTGGTAGTGGAGAATTGGATTGCTAATTTCCCGACCTTCGAATTTGAAGGTGTGGGGGCTGTCATTAAAGGTGAATTGAAAGGTGAGAATGTGCCCGAAGATTACGTTGCTGAACTGGAAGTGTATTTCAATGATAGATTGATTGAGGTATGCAAGCTTCCGCTGAAGTATAATCACCGTAAGCATGAGTTGTTCTTTAATTATGTACAGTCTTATGGCAAATATACCGTGACTTGTAAATGGGTAAACCCCGTTGAAGGAGCAGATATTTGGGTAAGAGATGTAATTTCTTATACAACAGATAAATAATGTGAATGTAAAGGGCTGGTTTAGATGCATGTCGGATAAAAAACGTTCCCAGCCCTATTTAAAAAAGAATGAAGATGATGGATTTTAAGAAATTGGCGAATCAGTATAAGGACGAACTTATGAATAATGTTCTTCCTTTTTGGTTGAATCATTCCCAAGACACCGAATACGGTGGCTATTTTACTTGTCTGGATCGGGAGGGGAATGTTTTCGACACGGATAAATTTATCTGGCTGCAAGGCCGGGAAGTATGGATGTTCTCCATGCTTTACAATAGGGTGGAGAAGCGTCAGGAGTGGCTTGATTGTGCCATTCAGGGTGGTGAGTTCTTGAAGAAATACGGGCACGATGGGAATTACAACTGGTATTTTTCATTGGACCGTGCAGGACATCCGTTGGTAGAGCCTTATAATATCTTTTCATACACTTTTGCAACGATGGCATTCGGGCAACTGAGTTTGGCCACCGGAAATCAAGAGTATGCAGATATAGCTAAAAAGACTTTTGACATTGTTTTGTCGAAAGTTGATAATCCGAAAGGAAAATGGAATAAGCTTCATCCGGGAACAAGAGATCTTAAAGGCTTTGCTTTGCCTATGATTCTATGTAACTTGGCATTAGAAATTGAGCATTTGCTTGACGAGGATTTTTTGGTAGAAACAATGGATACGTGCATTCACGAGGTGATGGAGGTGTTCTTGCGTCCGGAACTTGGAGGAATTATTGTTGAGAGCCTGAATGG
Organism: Bacteroides sp. AF25-5LB; assembly: GCF_003602965.1. NCBI lineage: Bacteria > Pseudomonadati > Bacteroidota > Bacteroidia > Bacteroidales > Bacteroidaceae > Bacteroides > Bacteroides sp. AF25-5LB. Next base: position 5,386 of record NZ_QTMC01000004.1, read on the forward strand.
CGACAATAGTTTGGTAGACTGTTTTGAAGGACGTCAGGTTACTCCGGGGCATGCCATTGAAGCCATGTGGTTTATCATGGATTTGGGTAAGCGGTTGAAACGCCCGGAATTGATAATGAAGGCTAAGAACACGGCTTTGAAGATGTTGGAATATGGTTGGGATAATGAATTTGGCGGTATCTATTATTTTATGGATCGCAAGGGATTCCCTCCCCAGCAATTGGAGTGGGATCAGAAACTCTGGTGGGTGCATATAGAGACGCTGATTTCATTGCTTAAAGGCTATCGGTTGACCGGAGACGAAAAATGTTTGGAGTGGTTTGAAAAAGTACATGGTTATGTATGGACGCATTTCAAGGATCAAGAATATCCGGAATGGTTTGGCTATTTGAATCGTAGAGGTGAAGTTCTGTTGCCTTTGAAGGGTGGCAAGTGGAAAGGTTGTTTCCATGTTCCCAGAGGGCTCTATCAATGCTGGAAGACCTTGGAAGAGATTGTTCTGGATAAACAATATTAAAAACTAATTCAATTGTTCGATTTTAAATTCTAGTTAAAATGAAAAACAAGTATTTTTGTTGGCTGTTCTTGTTGTTCACTTTGGTAAGTTTAGGTGCAAGTGCCCAAGTGAAGGTAGAGGGTAGTGTGTTCGACGAGATGGATAATCCGTTGATAGGTGTATCTGTTTTTACAGAGAATCGCAAGACTGGTGCAGTGACAGATGTGGATGGTCATTTTACGATTACTGTGCCCAATACTAAAGTGTCATTAACCTTTTCTTATGTAGGATATACTACTCAAAAGATTGCTCTGAAAGATAGAAAGCTTTTGAAAGTGGTTTTGAAAGAGGATTCCGAATTGTTGGATGAAGTGGTGGTAGTAGGCTATGGCACACAGAAAAAAATCAGTGTAACAGGTTCTATTGCTCAAGTGGGTAACAAAGAGTTGAAGAAGGCTCCAAGCGGGACACTTTCTAATATGTTAGCTGGACGTATTCCGGGGTTGATTGCTAAACAAAGCAGTGGACAGCCTGGGCAGGATGGTTCAAATCTTTATATTCGTGGTACAGGTGCTGGTGACGGTAACGCTTTGGTAGTAGTGGATGGTGTGATACAAGATTATTTTCCCTCTTTTTCTCCAGATGAAGTAGAATCAGTTACTATTTTGAAGGATGCCACAGCTGCTGCCGTGTATGGCGTACGTGCTGCTGCCGGTGTAATTTTGGTAACGACAAAACGTGGTACTGTACAAAAACCGACTGTAACGTTGAATTCTTCCGTTACGTTGAGCCAGAATACTAATTTTCCGAAATTTTTGAATGGTCCGGATTATGCCTATTGGTATAATAAAGCTCAGTTGATGGATGGTGTAGCTGAGGAGAATTTACGTTTTTCTCCCGAAGATATTGAACGTATAAATAATCCTGGAGAGAATGAAGAGATCTATGGTAATACAGACTGGTTTGATTTGCTTTTTAAAAATGTAGCTCCTACATATACGAATACGGTTTCTGTTTCTGGTGGTAATGAGCGTATCAAGTTCTTTGCTTCTTTGGGAGCTTATAATCAGGAAGGTATTGTCGAAAACACATCTTATGATAAGTATAATTTCCGTTCAAACTTGGATGCTAAGGTAACTAATAATATTGATTTTTCTTTGAATTTATCTGGGTTTGTAGATGACCAGCGTTCACCGGGTGCTTCTGTTGGTCCGAATGCTTATGCGGGAGTATTCCAACAAGCGATGTTGTCTTATCCTTATTTGAGGCCTTATACCAAAGACGGTATGCCTATAGCAAGTCAAAATACAGCAGGTAATGGTAATAATAACCCTTTAGGTGCCAGAGACTTGTCTGGATATCAATCAAGTAAGACTACTAAGTTTCAAGGTGATATTTCTTTATGTTATAAGTTGCCTATCAAGGGGCTTTCAGCAAAATTGGATGCTGCTTTTTTGAAGAGTCATTCAATGAGGAAAGCTGCAATGACACCGTATAATGTTTATTCTTGGAATCAAACGACACATCAGGGTAATGTTGAAAAAGGGCGTATCTGTTCAATGGCATCTGTCTCACACTGGTACGGTTCCCAGCAGCGTTATACGATAAGACCTACCATTGAATATGCTAATAAATTTGGTAAGCACGATGTCTCAGGTTTGTTCTTGTATGAATATGCCAGAGAAGATTATGAAGGAATATCTGCTGGACGGGAGGATTTTCCGATTACAGATATAATGGATATGAGTTACGGTTTGAAAGTCAGCGAAAATTTAGTCAAGGGCAGTCATAGTAATGACAAACGTGCAGGCTATGTTATGCGTTTTAATTATGCTTATGATGAAAAGTATCTGCTTGAGTTTACAGGACGTGTGGATGCTTCTACTGCACTTCCGGCTCATAACCGTTGGGGCTTTTTCCCTGCCGTTTCTGTCGGTTGGCGAATTTCTCAAGAAGATTTCTTTAAAGAAGCCGTTCCTTTTATGGATAATTTAAAGATTCGTGCTTCTATAGGACGTTTAGGTAGTGATCGTGCTATTGAGAGCACTATGACTTATTTTTCTACAGCAACCTTATCTGCTGACCCCGTAGTCGTATTTGGTACTAATGCTTTGAAAGATATAGGTATGAGTGGGCCTATTTGTCCGGATTTGAAATGGCAATTGACTGATACCTATAATATTGGTGTTGAGTCTAATATGTGGAATGGCCTATTGGGGCTTGAATTGGATGTATTCTACATGAAGACCACTCGTTCTCTGGAAGGTCAGTCTGGGAAATTTCCACCTTCTTTAGGCAGTTACTTCCCGGGATATATTAACTATGGTTCACATGACAATCGTGGTTTTGAATTGGTATTGACGCACCATAATAAAATTCGAGATTTTAATTATCATGTACGAGGCAACTTGTCATGGGCTCGTAACAAAATCTTGAAAGTTACAGAAGATGCTAATGTGCCGATTTATAAACGTGCTACAGGGCAAAGTATGGGACGCTATTTGGGATTCGTTGCAGAAGGATTATTTCAATCGGAAGAAGAAATAGCTCACAGCGCTTTGTTTGAAGGGTCTACAAATACAAAACCAGGTGATATTAAATTGAAAGACATTAACGGTGATGGAAAGATTACTTGGGATCAAGATATGGTACCCATTGGTCGTAGTAGTATTCCGGAAATGGTATTTGGATTAAATTTAGGAGCTGAATGGAAGGGATTTGATTTCAGTATGTTCTGGCAGGGAGCTGCTATGTTCGATGTGAATTTATGCGGTATTTATGATAGTGGAATTCGTGACGATACGTTCTATACCCGTCCGTTTTATGCTGATGGAAATACCCCTTATTATTTGGTGGAAGGCTCTTGGCGTCCTGATAATCCCAATGCAAAATTTCCTCGTTTAGGGATTGAGGCTCGCGATAATGGTGGAAAATTCTCTTCTTGGTGGGTAAAAGATGGTACATATTTACGTTTGAAATCAGTTCAGTTAGGTTATACACTTCCTAAGAAATTGACGGAAAAGGCTGGATTTAGAACTATTCGTGCTTATGTGAGTGGTGGTAATTTGCTGACTATTTGTGGACTGGATTATATGGATCCGGAAATGCCTGGAGTAAATCAAGGATATTATCCTCAGCAGCGTACTTATGAATTTGGTTTAAACATTACTTTCTAAAAATTTAATCAGATGAAATCTATAAAGAAAATATTAACGGTATTCACTTCTACTTGTTTCATATTGGGTAGTTGTGATATTGATCCAACATTAACATCTTCATATCCTTCTGATATTATTTGGTCGAATGAATCTAACTTGATTACTTATATCAATGGTTATTATTCATTGGTGGGTGGTTATTATGGACTTGGAGGTGAAGCTTGTACTGATATGTTGAAGCAGAATAATCCTGTATCTGATTATAATCAATTCGTTTTTGGTTCGATGCCTATAACAACTACTAGTAATATGTTTGATACTTGGGGGGGGAGCCACTCCTCACAATTGTCTTTGACTCGTTTTTTGGAAAATCTAGAAAAGAATCGAACTAATTTTTCAGACTCGATTGCTACACTTGCTGAAGCACAAGTCCGCTTTTTCCGTGGTGTAACTTGTTTTAATTTAGCTAAATGCTATGGTGGGCAATATATAATCTATAGACAACTTCCTGTGTTAGGTGAGAAAAATCATCCGCTTTGTTCTTCTCAAGAAGGTTGGGATTTTATTTATGAGGATTTGAGGTTTGCCGCCGAACATTTGCCTACAAAAGATAAAGTGGAATTGGGATGCTTGAGCAGTGGTGCTGCTTATGGTATGTTGGCTCGTGCTATGTTATATGCTGAACGTTGGAAAGAAGCTTCTGATGCAGCAGCTCAGGTAATGAACCAAGATTATGAGCTATATGAAGATTACGGTAAACTGTTTACCAATTCGCGTTTGGTGCCGGTTGAAAATAAAGAAAGTGTCATAGAATTCGGATATCTGAAGGATAAGTTCACTTATTCTTTTGATTATTTCTATTGTCCGCCAAGTGATGGTGGTTATGCTGAGATTTCTCCTACAGAAGATTTGGTTTCTTCTTATCAAATGGCTGATGGTAGTGAATTTGATTGGGATAATCCTGAGATGGCTGCTAATCCTTATGAAGGGCGTGAGCCGCGTTTTTATGCAACAATCTTGTATAACGGTTGTCAATGGAAAGGGGAAACTTTATATACTTATGAGGGTAGTAAGGATGGTTTTGGCTTGGGAGGAGGTACTACCAGTACAGGCTACTACATGCGTAAGTTGATGAAAGAAGCCATTCAACCCAAAGGCACGAGTTTTACTGGTCAGGGAGATTTGACTTATTATTATATGCGTTATGCTGAAGTGCTGTTAATTTATGCAGAGGCCATGGCGATGCAGGATAAGTTGCCGGAGGCTTTAGATGCTTTAAATCAGGTCAGGAGAAGAGCTGGTTTTACTAAGGATTTAACGGCTGCTACCCAAACAGAATTCATGAAATTACTTCGCCATGAGAGAAAGATTGAACTGGCTTTTGAAGGCCATCGTTTTTGGGATCTTCGCCGTTGGGGGTTGGCATCTACTGTACTGAACGGTACAAGTATGCATGGAGTGAAGCCGATTAAGGTCGGTGATAATGAATTTACATACGAAGTTGTAGATATTGATGGCGGCAAGACCCGTGTTTGGGAAGAACGTTATGCCAGATTCCCTATACCCCTTGGTGAAATAGAACAGAATGAAGCAGTTCAACAGTTTGATGAATGGAAGTAAAAAATCAATTTATTTGCTGAATGTATTAACTTGAAAATAAAAATTAACCATGAAAATATTAAGTAAATTATCAGTAATCGCTTGTTTGTGTTGGGCTACATTGGCATCGTGTGAGTCTCCTGATTATGAAACAGGCCGTACTGCTCAAGTGAACGGACTGATGAGTGTTACCATACAGATTCCGGGAAATCCATCGAAATTTGCAGCCACCAAGACTGGACCTTATGAAGAAAATGAAGAGATTATTGTTAAGGTACCTACGACAGATGAAACCCCGTTAGATCTAACACGTCTTATCTGCATGGTGAATGTAGAACACAATTGTTATGTTACTCCTGCGGTTGGTGGTGAGATGGATTTTACAAATCCTTATCCTATAACGGTAGTGGATGCATTGGGAAATAAGCATCATAACACGATTCGTGTAGTGCCTACTCCTCCGAAGACTAAATATGCTAAATTATGGGAGAAAAATGCCGCTTTACTGAATATGTCATCTAATACTACCGGTTTGGCTTTCTATCAGAACTACTTGGCTATTCAAGAGTACGATGCTCCTATTAAATTGTATGATAGAAATAGCGGTGAGTTTGTGAAGGAAATCCCTGCAGCAAGTACCTTTATGATGAGAGCTCGTACAGATGATGCCGGTCATTTGATTACAAACCGTGAAAATGTTTATGGTGCAGGATTTATGGTCTATTACTATTCAGAGGAGACTCAAGAACATATTAATCTATTGAATTGGACAGCTGATGCAGGATGTCCCGATGATTTGGGTTATAACATGAGTGTGAAGGGGGATGTAACTAAAGGAGTAGCTTATATTTATGGTATGTGTCCTCATAATATGGAAATTTATTATTGGAAATTGGAGGATGGTCAATTGGTAACTCCTGATGCAAAACCGAATGTACTTCGTTATGGCCCTGCTGGTGGCGATTGGACCAGCGCTCCAATGATACAACGTGCAACTCTTGAAGATGATTCTAAGCATTATATTGCTTATAATCGCTATTCTGGCGCTACCGGCGATGACGCTGCTTATAAAGCTAAATTTAGTATGTTTACTCCGGCTTATGAAATTACGTCTTTGAATCAAGACAATCACGAGTATCGCATCTTAGGATTTAATGTGTTCAATATTGAAAACGAGACTTATTTAGCGTTGAACGACCAGCAAGCGGACACTTGGTCTGGTGGCGTTTCTACATTGAGTGTTTATGATATTACCGACCCGTCTAAGATGGAATTGGGACCTGATGATGCAGGTTATGATAAGTTCTGTTTATTTAGGGGTGAATGGTCTCCTTATGCTACAAGTTATAACTCTTGGGGTGATTTGACTACTGCCATTGTGCCTACAGATACTGGATATGATATTTATATTGCAACTTGTGTGATTGGTGGTGATACATCCCAAACAACAATACGCATGTATAAGATGACTTGGTATCGCCAATAAGAAGTAACATGTAGCTGGTGATTGATAGGCGGGAATTCGTCTTAAGAGTGATAATCCCGCCTATTTTTGTTTTTTGGGTTTTTATTAATTAGTTTATCGGACTTAGATTATGACATGTAAGAAAGTACTTTTTTCCCTTATGGCTTTATTGAATATTTTTACAGTATGGGGACAAAAAGAGACATTGAAATTCAATCAGAATAGAACATTTAAAATAGTACAGTTTACGGATGTCCATTATAAATATGATGATCAGGTCAATTCTCAGGTAGCACTGGATCGTATGAATGAGGTCTTGGATATAGAGAAGCCCGAATTTGTAATATTCACGGGAGATGTTGTGGTTTCTAACGAATCTTTTAAAGGGTTGGATATAGTGTTGGACGTTTGTATCAAACGTAATATTCCTTTTGCTGTCGTATTTGGTAATCATGACGACGAATACGATCATACCCGTCCGGAACTCTATGACTATATTGCGAAGAAGAAAGGCAGTCTAATGCCTACCCGTATAAGTGAGGTGGTTCCGGATTATGTGCTGACTGTGAAATCTTCAAAAGATAAGAATAAAGATGCGGCATTACTGTATTGCATTGATTCTCATTCTTATACTCAAATTAAGTCAGTTCCGGGTTATGATTGGATTAAATTTAATCAGATAGCTTGGTATCGTGAGCACAGTAAGAAGTTTGCAGAAAACAACGGAGGTATACCTCTGCCTGCATTGGCTTTTTTCCATATTGCTCTCCCAGAATATAAAGATGCATTACTGGAAGATAAAAACCGTTTGTTTGGTTGTAAGGGAGAAATGGTATGTTGTCCAACTACCAATTCTGGCTTTTTCACTTCAGTTAAGGAGTGTGGTGATGTGATGGGTATCTTCGTTGGACATGATCATGATAATGATTATGCAGTAGCATATAAAGAAGTGTTGTTGGCTTATGGTCGTTATACAGGTGGAAAAACTGTTTATAATGATTTGTCTTCTAATGGAGCTCGTGTCATTGTTTTGCATGAAGGTGAACGTAGGTTTGATACTTATATTCGCGTAGCTAATAATGAGATGGAATCTTTTGTCACTTTTCCCAACAGCTTCTATTAATAGAAATTATACTTTCAAAAAAGGTTATTATGAAATATTTATTATTGTTTCTTTTTTCTCTGTTTTGTACTGTGAATATGTACTCTAATGAGAAAGTGGGTTTAACATTGATACCTCCCGGCAAAATTTCAAATAAGATAAATTTGGATATACGTGGAGGAATTGTGAATAGGGGTAATTCTCTGCAAACTTATCAAGTTTCCCTTTTTTGGGATAAAGAGAAAAAATCTGCTTTATTGTGTGATACAACTTTGAAAATATCATCAAGTAAATCGGATGTTGTGAAGATTATGATTCCCATGAAAGATAAAGTGGGCAAGCATAAGGTGATTTTGAAGGTGTCTGATGGCAAAAGAGTATATCGTAAGACAAAAGAAATAGAAGTAATTCAATCGGACATTCGTTCCATTCAGCAGATTTCAGGTGCTTGGACCGGAATCTATCATTGGAGTGAAGAGGAAGGTAAGCACTGGAATCAAGATATCAAAAAGATGACCGATAACCATTGGAGAGAGATGATTCGTTCCATGCACAAGATTGAGATGGATATGGTGGTAATTCAGGAAGTATTTCGCCATCAAGCTTATATCGGAAGTTCTACTACCGTTGAGGATTATCCGGGGAAGGCTTTCTATCCTTCTAAATTATATCCCGGCCGTATGGACATTGCAGCTGAAGATCCTATCGAAGCCATTCTCTCGGAAGCGGATAAGCAAGGAATGCAAGTATTGATGGGGGTTGGTATGTTCGCTTGGTTCGACTTTACCCCCGAGTCCTTGGAATGGCACAAACGGGTTGCCAAAGAACTGTGGGATATGTATGGGCATCATGAGTCTTTTTATGCTTTCTATGTATCCGAAGAAAGTGGTGGGGGCCTAAATAACTGGGAACCAGATCCACAACGCAGTAAGGAAAGAAAAGTTGAAATAGTACATTTCTTCAAGGAATTTAAGGAGTTTTGTAGTGCTTTAGCTCCTGAGAAACCCATAATGCTTGCCACTAATAGTTTTGATGTCCCTGTTGGGATGGATACTTATCCGGAATTATTGAAATATCTGGATATTCTTTGTCCATTCGGCTTTGCACGTATGCCGGCAACCGATATAAGCGGCAAAGAGGCTGCCGATTTGTTGCAGAAGGTTTGCGATGAGGCGAATGCGCACTTGTGGTTCGATCTTGAGGCTTTTCTATTCAATCCGGACAATTCTTTGTATCCCCGTCCTATAGAGCAGATTATTCATGATTTGAATCTGTTTGACAATTTCGAGAAGATCCTTTGCTATCAGTTCCCCGGTGTTTTCAACGATCCGGAGATGTCTATCCGTGTGGGCGAAGCGCGTACAATCAACTTGTTCAATGGGTATATGAGATATTTGAAAGAACTGAAATATAGGAATAAAACACGTAAATAAAAAGAAAGTGATGAAGCGCTGTTATCTATACCTGTTTATCCTAATAGAGATGTGTTGCCTGTCGGAGCTTGCTGCTAAGAGTTGTGGCAAGGTTTTCAAAGGGAATGATCCGGCCGTGAGATATGTTGGCAGAACGCTGGTTTCCTCGGACGGGTCGGTATCTTTCGATTGGGTGGGCACCTATTGGGAGACTCGTTTTACGGGCGGAAGACTCTCTTTGATAGTCTCTGAAACCGGAACAAGCTACTACAATGTGTTTGTGGATGATGAACTGCACCGGGTTGTAAAGGTGTGCGGGACAGATACTCTAATTAATGTGGTGTCGGGGATAGATAAGCGTCTTCATAGCTTGAGGATGCAAAAACGTTCTGAGGGAGAGTTTGGAAAGACAACCATCCACCGATTTGTGCTCTCTGCTTCGGGACAGTTGCAGGCAAGTCCTACTGTGCGTACCCGTCATATTGAGTTTATCGGCAACTCGCTTACTTGTGGGTATGGGGTGGATGGTAGGCACCGTGATGAGCCTTTTGGGGTGGAAACGGAAAACTGTAATCATGCCTTTGCAGCCATGGTAGCCCGCTATTATGATGCCGATTATACGTTGGTTGCCCATTCGGGCAGAGGAGTAGCCCGTAACTACGGTGATTCGGTGAGGGTGTCGAAAGTAACGATGAAAGACCGAATGCTAAATACTCTTGATGAAGACCTTACTGTTAAATGGAATTTCACGGGCTATCGACCGGATTTGGTGGTTATAAATTTAGGCTCGAACGATTTTTCTACAGAACCGCATCCTTACAAGAGAGAGTTTGTAAAAGCTTATATGCAGATAATAGCACAGTTGCGCGAGCATTATGGGAATATTCCTATTCTCTGCCTTTATCCGGTTGCTATGCAGGCTCCGGTGTTCAGTTATTATGAAACAATAGTGTCTGAATTGAATGATCCGAAACTCTTTCTGCTGAGGCTGGATGAAGGACTTTATAACAGGACAACAGATTTGGGTGCAGCCTGGCATCCCGGATACAGTGGACATAGGAAAATGGCTATGTGGATAATTCCTTATATCTCGACCCTCATGGGGTGGGAATTGGCTGATAAAATTATTGAGTAAAACAGAAAAAAAGAACAAGAGATGAGAAGACGTGATTTTATAAGATATTTAGGCTTGGGAAGTGTGGCTGTGACCATACCCGAAGCTATGCATGCAGTTCCTGCTGCCGCCACCACATTGTGTTCGGACAAGAAGACCAAGCCTATTTCGGGCTCTTGGTTTGAATTTCAACATTCGGCAGCCGAAGGCGGGTATTGGAATGAAGCATTGGCCCATTTTACTGCCGACCAATGGCGCAGGAAGGTGTTTGAAATCCGTGAGGTCGGTATGGAGTATTTGGTTTTGATGGGAGTGGCTCGTGCCGGCAAACCCTTCTATCCTTCTAAAATTGCTCCTCGGATTCCAATGGGGTGTGATGACCCGCTGGAAGCTGTCCTTTCTGCGGCAGATGAATGTGGTATCAAATTTTTTGTCAGCAATGATTTTTGGGGCGATTTAGATGCTTACAACATGATGTTGGACAAGGGAGTACAGACAGTTCGTTTCCAGGCGATGGAAGAGATAGCTGAGAGGTACAGTCATCATGCGTGTTTTTATGGGTGGTATTTTCCGAATGAAGCCATGCTGCAACCTTATTTTGTGGATGCTTGTGTGAACTATGTCAATGAGACTGCGGCATTTGCCCAACGCCTGACGCCCAATTGTGTGAACCTGATAGCCCCTTATTTTATCAAGGAAGCCCGTTTTGATGATCATTTTGTTCGTCAGTTGGAGAAGATGAATATTGATATCATAGCCTATCAGGACGGGGTGGGAGTGAACCATACTTCATTGGAAGACTCGGCCAAGTTCTATGAAATATTGTATAAGGCGCATGAAAAAGCTTGCAGGGCTCGTTTGTGGGCAGATGTCGAATTGTTTTATTTTGAGGATGGAACCGGTGGTAATTTGCTTCCTGCTGATTTTGGCAAACGCATTATCAGGCAGCTGGAAGCTGTGTCCCCTTATGTGGATAAGGTGCTCTGCTATCAATATTTGGGCATTATGAACAAACCTGATACAGATATTGTGGCAGGGCATCCGGATTCTATAAAATTATATGAGCAATATACAGAATGGTATAATCATTATCAAAAGAAGTGTGAATGAAAAAAGTGTTTCTCTTGACTTTATTGGTTCTGTTTGGTACCTTTGAAGTAAAAGCTGCTTTTAAAAAGAACGAAAAGAGAATTTTGTCAGAGCAAGTGCTGAAGGATAAGGTGAAAGGTGCTTGGGCCGGGCAAACGTTAGGGTGCAGTTATGGTGGTCCCACCGAATTCAAATTCCTGGGAACTATTATTCAGGATTATATTCCCATTCCTTGGAATGAACACATGGTGAAAAAATGGTACGATAGCTTTCCGGGACTTTATGATGATGTCTATGTAGATTTGACATTTGTCGAAGTCTTTGAAAGATGCGGTTTGGATGCTCCGGTGGATTCGTTTGCCGTTGCCTTTAAGCGAACGGAATATCCCTTGTGGCATGCCAATCAGGTAGCGCGCTATAACCTGCTGCAAGGAATGAAAGCTCCTCAGAGCGGGCATTGGAAGAACAACCCTCATGCCCATTGTATCGATTTCCAGATTGAGGCTGATTTTGCCGGAATTATGTCGCCTGGGATGCCCAATCAAGCGGCTGAAATTTGCGATAAGGTAGGTCACATCATGTCTTATGGCGAAGGTTGGTACGGGGGGGTGTATGTTGCAGCCATGTATTCTTTGGCCTATGTCAGTGATGATATGGAGTATATTGTGGAAGAAGCCCTTAAAATCATACCGGAGGAAAGCGATTTTCACAAGTGCATGTCCGATGTCATTCGTTGGCACAAGAAATATCCCAATGACTGGAAGCGTACTTGGTTTGAACTGCAGAACAAGTGGAGCGAAGAAATCAGTTGTCCCGAAGGCATCCACAATTCTTTTAATATCGGTACGAAAATCAACGGGGCCTACATCCTTTTAGGATTGCTCTATGGAGAGGGTGATTTTACAAAAACCATTGATATCTCTACCCGTGCTGGGCAGGATTCTGACTGCAACCCGGCATCGGCAGCAGGTATATTGGGAACCATGATAGGTTACAGCAACATTCCCGAATACTGGAAAGGGACTTTGTATGAGGTGGAAGACCGGCCTTTTTCTCATACAGACATAAGTCTGAACAAGGCTTACGAAATGACTTATAAACATGCTTGTGATATGCTCCGGAAGCATGGAAATGCGAAAATAGGGAATGCTTTTGAAATCAAGCGGGAGGATATTCGTCCTGTTGCGTTGGAAGTGGCCTTTGAGGACCTGAAAGTTAGTGGCAAACTTACTGTTGAAAAATCGATAGATGAGGTGAATCCATTCACTTTCGTAGGCACAGGTCTGGTGGTGAAGGGGTACGTCGCAGGTGCTCTTCCGACAGACTATACGGCCGAAATGGAGGTGTATATAGATGGGAAATTGCATGAGACCACTGCTTTGCCTCAGGAACTCAATCACCGGAAGTGCGAGTTGTTCTTCTGCTACGACTGTCCGGTGGGTAAGCACGCAGTGACTTTTAAATGGAAAAATCCCGTGTCCGGCGGAAAGATATGGATTACCGAAATTATAACCTATACAACGAAATGACAGCCATGAAAAAAAGAATGATTCTGGCAACCTTGTCTTCTTTGTTGCTATGTATGGCAGCTTGCAGCAATAAGCAGCTCCCCACAAGCGAGGATATCTTGACAGAAGCTCGTGCTGTGAAGACATTGAACGCTTATGATGAGATGAATTGTGTGGTGTATGATATGAAGGTAACTCCTGCCTCGCCTAAAAGTTCGATAGACCGTTTTGTCAGTGATGACTGTGTAGAAGGTGCAGGAAGTTTTGAAATCAGATACTCTTTTTCCGGCAATTCTTCCGAAGCGGAATCGGTGTATATCCAGCAAAGTGGTGGAGACTACCGCAGTGATTTATCTTTTCATCCTCTGGGACTTTCCATTTGGGTGAAGGGTAATAAGAACAACAAGGGTACATTCCGTTTTATGATAATTCAAGATGCAGGCATGTTCACCCAGGGGACACTGCACGACAAAGGGCGCTGGCAATTCTTTGAATATGTGGACAAAGAGGTGTTGACTCAAGAAGAGTGGACTCGGGTGGTGATGCCATACGAAGCCTTTACTTTTGTCAAGGGACATGATATGGGGGATAATAAACTGATGCTGAACCGCTTTGAGGGGTATCGGATAGAAGTGACCAATGATGAGGGTGTAATGTGTACCGGTTCGTTCTGCATTGACAATCTGGAGCAGTTGACTTCTTATGCTCCCGAGTTCAAAGGGACTCCAAAGTTTTCCAGTGTGTTTATTCAATTGAACGGGGTATATGAAAACACCGATTGGGATAAGGAGTTTAAAGCAAGCCAAGAGGTGGGCATTGATACCTGGATTATACAGTATGCCGAGGGGTTCAATGACCGTGCAGAAGAAAAAACTTCTTTTTATGTTCCAACAAAACTTCCTTGGGTCACGAAACAATATGATATCATGAACCGGATGTTCGAGGCTGCCAAGCAGAATGGAATGAAGCTTATCGTAGGGCTTTATCCCGGTGATTATAGCAAAAAAGACACTGCAAGCCCCGAGCAATACGACTTCCTCGTAGAGCGGAACAAGCAGGTCTTTGATGAACTGTTTGCCCTTTGGGGAAATCATCCCTGCCTGGATGGTTGGTATATAACGGAAGAGTTTCACGATGGCTCCTATCCCGTGGGGTGGCAGCAAGAACCTTCACTCTCCATGCTGGCCAACTATTTGCAGACGGTGGCGGCTTATATAAAGTCGAAATCTCCCAAGGAAGTCTGCATCGCTCCTGCCTTGTGGCGTGGCATGCCGGCCGATCTTTGTGGGGAGTGGTTCGGTAAGATATTTGCCCAAACACCCGATATTGATGTTCTTTATCTTCAGGACATAGGCGGACGTTGTCTGGTGGACTTTGATGTGGATCTGCCCAATTGGTTTGCCGAAATAAAGAAAGCTTGCGATGCCAACGGAGTGATTTTCGGGGTAGACATCGAGTCGTTTAAGGAATGCTGGTGTCCGAAGATTACAATGCGTACCAAGCCTTGGTCAGAGTTGGAAGAACAATTAAGGGTTGCCGGAATGTTTACCGATCATATTACGAATTTCAGTTGGGCTACCTTTAAGCCGGGAACGGACACTTATGAAGGTTATAAGAGGTATATTGAAGGAAAATGACCTATTGCTGATGCAATAAAATAGCTCATTAGCGGAATTGGTAGTGTTTAATCAATAAAAAACAAATATTTTTTATGAATCAGTTCATCAAAGAAATACAAGAACAACCGGAAATGTTGGAACGTACTCTTGGCTATTATCATTCAAGAGAAGGAAAGGAGCGTTTGGATGCTGTCTGTACTCTGTGGACAACCGGTGACTATGACAAAATAGTACTTACCGGTATGGGAAGTTCTTATTTTGTATCGCAAGCTGCCGCGACCATGATGACCGCTTATAATATACCCGCTTTTGCTATCAATGCCGGGGAGCTATTGCATTTTCAGTCTTCAGTTCTGACAGAGCGCACTTTATTGGTTGCCATCTCACAGTCAGGCGAGAGCTATGAGGTGATTGAACTGCTTAAACAACTTGGTGAACGGCATCATTCACGGTTGACAGTGGTTGGGGTCACAAATGAGTCTGGAAGTTCTTTAGCGGCGATGGCTACTCTCAGTCTGCTATGTAAGGCTGGGAGGGAGGAAATGACATCTACGAAGACATTTATCACCACCTATCTGGTAGTGTATCTGCTTGCAGGAGCATTGGATGGTCGCAGGGTGGATAATGCTCTTTTAGATAGTGTCGTTCGGGAAGTCGGTCTTCAGCTTGAGAAAGGGGGGATTTATTTATCCCGTTCGGTCGCTTTTTTAAGTGGGCATCCGTTTGTTCAAGTGATAGGCAGGGGTACGGTTTTTGCAAGCGCTGCCCAAACCGCCCTGATGTTTATGGAGGCTACCAAGACTCCGGCTTCAGCTTTGTTGGGCGGTGAGTTTCGCCACGGCCCACTAGAGATGGTAGGCCCTGGCTTTATCTGTATCATTTATGCGCATTCACGGTCCGGTGTTTATCGGCAGAGCATCAGGCTTATGGCTGATGTTCTGTCTTTTAATGGTAAAGTGATCCTGGTGTCGGATATCTCCTCCGGCATTGAAAGTGTGAATTTGCTGGAAATCAATGTTCATTGCGGAGACCCTGATTTGTTTGCAATTCCGTCCATTGTTCCTGTTCAGCTGATAGTGAATGCTTGGGCGGAAGAAATGGAACTAGTGCCCGGCAGTTTTACACATGGTGCTAAAGTGACTTCAATAGAATAATGATGGGACGAAGAAAGGTAGCCATAGGAGTCGATATCGGAGGCACAAAGATCAGTGCGGGTATTGTTGGCGGAGAGGGATTGGTTTATGCTTCTCCCCGTACTATTGCAACTAATCCGAAAGAACCCGGCGAAGTAATTATTGCCAATTTGTTTTCTCTGTTGAAAAATATTCTGGCTGATGCTGCGGATTACGATATTCAGGGCATTGGTATCGGGTGTACCGGACCTCTCGATATAGGTAAAGGTATACTGCTGGATGTTGAGAATCTTCCCACTTTGAACTATTTTCCGTTGAAAGACACCGTTGAACAAGCATTTCCGTTGCGGGTGATCCTTGATAATGATGCCAATGCGCTGATTTATGCAGAGGCATTATGGGGAGCGGGTCGGAATGCCGGTTCAGTCCTGGGTTTCACTTTAGGAACGGGGATAGGATGTGCTTGGATTAATGGAGGAAAAGTATGGCGTGGGCATTCCGGTTGTGCTGGAGAAGTATGGACTTCACCTTATAAAGAAGGGATATTGGAAGATTATGTATCCGGCAATGCCGTCACCCGTCTTTATAAAGAATATACAAAGGAGGAGTTGCCGGCTTATCGTATAGCCGAACTGGCACGGTCCGGTGATAAAATGGCTTTGCAGGTATGGGATGCTTTTGCCCAGGCATTAGCTCATGCTTTGTCATGGACAGTGAATATTACCGATCCCGAAATTGTCATCATAGGCGGATCTGTTCTGAAATCTTCCGATTTATACTGGGACAAGGCAGAGTGGCTATTTCGTAAATTCATTTGTCGTTCAGCAGCCCGGCATACTACTTTGCTGCCTGCAGCCTTGGGAGACAATGCCGGATTTATTGGTGCGGCTGCATTAATATTAAAATAACAAGAAACTATGAGAAAACTCTTTTTTATACTGTTGATATGTAACATGTTGTTTGTCAATGCCCAATCTCTTGAACTGGAGAACTGGAAGATTATCAATTCTTCCGAGCTAAACGCCGGAGCTGCTGAGGTTTCGCAATTGTCTTATCCCACTGCCGGATGGTATCAGGCCACTGTGCCCACTACCGTGTTGAACGCTTTGGTGAAGGAAAACGTATATCCTGATCCGAGAATCGGCCTGAATAATTACCTGATTCCGGATGTGTCGGATGAATTTAATGCCCGGATGGATCTATCTAAATACAACTACCTGAAAAGTGGCCGTAATCCTTGGCAAGATCCATACTGGTATCGTACGGAAGTCGTTCTTCCCAAATCATATAAAGGCAAGAAGGTATGGCTGACCTTGAACGGCATCAACTACCGGGCAGATGTCTGGGTAAATGGTCGTCAGGTTGCTGATAAAAAAGATATTGTGGGTATGTTTCGTCGCTTTAAACTTGATATAACCGGATATGCCCGTGCCGGAGCCAACAATTGCATTGCGATAAAAATTTATCAGGTGGATCATCCGGGCGTCCCGACTCCCGGCACCCAGTTGAAAGTATTCGGTCCTGTACGCGGACATTCCTACGATATCTTTAAGGATGAGACATTGAAGATATCCGGTGGCTGGGATTGTGCTCCCGTGGTTCGCGACCGGAATATGGGTATCTACCAGAAAGTGATAGTGGAAGCCACGGACGAGGTGTTGATTGAAAATCCTTTTGTTATCACTACTTTACCAAAGTCCACTACCATGCCTATGAAGGTTGACACTGGGCTTGCAAAGGTCAATATTAAACTTGAAGTGAGGAATACTTCTGCAAAGCTTGTCGAGGGAAAGGTGAATGCTTGGATTACATTACTCAACGAAGTCAAATTTCCCACTTATACCAAGCATATGGAGGGATACCTCAAGCCAATCAAGCTGACGAAGAAAGTAGCCCTGCGTGCCGGTGAGAGAAAAGTAGTGGAACTGACCCCTGAGGACTTTCCTTCCTTGCTGATAGAAAACCCGTATTTGTGGTATCCGAATGGGTATGGCGAGCAATACTTGCATCACATGAAACTGTCTTTTAGCATCGGTGGAAAAGTGTCCGATACCAAAGAGTTTGATTTCGGAATCCGTGAGGTGGCAAGTGGACTGAACCGGGTGGGAGATGAATGTGGTCGTGTATATTATGTGAATGGCAAGCGGATATTCTGTAAGGGCGGTTGGATACAGCCGGACATCTTGTTGGAGGAATCTGAAAAACGTATCTATGATGAAGCCCGCTTGATGGCAGAGGCGAACATCAACCTGATTGGCAGTGAAGATATGCCGTCTCCTTCTGAAACCTGGTTTGAAAGTTTTGACAAATATGGCCTGATGTGGTGGCATGTTTTCTATCAATGTTTCCGTATGACTCCCGGAACTGAAACTGCTGACAATCCTCTGGATCATGGTCTGGCGGTGGCAGGAGTGGAAGATATGATGCTCCGCTATCGCAATCACCCTTCTATTATTTCATGGATAGGAGCCAATGAGGTCTTGATGAATGAAAGCTTGTACAAGCTGACCAAGGAGAAAGTGAGGAGTATCGATACTACGCGTGTTTATCTTCCGACTACCAGTTTTCATTGGGATGTAGACGCCTTGACTCCTTATCTGAAAGAAGATCTGCCAACAGGTACGACGGATGACGGTGCGCCCGACTATAATTGGGCGCCTTCTTCCTACTTCTTTGATAAAGTGCGTGAGGTCCATTTGCAGATGTTCCGCAATGAACTGGGGATGCCTTCCATGCCGACGTACAACAGCCTCCGGAAATTTATTCCTACCGCGGAGAGTACGGCTAATGTAAACAGCCCTATTTTCCCATTGGATAGCATTTGGGCTGAACATGGTGCTTGGGATGTAAGTAATTATTGCTATCGCTCTTATGACAATGCCATTCGCACAATGTTCGGTGATCCGAAGACGGCAAAAGAATATGCCGACAATGCCCAGTTTCTGAGTGCCGATGGTTATCGCGCTATGTTTGAAGCGGCTAATCACCGGATGTGGGATATTACTTCCGGTGTGATGATTTGGAAGATTAATTCTTGCTGGCCCGATGTGTGCTGGCAGATATACGACTGGTATCTGGCTCCCAATGCTTCTTATTATTTTGCAAAAAAAGCTATGGAACCGGTGCACGTACAGTTGAATGCGAATGATTTCAGGGTTTCTGTGATTAATGCCTCCCATCAGACACTGCAAGACGTGAAAGTGACGGCTAAAGTTATCAACAATGACATGGAAGTGGCTTGGGAGGACTCCCAGCGGATAACTGTTTCTCCCGATTGCTATCAGGAGATTGTTACGGTGCCCCGGTGTGGAAAATACTCTTATAATTACTTTGTGAAGCTGGAGCTGCATGATAAATACGGTAAACTTCTGTCCGAGAACCTATATTGGTTCTATTCCCAGCATATGGATTTCTTTTGGTTCACTTCTATGGAGAAACCGGAATTGAAGGAGGAGGTTGAAGTTACCAAAGAGGAAGGGGAATATGTCTTTTCTATTTGTTTGAAGAACGAATCGGATCGTTTGTCCCATTTCAATCATCTGACTTTGCTGGACGTCCGGGGTAAGGAGATTAATCCGGTATTCTGGAGTGACAATTTTATTACGCTCTTTCCGGGAGATGAAAAGGTAATAACGGCTCGTGTGGCAGTATCCGATGCCGGAGATACACCTCCTGTGTTCTTCCGGGCACGATGATGAATAGATTGAATTTATTTATAATATAGTGTTATGAAAAAAATTATAGTGATTGGCAGCTCCAATGTGGACATGGTGGTGAGAACTTCTCATCTGCCTGCTCCCGGTGAGACGATTCTGGGAGGGGAATTCTTTATGAACCAGGGTGGAAAAGGAGCAAATCAGGCTGTTGCAATAAAGAGATTGGGCGGCAATCTGATATTTATGGCAAAATTGGGGAATGATGTATTAGGTCGGCAATCTGTCGGTTATTTTAAAAAGGAAGGAATTGATACAAGATATATTGCTCTCGATGAAGATTCTGCTTCCGGAGTAGCTCTGATCAGCGTGGACGATCATGCGGAGAATAGTATTGTAGTGGCATCCGGTGCCAACATGTTGTTGAACGAACAAGATGTGGATAAAATGTTGGAGGAAATGTGTGAGGGAGATATCCTCTTGATGCAATTGGAAATTCCGCTTCAAACAGTGGAGTATGCTGCCAGAAAGGCTTTCGGGAAAGGAGTGAAGGTGGTGCTGAATCCGGCTCCTGCCCGCAGTCTTCCCAAAGAATTGTTCCGGCATCTGTACATGGTCACTCCGAACCGCATCGAGGCGGAGATGCTTACGGGCATAAAGATTGCCAATGATGCCGATGTTGAGAAAGTGGCGGAAGAGATTTGCGCGATGGGGGTAAAGAATGTAATTATCACTTTGGGTTCGAAAGGATGTCTTATAAGGGAAGAGGGCGTTTCTTATCGTATAGATGCTTTCAAAGTGGAGCCTATTGACACTACAGCTGCCGGAGATACGTTTAATGGGGCTTTGTGCGTAGGATTGTCAGAGGGCATGGACTTGAAACAAGCTGCTGTGATGGCTTCAAAAGCTTCATCCATAGCTGTAACCAGAATGGGAGCCCAGTCTTCTATTCCTTACCGTGAAGAGTTGTAATCATTAAAAACAATATTAAATATCACGATTATGTTTATAGTTGAAAGTTACGGATTGGCGGTAGCGTTGTGCTGGGTCACGATGTTATGCTGGGGATCATGGGGAAATACTCAAAAATTGTCAGCCCAAACATGGCGCTATGAATTGTTCTATTGGGATTATGTGATTGGTATACTTCTTTTTTCTTTGGTTTGGGGCTTGACACTGGGCAGCATTGGAGAAGGGGGACGCGGATTTATGCAGGACTTGCAGCAAGTTGGTATGGAGAATTTTTGGAGCGCTTTTCTGGGTGGCGTCATATTCAATGCCTCGAATATATTGTTGTCGGCTTCCATGTCGTTGGCTGGTATGTCGGTTGCTTTCCCGATAGGGGTGGGGTTGGCGTTGGTATTAGGCGTATTTGTCAATTACTTTAGTGTACCGAAGGGGGATCCTGTCACTCTTTTTGGGGGTGTCTTCTTGATTGTGTTGGCCATTGTTTTTAATGGGATTGCTTCCAGTAAAGTTTCTGAAGTATCAGGTCAGACTGTCCGAAAAAGAGGAGTTCTGATCGCTGTCTGCGCTGGTATTCTGATGGCGTTTTTCTATCGTTTTGTCGCCGCTGCTATGGATTTGGAAAATCTGGAATCGCCTGCTGTTGGTATGATGACTCCGTATTCTGCCTTGTTTGTGTTTGCAATAGGTATCTTTATCAGTAACTTTCTATTCAACTCTTTGTTAATGAGGAAACCTTTTACGGGGGTGCCTGTGGCTTACAGTCAATACTTCAAAGGAAATATGAATACTCATTTGGTTGGTATTTTGGGGGGTGCCATCTGGGCGTTGGGAACAGCGTGCAGTTATATTGCTGCCGGAACAGCCGGTGCTGCCATTTCCTATGGGTTGGGACAAGGGGCTACGATGGTTGCCGCATTATGGGGGGTGTTTATTTGGAAGGAATTCAAAGGGGCTTCTAAATCTACTAATCTATTGATTGCCTTGATGTTTATTCTCTTTATTTTAGGTTTGGCGTTAATTATTACGTCCGGTGGCAATTGATCTTTTATTAATTAAAAAAATGTGTATATTATGAAGAGGATTTTTCTGCCAATCCTATTGGGGGTACTGATGATATCAGCCGTACTGCCGTCGGCAGTAGTTTTTGCTGGCAATGATGTTCCTGGCCGACAGAGAAAACAGAAGGTGAAGGAATCTGTTTTGAGGGTGAAGCCCATTACTGGTACTTGGATAAATCTGGCATATAAGGATGTACGTAATAGATATACCAATCCGCAGAGTTTTGATAATACGGATCCGGAATTATGGAAAGCTAAAGTGCGGGAACTGTCAGCTATGGGCATTGAATATCTGGTATTCATGGAAGTTGCCAATGAGGGTAAGGCTTATTATCCCTCTCAATTAATGCCCTGGTGGTATGATAAAGATAAACAGAGTCCTGTGGAAGCCATTCTTGATGAGGCTGCCCGATATGACATGAAGGTTTTTATGAGTACTGGATGGGCAAAAGACCAGGATGATAATTTGCAGGATCCTGCTATCAAACAACGCCAATTGCAAATTATGGAGGAACTGGCCGTCTTTTATAAAAATCATAAAGCCTTTTATGGCTGGTATTTGCCGGTAGAGGATTGTCTTTGCCCCATTTTTGCAGAACATGCTGTACAATCGGTTAATGCATTGACCAAAAAGGCAAGAGCATTGACTCCGGATAAGAAGACACTGATTTCTCCTTATGGTATCGGACTGTCTGATTTTGATAATCCGGAGTATGAGAAACAATTGGCAAAGCTGAAAGTCGACATCATAGCCTATCAGGACGAAGTGGGCTGTGTACGCGATAAATTCATGTTGCCTCGCTTAAAGAAGACTTGGAAACGGTTGAGAGACATCCACAACCGTCTGAATATTGAGATGTGGGCCAATTGTGAGACTTTCACTTGGGAACAGGGAACCAACGACCGTTCTTCGGCCTTGATTCCTGCCGCTTATCCGCGTCTTTTATCTCAACAAGTGGCTGCTTCTGTGGCAGGGGTTGACAGGATTATCTCATTTATGGTTTGTGGAATCATAGAAAGCCCCACGTCAACTTATCAGTTGGGGCAACCGGTGTGGTCACATAAAGTATACAATGACTATATGGCCTGGAAAAGGCGGATTGGCTGCTGGCAATTGGCCGAAGCTGCCTTTATGGAGAGATTGGCTAACGGGGCTACCATTGACATGGTGTTGGGAAAAGCGGATTTGAAGGCATTGCTTGATGGCAGGGTTGCCGAGGAAGACAGTAAAGATGCCCGTTGGGTGAAATTCGAGAAAGGTTATCATGAGCTTGTGGTAGATTTGCAGAAAAAGACCAGACTACGGAAAGTCATGCTTCGTATGCTGGACTATAATTTAGATGGAATAGGTATGCCGCTGAAAGTTTATCTGTTCACTTCGTTGGATGGAAAAGAATATAGATTAGCTTCTATCAAGGATACTCCCCATTTCCCGAACAATCGGCATGATGCATGGATTGAAAACTTGTTATTTGATCAATTGGATGAAAGCATCCGTTATATGAAGGTGGCTTTCGAAGCTTCGCAACAAGTGTATATGGATGAGTTGTTTGTTAATCCGGTGATAAAATAAAGACCAGTTGAGATGAGAGTGAGTTTGTGTTTATTAACGGTGTGGCTGTTTCTTGCTTGTGTAGGCCGCGGGGAAATTGTACCAATTCCTTCTTGGTCAAAATCGATGGCAAAGGAGAAATATATCCTAACCCCCAAAGCACCTGAGGTTCCACAGATTAATAGTCTATGGTGCAGCCTTGGAAATACAGAAAAAGTCTCTGTTCGTGATTTGTGGCATCAAAAGGATTTAGGGGAGTATAAAGGGGGATTTTGGACACAAGTCCCTTATCATGGAGTTACTTTTGTAAAAAAAATCACTCTTGTAGAGTGAACTGAAACTTTAAAATAAATAGTATGGAATTTGCTTTGGATAGATGGATTACCAAGCATAATGCTTGGATTGATGTTTTTGGACCAAACTACATGAGGTGGATATTTCGTGATGTGAAAATGACTATTTTGTTTTTGGGGCAGTTTCTCTTTGGTAAAGTGTTGCAGGTGTTTAAGGCAGGTGTGTTATTGGGAGCAGTGTCTTGCATACTATTTGTGCCAGGGCTAAAGGCAGAAAATTCTAGGCCATTTGTGATACCGGCATTACAGGAGTGGAAAGGCGGGGATGGCTATTGGCGCTCATCGTGTCGGTTGGTGTTGGACCCCCGCTATGCAGCAGAACTCAATCCGGTGGCAAACACATTTGCCGAAGATTTAGCAGTGATGTTTGGCAGGAAATATAAGGTGGCGGAAGGCGTTTCTGCCTGCTCGGGAGATATTTTTTTGACTTTGGCTGGAAAAGAAACAGAAGAGAATCGGGAGAAGTATTATTTGGATGTGTCTGATCGGATGGTGTTGACGGGTGCAACGACGCAGGCAGTGTTTTGGGGAACTCGGACCATTCTTCAAATGATGGAACAGTATGATGGGGCGGTGCCGCAGGGAGTGGCTGTAGATTGGCCCAATTATCCTAAGCGTGGATTTATGTTGGATGTAGGACGTAAATTTGTCCCCATTGGCTTTTTGAGGGATTATGTGAAGATAATGTCCTATTATAAAATGAATTGTTTCCAGATTCATTTGAATGACAACGGCTTTAAAAAGTTCTATGGCAATGACTGGTCGCAAACACCCGCAGCTTTCCGATTAGAAAGTACCGTGTTTCCGGGATTGGCCACGGAGGGGGCTCATTATTCAAAAAAAGAATTTGTTGAACTTCAGATGTTAGCCGAGCAGTATGGAGTGACTGTCTTGCCGGAAATAGATGTGCCTGCGCATTCATTGGCCTTTACGCGCTATAAGCCGGAAATTGCTAGTAAGGAGTACGGAGAGGATCACCTGGATTTGTTTAATCCGGAGACTTATTTGTTCTTGGACAGCTTGTTTGCAGAGTATTTAGGTGGAGAAAATCCGGTGTTTAGGGGTAAAGAAGTGCATATTGGTACAGATGAATACGATAATTCGGATCCTAATGTTGTTGAAAAGTTTCGCTTTTTTACTGATTATTACATTAAATATGTGGAGGGTTTTGGGAAGAAAGCGGTGGCATGGGGTGCATTGACGCATGCCAGAGGAGATCTTCCTGTGAAGTCTGACGAGGTACTATTGGACATTTGGTACAATGGTTATGCCGATCCCTTTGAAATGGCCGAATTGGGATTTGGATTGGTGAATGTGGCATGTAGCCAATTGTACATAATACCATTGACGGCACTCTATTACCACGATTACCTGAATATAGAGTGGATTTTTAATAACTGGGAACCCTATATGTTTGATGATAGAATATTTAGTCGGAATGATAGGCGTGTGAAAGGGGGAATGTTTGCCGTATGGAATGATTACATTGGAAATGGGATTACTTTCAAGGACATTCATCATCGTGCGTATCCTGCTATGCAGACATTAAGCTTGAAAATGTGGACCGGTGCTGTGGATGATTTGTCTTTCGCACGGTTTGATTCTTGCCGTCGTGCTTTGTCGGAAGCTCCGGGAGTGAATATTGGAGCAAAGGTAAAAACGATGGATGGGAAAGTGCTTCAAGTCTCGAAGTTGAAAAGGAATCAAAAGCTTTTGATAGAAGAAGTAGGGTATGATTATGAAGTGGCTTTTGATTTCACTGCAAAATCCGCAGATAAGGGCAGTGTGCTTTTTAAATCTTCCAATGCCATTTTGTATCAGAGTAGCCCAAAGTCTGGAAAATTGGCATTCTGGTCAGATGGTTATTTAAATGAGTTTGATTATATGTTTCCTATCGGTCAACGGGTACAAATTGTGATTAAAGGTGACCATACCTCTACAAGTTTATACATTGATGGAAAACTACATCAGACTTTGGATAAAAAGATACTTTATAAAATTGGCGAGGAGGTGGTGTACTACCAGTCCACTCTTGTTTTTCCATTAGCTTTTACTGGAAATTTTAGTGGGCAATTGTTAAATTTGAAAGTACTGCAAAAGTAATTCGAGTTCATGTTACAAGGATCCATTTTAGGTTATTCTTTGCCTTTAATTTGTTGTAAGAATTCATTGGTGGACACTAATGCTTTTTCATCTTTGAAGCATGTGGAAGTTGAAAAAGGATAGTGATAATTCCCTGATTTATATTCAATGGTTGTAATATATCCTGACGGAGATTATGGTGAAAATATTTTGCTGGGTCATACCAAAAGGCCTGGTTGGATATAATGATTAGTGCTAAAGTGCAATTATTAAGCCTGCTTTAAATTTCACTTTTAGCCATTAGCTTGTTACAACAGATATGTAATAAGATGTAAAGTGAAACTTAAAGTAGGGCTCATTGATTATTCTACATGTTGCTTTGAAGTACTTATGCAGAAAACAACTTCTATTATATTCATTCTTCTATGCTTCTTGTCAAGTTGTAGCTTCGAATCTAAAACAGAATTTCCAGCCTTTGATAAGGAGATTAGAGTAGATGGTGAGCAATCTGATACAGAATTGCTGATTAATATGGGATGGATTGACTGTGTTGATACATTCTTGGTAATGACGCATGTCGCCCAAAATGATTTTTGCCATGTATATTCCATTCCTTCGGGTATGAAAAAAATCCATACTTGGGGTTCATTGGGAAATGGTCCTGGCGAGTTCCTACAGCCAATAATTACATACGCTCACGAAAACACCTTCGGTTTGAATGATGTCAATATACAAATGTTGGCAGTGATGTCTCTAAAAGGCAACGGAAATGCTATTGAAATTGAAGAGCTGTCCAGAAAAAAAACTCCTTATAAGCGTGTGCAAGGTGAGCTCAATCCTGCAGATTATAATTTCGTACGACTGGATGAACAGCATTTTGTCTCCCTATTGTGCGGAAAGGACGGTAGTTTCTTTTCCTTACTGGATGCCAATCTGCAGCCTTTACAGAGGTTCGGCGAATCTCCGGTGGGGAACAAAATTTCTGTCTAGTCTTCACGGATGAATTTGAAAGGTTATCTGTCGGCGCATGACGGGCATATGGTGTTTGCGCCTAGCAAACTGCCGTATCTTGCTAAATACCACCTGGAAAATGGAACCATGGTAAAAGACTGGAACTTTTATTTTGATCGGTCTTTTTATGAATGTAAAGACTATAACCTCTTGTTTAGTAAGGCAAGAAGCTTTGGGCAGGTGTTGGATTTGGCAATGGATGACCAATATATCTATATTTTGTACTTAGATCAACTTTTAAGCGAGTATGACTATAATGACCCGCAAAAATCCATGGCGAACAAGGTGCTGGTTTTCAATTACTCGGGAGTACCCATAGCCAAGTTGATATTGGATAAACGAATCTATCAGATGGCTTTGTGTACAAAATTGCATAAGATTATCGGGCTGGGGAATCTGCCAGAACCTGCATTTGTTTCGTTTGATGTCGTTTTTTAGATATATAGTCTAGTATTTCCCTTATACACTAGAAATAGGATAGCGTATAATTATATGTTTTAATTTGTATATAACTGATATCCATTAAATTACTGAAGTGTTGATTTGATATCCTTTTTAGGCATTCTACCTTTGAAGCATGTGGAAGCCGAAAAAGGATAGCGACTAATTATAGCTCAGTAGATTTTTAGTGGGGAATTATTAGCTTACTTGCCAAACACGTACTTCGCAACCTTAGTATTAGCCTTGTTCTCATTTACGAAATCACGTTCAATATAGATGTCCGTTACTTTCATTGCATCGTCAATATGGTTAAGTGCTGCATGGACTATATATTTATCAATGCCAGCTTTATTAAGTGCAATGGTAGCCCAACTATGCCTTGCTGCGTAGTATTCCAAATCGTCAATTTCTAATATTGTACAAATTTCTTTTAAGCCGTAGTTGATAGCCTTATTGAAATCCTTCTCGTCAGCATAGTATTGATAGAAATTGAAGAGACGTTTACCAGTCTTATCCTTGTACTTCTCAACAAGAGGCAGGATTAATCTGGGTATGTCAACCTTCATTTGAGCCTTATCCAATCTACGGTCTTTCGTCTTGGTACGATTATAGACGATTGTATAACCTTCCATTTCAGTGGCATTGTAAAGGTCTGCTGAATTGATTCCCATAAGACAGAATGATAGAATGAAACAATTCTTTGCCAAATTATAATGGCAGGTAGATTTGTAGCCTTTCTTCATATCTTTATAGGGTAGCTTCCATAGCTTCTTTATAATATCTGCGGATATGGCTCTCTTTCTTGTTGCTTCCTGCTTGGGTATTTCAAGTTCCATGAAGGGTGAGTTGGGGATTAGGATTAAATTCTTCTCCTTCTTATTGTATTTCTTCTTGGCTTCATTGAATAACTTCTTAATGCTTATCAAATATAGAGAGAGTGAACGATTGGAAGGTACCCGTTTACCCTGCTGCATTAATCTTTTAGTCCGTATCTCACGTTCTTTATTCAAGAATGCTTTAAAGCTTTCTAAGAAGTCAAGGGTAATCAAATTAATATCCAATTCCTCTTTACCTATGAAACGGACTAAGGCATTAATGGCAGTGGTGTAGTTAGGTGCACCTTTGATAGTGGTTGAGGCTATCCACTCACGACTGAACTTTATAAAGTCAATGGTTTGTTGCTTCTCTTGTTCTCCGTTTAAGAACTCAATTATCTCATCTAACGAATAATGATTGTGGTCTAATTGCAGTTTGAAACACTGTTCTCTGTAATAAAGTACCAGTCTATCTATCGCTCTCTTAATGGAAGTGTCCTCTTTAAATTTGAGGGATTTAGTTAGGTCTTTTGAAGTTATAAATAGATTAGTTGATAGTCTTTTAACCTTACGGTCTAAAGTAAATCTAATCTTAACATTGTACGTTCCGTCAA
Source organism: Bacteroides sp. AF25-5LB (assembly GCF_003602965.1). Taxonomy (NCBI): domain Bacteria; kingdom Pseudomonadati; phylum Bacteroidota; class Bacteroidia; order Bacteroidales; family Bacteroidaceae; genus Bacteroides; species Bacteroides sp. AF25-5LB. Next base: position 33,629 of record NZ_QTMC01000004.1, read on the forward strand.
CTTTTAGTTCACTCTTCTTGATTTCAGCTTTGATAGTCAGCATGTTAGTAATGTTTAAATCAGTCAACAATTAGTCAACAAATACCTAATACAATACTAAATATAACCAAGCAACAGACCCTTAATCGGAGGTCTCCATGAACTAAAAAAGGCTCTATCTCGTTAGAGATGAGCCTTTTAGTTTGTGGACCAGCCTGGGCTTGAACCAGGGACCTCCAGATTATGAGTCTTTTTGTGGGGTATTTCATGTAATTACATGAGGTACTATTGCGCTGATAATCAGTGACTAATGAATTTTGCAGTTTGCAGGAAAATCACTATATTTGCACCAGTTTTCATGCGAAAAGGTCACCTGAAGGTCACCAAATGAACACGATTTCACTTGTAAATGAAGGTATTATGGAGAATGGAAAGATGAATAAGGTTACTAAAACTACAAAAGAGGATGCAAAAACCACATCAAGAGGAGAAAAATGCCTTGCGAAATTCACGGCTGCGAATGGCAATGTATATGGTTCGCTGACTCTTGACATACGAAAAGCGGGCGACTATTCGCAACCGCTTCCAGTAGCTGTGCGTGTGTGTCATGGCGGACAAAAGATTTTCCTGCGTTTAGGAAAATCATACACTATGGAAGAATGGTTGGTTCTTTGCGATTATGAGAAAAGCGGTCGGCGCATCCAATTAGCGGAGCGTAACGACATGAAGAATCTGATGGACAGAGTGGAACTGATGGTTAACCAACTTATCTCGGAAAACAATTTCTCTCTTCGCAAGTTGCAAGACAGGTTCCAAGGCAAGAAAGACGATGACAGCACCATCATCACAGTTTGGGATTCGTACATTCAATCTAAGACCAATGAAGGCAAGGCTGGTTCCGCTCGTTGTAGTAAGGATGTACGCAATCGCTTTGTGAAAGATTTGGGAACGGATGTATCGTTTGCAGATATTAACCGTGACTTTATCTTGAAATGGGTAAAAATCATGAAGAAGAATGAATTGAGCACCACCACTATTGCTATCGCACTTCGCAGTCTAAGGACTATAATCAATATGTGCATAGCTAACGGACTGATGAAAGGTGATACCAAAGAAATGTTTAAGGATACGGGCTACAACAAAGCGCAGAGCCGTAAGCATGAGTTTCTTGACGTGGCTACCATGCGGAAGCTCTATGACTTTTGGAAAGCTGACGAGGCAAAAGACAAAGATGGAAACGAACTGTTCCTCGGCAGAGAGAAGTATGCCATATTTCGCGACCTTGGACTATTCCTTTTTATGTATCTGGGCGATGGGCAGAATCTTGCTGATACACTCCGACTGACTTATGATGAACTATACTATGCCACTCATGGCAAGCAGCTTCGTTTCCTTCGCCACAAAACTCGTGAGCGGAACGAGAGTGCCAGCGAAGTGATATTTCCTGTCACTTCCGAGATTCAAGAGATACTCAACCGGTATGGCAATGTTCCAAAACTTGGGCGGAGGGTGTTCCCCATCATGAGTGAGCTAATCACACCAGAACAAGAGATATGGGTTATCCAACGCTACAACAGATATATACGTGAGCACATGGCAAAAGTTGCCAAACTATTGGATATGGAACAGGTGCCATCACCCACTTGGGCAAGGCACAGCTTCGCTACCAACCTCAATAACTCTGGTGTCGTACCTTATAAATATATAAGCGACAGCATGGGGCATAGTGGCGGCGGTGACATTACTTCCAATTATATCGGTGCCTATCCGCTTGCAAAGATGCTGGAGTATAACCATTATCTACTTAATGAGAAGTCGAAAGAAAGTACTCCTGTGGTAGATAAGAAAGCCCTGCTTGAGATGCTGAAAGGCTTGAGCGAGGAGGAACGGACGGAGTTGATGGCTAACTTATCAGACTAATTATAGTTGCTCACCGCAAGAATGCCAAGTGAAATACCGCAAAAAAGTGGATTAAAATGCCACAAAAATACCGAATAAAATACCGCAAAAAAGTGGATTAAAATGCCACAAAAATGCCGAATCAACCTTGCAATTCGCAGAAAATATGTATCTTTGCAATTGAAAAAGCATATTATATGAGTTACTATAAAAGAACTGCCGATGCCCTGTTGCAAGACTTGCTGGATGCATTTGGGGCTGTATTGATAGAAGGACCAAAATGGTGTGGCAAAACCACAACTGCGTCTCAACTTGCAAACAGCATCTTGAGAATGCAAGATCCTAGTTTGCGTGAGGAGTATTTGGTCACCGCTAAAACTAAGCCGTCCATTCTGTTAAATGGAGCTACGCCTCGCCTTATTGATGAGTGGCAAGATGCTCCAATGTTGTGGGATGCAGTACGAACTGTTGTTGATGATCGTCAAATCCCCGGACAATTTATACTTACAGGTTCCAATGCCGTTGACAAATCCCAAATACACCATTCTGGAGTTGGTCGTATTGCCAGACTGCGTATGCTGCCTATGAGTTTGTGGGAATCACAAGAATCTACAGGTGAAGTTTCGTTGAAAGAACTTTTCAACAATCCAGATTATGATATTGACGGTAAGATGTCTAAGATGACCGTTGAGGAATTAATCTTTGCAGCCTCCCGAGGCGGATGGCCAGCTTCTTTGTTGGCTCGTACCCCAAAGGCTCAACTACTCGTTGCAAAGAACTATGTTCAAACAATTTGCTCCAACGACATTTCTAGCATTGATGGCAAGAAAAGAGATGCCAGACTGACCAGTATGATACTTCGGGCGTATGCCAGAAATGTTTCGACTCTGGTAAAGAAGAAGTCGCTTTTGGATGATGTGACCTCATCTGGCGAAGTAAGTTGCCACGTGGATACATTTGATGACTATGTTGCAGCTTTGGAAAAGCTATTTGTTATCCAGAACATAAGTGCATGGTGTCCTGCAATTAGAAGTAAAACCGCTATCAGGAGTGGCGTGAAACGATGTTTCTGCGACCCTTCCATTCCGATTGCTCTTTTGGGGTTGTCTCCTGAAGCGTTGACCATGCAGCTCAAGACGTTTGGATTTATCTTTGAACAGATGTGTATTCGTGACCTAAAGGCATATACTATAGACTTGAACAGTCACGTATCTTATTATCATGACCGATATGATTTGGAAGCGGATATAGTGCTGCATCTGGAAGATGGACGGTATGCCTTGATAGAGTGCAAACTTGGCAGTCGTGAGATTGACGATGGAGCCAAGCATCTGCTTGAACTCAAAAGGCTTATACAGGAACATAACACAACAGAGAAACAGATGCCCATTCGGGAACCGGATTTGCTGATAGTGATGACTGGTGGAAGCATGGCATACACTCGTCAGGATGGCGTGAAAGTCATTCCGTTGGCTTGTCTTAAAGATTAACCCTATTAGCTAAAATAACACTTATGGGCAATAAGATGAAGGAATGGTTTGAGGCGAACCAAGAAATCTATGCAGAGTTCAAAAGCAAGTTTCATTCCACATTGGACATTCTATCACAAGATGGAACCAATGTGGCAGAATGCGATGAAACTTACTCGCTTCAAAATATGCTTTTAGAGGCAATGGCTGCAAAGAATGTGCCTGTTGAGAACATAATAAACACCTTCTCTAAAGCCGCAGAAGAAGGTGATATGGCTGCTTGTTGTATGCATTGCTATTTGGAATTGGATAATGGGTTTGAGGAAATAGAGAGTGCCATGACTAAATTTGAGCAATCTACGGATGCGCAATATATCAAAGATGGGGTTAAATTCCACTTGCAGGATAAAGAGCAGGAAACTCAAGAGGCATCAGACCGAGAACTTAATCTATTGCGTTTGCGCCGTTGGCATTACGAACACCCGAAAGAATATCAAGAGTTCACAAATCTCTTCACAAAAGCATACGAGGGTGACATGAGCTTCGCCTTCAAAGGTTTTTCCTACTTGATAGAGCTGCTGTCGCTTGATGGTATAAAAGGTATCTCCGAATTATTGTTAAGCCTATGCCCAGGAACTGAGAGCTACAACAAAGCTCAATTTTCTAATGTTAGTCAGCAGGCACACGAAAAACTGACTGAATTGTTTGCCTCTACATTTAACAAAGAGGAAACAAAAGATAAATTGCAGCACAATAATCCTTTCTTGTTCAGTGTGTTCTATTGGATGATATTTGATAATGGTTTCGTGAAGTCCGCTGATTTATTATCCAAAACAATGATGGGAGAGAAGCCTTCTTTTTGGCAGAAAAACTTCGGCGAACAAATTATGCGCTCTTTGATGCTTACCAGTATGGATAAAGCGACTTACACTAAAGGAACATGGAAAGCAACAAACAATCGTGTAGTCAAAGATGTAGCTAATTCTGCATTACAAGAGAGTAAAGGCAGACGTGGACGTAAGCAAGTCTGTGTCCTGCTTGAAGAAATGCTTATACAACCTCATGCAGAACTTCTTACCAACGAGATAGAAAAAATACTCACCGAATGGATGGAAACGAATGATACGGATTCTATTCTTGCTTATATTTTTGCTGCGCTGACCAATGGAAGCTTGCTTAATGATACCTATAACTATCGTACTTTCCATACAGCCATCTTGGAAAAATTCCCATCCCTTGGATTTAAGTCTGGCTTTGATTGGGGAGAAGCCCTTTATAATGCCATTGTCAGTGAACGTGGCAACGACTATAATTTGAGTTTATCAGAAAAGACTGTTCAAACAGGAAAAGAACAGGCAAAGTTGATAAGCATAAGACTGCGCACCTTACTTTCCCCTGATGTATATTGATTGCATCGTGAAGGCTTGATTTGTTAAAAAGGAACGCTGTTCCGTTAAAAGCGCCTCGGCAGAAATCGACATGATTTTTACCGAGGTGCTTTCATTTTATTCCATCGTAATTTCGCAGCATAAACTTCAAAACAACATGTTATGCAAGGAAATTTTATAATGTTACAGAAGGACGACCTGAAGCAGGTTGTCGCTGAAATGGTGGAAGAGTTGGTCGATAAGAAATCGCAAACCAATCTGACCGCAGAAGAGAGTGACGAGTATTATACTCGCGACCAAGTATGTGAACGACTCCACATAACTTATACCACGCTGTGGCGTATGCAGAAGGAGGGAACGATTATCGTTCACAAACTGGGCGGACGTAATCTTTACTCGAAGAAGGAAATCACCTCTCTCTTGAAAGCTAAAGTACAAACTGCTAATAGCGCTAATCCAAATGTTTAATCTAAAAGCAAGCATTATGGAAGAACAATACATTCGAGTAGGCACTACTATATATAAGGTAGTGCAGCAGCCTTTGGCAGATGGAACGATGACTACCCGCAGATTGCAATGGAGCTTTGGCACTATCCGACAAGATTATGGTAAGCACAATATCCCTACTATTGATAAATATAATGGTTTTTGCACAGTGCCAAGTCACACAGACTATAAAAAGGATGTTGCAGGTTTCTATAATCTGTATGAACCAATTGACCATGTTCCGGCAGAAGGGAATTTCTCAGATATTGAAAAACTGCTACACCACATCTTTGAGGAGCAATACGAACTGGGGTTGGACTATATGCAGTTGCTTTATATGCAGCCGACTCAGAAACTCCCCATCCTGTTATTGGTGTCAGAGGAACGAAACACAGGAAAGACCACTTTCCTGAACTTTCTGAAAAGTATCTTTCAGGACAATGCCACCTTTAATACAAACGAGGATTTCAGGAGCCAGTTCAATGCAGACTGGGCTGGCAAGCTACTCATCGTTGTGGACGAGGTGCTGTTGAGTCGTAGAGAAGATTCAGAGCGATTGAAGAACCTAAGCACAGCCCAAACCTACAAGGTAGAGGCCAAGGGTAAAGACAGACAGGAGGTAAACTTCTTTGCCAAGTTCGTACTATGTTCCAATAACGAACTTTACCCTGTTATCATTGACCCGGGAGAAAACCGCTATTGGGTGCGTAAAATCCGCCCACTTGAAAGCGATGATACCAATTTCCTGCAAAAGCTAAAGGAACAGATACCTGCATTCCTCTATTATCTCCAGCACCGCACACTCTCCACCAACAAAGAGGGGCGTATGTGGTTTCATCCTACCCTTATCAGGACAGAGGCTCTTGACCGCATTATCCAGTGCAACCGCAACCATACGGAGTTGGATATGGTAGAGCTGATACGTGACATTATGGAAACGCAACACGTTGACAAGCTGTCGTTCATCCCTCAAGACTTAATACCGTTACTGACCATGAACGGTGTAAAGGTGGAGCAATGGCAGATACGAAAGGTCGTGAAAGATGTCTGGCGACTTACCCCTGCTCACAATGCACTGACCTATCTTGCCTATCAATGTGACTACACTAAGCCGGGGCGTGTTTCCTCAATTAGCAGAGTGGGACGTTTCTACACGGTGACCAAGGAATTTATAGACTCTTTAGGTTTATAATCCTTTGTTGAGTTGTTGAATTGTTGAGAACAACAGACTAATCTTTGGTACTCAAACAAATACAATTCAACAAGCACTCAACAAGAGGTGTAACTGGGCAAAAGAGAAAGCTATTTTTCTTTTCACCAGCCCATTCTCTCAACAACTCAACATTTCAACAAATCACTCACATTATGACTATACAAGAAATAAAGGCAATCCAAATATCCAACTTCCTTGCAAGCAAGGGATATGAACCAATAAACAGAAAAGGAAATAAGTGGTGGTACTTATCGCCACTACATACGGAGAAAACCGCATCATTTAAGGTGGATTTAACCAAAAACGTGTGGTATGACTTTGCACTGGGCAAAGGAGGTAACATCATTGATTTGGCGATGCAACTATACCACACGCAAAACATTTCAGAAGTATTGCACATGATGGGGCATTCAATCATTCTACCCACAATACCAATCCATTCTACTTGCTCACAAAAGGACACTTCGTTTGAAGATATTGAGGTAAAAGAACTGGCTCATCCTGCTTTACTACAATACCTCTCGGGAAGGGGGATTGGTTCTATTACAGCCAAAAGGCAGTGCGTGGAAATACACTACAAAAGTGCTGGCAAGCGATATTTTGCTATTGGCTTCAAGAATGATGCTGGTGGCTATGAACTTCGGAATCCATACTTCAAGGGATGTATTGCTCCGAAAGCAATCACTACGATAAGGAACCACGAAACAGCTTGTCACATATTCGAGGGATTCGTGGACTATCTCTCCTATCTCATACTACATGGCGAATGTGATGCGGTGGTACTCAACTCCATTGTAAACATCCCGAGTGCTCTCTCCATGCTCAATAAGTATTCTCAAATATGCTGCCACTTGGATAATGACAAAGCTGGCAGAATGGCCACCTGGCAGATAATGAAAGCATTTGGAAACAAGTGTACTGATGCCTCAAATGAGTATGAAGAATACAAAGATCTCAACGAGTATCTGATGAACAAAAGTATTGCATTCCTACAAAAGGGAAGAAACAAATTCTGACTTGGCGGCTGGACGCAAAGAGGTGTGGCGTGCACGATAGGGCTTGCCCTGATATAGCCCACTATAACTTCTCCACTTTATTCCCGAAGAGTGAGTGTTCGACCAATCTACCACATTGCAGCATGGTAAATAGAGCCAAAGAATTGAAAACCAACACTTTTAATAAGCCATAACGGCTGCTTGAATATCATTGGCAACAATATACTTTGCAGCCGAAATCGATAACGAAATAAACAAAATATCAGATTTATGACAGAAAAGAACGCATTAAAGATGAACCTCGACCATGAACGCAAGATAGTGGAGCTTCAGTCGAGAGTGAACAAGTTGGAGAACCTTTGCTACATGACAAAGGAAGTATTGAACCTTGAAGAGGCTTCCGCCTTTCTCGGCATTGCCAAGAGTACGTTCTACAAGATGACGCATCTTAACCAGTTGCCGTACTTCAAGCCTGCTGGCAAGCTCATCTTCTTTGAGAAGAAAGCCTTGCTTGACTGGGTGCGTGGCGCAAGAGCCATGTCGGAGGAGGAGATAAGACTGGAGGCTGCAAACCGTCTGAATGAAATGAACAATAGACCATAGCATCATGACGAAAGATGAACTTGTAAACAGTCTGCAAAAACGTGACCCTCTGTTGGCTAATGCGGTCAGCAATATGGTAGACTACATTTCCGACCGCTTTCCTGCTGCTTACCCAAGCAAGGAACAGACGGAAGCAGTCTATAACTATCTTCACTCGGTCTATGCTGACGGTGACGGAACCATGTCTGAAAGAAACTGTGAGCATCGAAGAATTGCATCACAGAAAATTACCATCAATGCCATACAAGTGCTTGACAGTCCCCAACTTGACCGACTGCAACGTGTGCTTGACCATATCGCATACGACAAGGAGTATTATATGCCAGAGAGAGGCTTCGGCATGAGGCGATAGTTTCTCTTTTGACGGCAGAGAGTTTTCCGCATAACAGCAAGAAAAGATTTACATAACAATAATAGAACAACGATGAACAGTAATATTTTCAACAGCATTATCCTGAGTAACGAACAAGTGAACTATCTGATGGGTGGCACGGCTGGCATCAATCGCCTTTCATGCCTTTATCAACTCATTCAGATGGTGACACGACAGATAGAAACCTCAAATGAGGTTGGGGAATCTACAACAGAATTGTGGGAAGTGAACATGTCAGAGGTGGCTCTATCCAAACTATGGAAGTGTGACCGAAAGACCGTCTCCAAGATGCTTGACCACATGAACAAATTGGGCATTCTTTCTTCTATACAGACAAGACGGGGAAGTGTTCACACTTTGCTCTGCATTTCAGCTTGGATTGTTGATGGCAAGAAGTTTGTCAATCCGTACTATATCCCCATCAACCAAAGAAGCAACTATGACAAGTCAAGTTCTTCTGCTTCCACAACCGCCTTCCCCAACAAAGAAGATCCTCCCATCAAGAATGGCGGTACTTCTCCTACACAACTTGCCAACAGTTCCTTTTCTTCCCTAACTTCTGGAAATGGCGATAATGGCGAGAAGGAAGATGATCCACAGCCAAGCGTCTCTGACATGGAACTGGAGGCGGAAGCCAGAAGGCAATTCTTCAAGGAACAGATGGAAGCGGAGGATGCCCCACAATTTCTGTTGCTTGGGTAATTTGAAAACCGTTATACAACAAGTCTGTGAACATGTGCAACCGCAGTGCGTAGCGTGCTTGTGCGTAAACTCTGATAGCAGTGCTATGCAAGAAATACCAATGTCATACAAACGCACTTCGTTTGTCCGTATGCCAATGGACTTCTTGAACGCTCGCAAGCTCGCATTGGGTTGCACACTTTTATAGAAGCAATACTTGGTATGAATAAGAAAAATATAGAAAAGGAAGCACCGAAATACACGAGCCGCCTGATAGTAAGGCTTACGCCACAGCTTCATAAGGAGATAGCGGAATATGCAGCCCTTTGCGGACTGACCACAAGCGCATACGCACGCAAGCGGTTGGAGGGCAAATATCCCAAACAACGCTTGACTGACAAAGAAATGGAGGCTTTGAACAGCCTATCGGATGCCAGGGGCGATATACAGAAATTGTTCGGCTTCCTCAAAGGTCGTCCGCTAACGGAACGTGAGAACATTCTACGTAGCGAAATCTTTATGAAACGATGGAGAACAAGCGCAGAGGTGATCTTGAACCGCATGATTGAGATAGAGAAATACTTAACACAATAGAACATACAACATATATGATAGCAAAAGCAAAGGTAATAAGTCATGGCGCAAATGCCATACGTTACTCAGTGGATAAGGACAAGGCGGAGATTGTAAAGACCAATCTCTTGCCCGATGATATTTCCCCAACGGCAATGTGGGCAAGAATGCTTGCCTTGCAGAAGAAGTTTGAGGACAAATTGAACCGTTATCATCCGCTCAAACGTAACATGATACGCATTGAGGTTTCCCCAACCTCGGAGGAAACGCAAGGTTGGACGATGGAGGAATGGCAGAGGTTGGCGGATGACTTTATCCGTGAGTTTGATGCGGTTGACCTTTCAGCCAAGTCGAAGCGCAAGAGTGCAAAGGCAACCAACCTCAAAGACAGCCAATATGTTGTTGCGCTTCATCGTGACAGCAAGAGTGGCATTATGCACCTTCATATTGATGCGAACCGCATAGACATAAGGGGCAACGTGAATGATGCCCATTATATCTACGAGAGAGCGATGGCTGCTGCCGCCAAGGTTGGGCAACAGCGTGGATGGAAAGATGCACAAGAGGTAAGCCGCCAAAATAAGGACGCGATAACCAATGATTGTCTTTCCGTTTTGGCTAAGATGCCGTACTTTGATTGGGGACTATACACAAAATGCCTCACACAAACGGGATATGATGTCAAACTGCAATCCGACAACAAAGGACAAGTGCGTGGCTATGCCATCAAGCGTGGTAACTCCATTTATAAGTCCTCGGAACTTGGCAAAGGTCGTTGTCTGATGCCCTCAAAGATTGAAGGTACTTGGGCAAAACTGCATCATCAAGAATTGGAGAAACCAGTTTCAACTCCAACAAAGAATACCCAACAGCCAAAGATTATGACTGTACCCAAACCCATGCCTACTGCGGACAACTCTCCAAAGATACGTCACTTCGATTTTTCTACGGACGAGTTTCATCATTATCCTGTTGACATTCCACAGAACTGTCTGGAAGTCATCGACAAGAATATTGCTTTGGATGCCGACAATGTGTTTGCCAAGATTGGTGATGTGCAAAAGACCGCCATCCTTCTCTTTGCTGAATACATTGATGCAGCCACAACCATTGCCGCCCAGTCTGGCGGTGGCGGAGGTGGCGCTACCTCAGGTTGGGGACGAGATAAGGACGAGGATGAACTGTCATGGGCGCATCGTTGCGCTATGATGGCTAATCGCATGTGCAGACCTCGCAAGAAGCAAGGATATGGCAGATAACCGAATGTTCAACCAACAACATTGATACTATGCCGATAGGTAAAAGCAAAATCTCGGATATGGATTTCGGATCTTTCGAGAATACGATTGACAAGAATATCGAAACGGACAAGGCTTCGGACAAGTTTGACCAACAGCTTCAAGCCTACAAGGATGCTGGCAATAGCTTGACTTTGGCAAAATCAAGTCTTGAAACGGCAACTGGTTCTTTGCAGGAAGCCAAGGAAAACTTGAATAAAGTCACCGATAAAGCGGACGCTGTTACAAAAGCCATTGATAGCTTTATTGCAAAAGTGAGAGATATAAAATTCAAGGCTAAAGTTGATGATGCCGACATGGAACAGGCAATCAACAACAGGAAGAAACTCATTGAAAACGAGTCCAAACTTCTTGAAGACCACCGAAAGGAGAACAAAGAAATCCTCACTCGACATTTCTATGAGATGTCTAATATGATGTCAAGGAATGAAGGTGTGTGGTTGTCAAATGGTTGGGTAAAGGCTTTGCTTTGGATTTTTTTGCCGTGTTTCCTTTATACAAGCATTTCGATTGTTTATCTTGTCGCATCATACATAGACAAGTAAGCTGAGGATGGGGTGATGTGGAGTCACCTCATCCTTTTGCCTTTTATAGCCTATGCTACTTTTCTTCCCTATTTCCCAAGAGACTTGAACATCCTGGTGATGCACTTTTTCTTCTGCCCCATATTCGGGTGAACATAGAGATTAAGGGTTGTTCTAATGTTGGCATGACCGAGCAATACACTTACTGTCTTGTAGTCACAGTTGCTTTCAATGCAGCGTGTTGCAAAGCTGTGGCGCAGTCCGTGTCAGTCGAGGTATGTCGAGACGCTTCATAAGTCCATGATAATAGTTGCGGTAGGTGCGTGGTCTGTCATAATGCGGAAAGCCAACAGCCTTTTGACGAAACAAAACATCGCCACACACTCAATGAGGTTGGCGATGTCGCGGAAGGTCGGTATGACTGGAAGATTGATAGAGGGCGAGGATTTACTATGTAATAAGGCAATATCAGTAAAAACATTATTATAGGTTATATCATTCCTTGTTATTTTCACGATACTCTAACGGAGGTATTCCCGTCAATCTACGAAAATAACGGCACAAATAGGAAACGTCTTCAAAATGCAATGTAGATGCGATAGACTTTATAGGCATATCCGAGTTTATTAACAGACTCTTGATTTCTGAAATGGCTTGTTTGTCTATTAATTCTTTCGGTGACTGAGACATATATTTCCGAACAATTTTGTAAAGATAGGTAGGCGTTATGGAAAGTTGCTCTGCATAGAATTTCACATCGCGGGTTTCGTGACAATGAATAGAAAGTAGTTTAAAAAAGCGATTTATAAGCATCCTTGAATGGCTACATTTGTTGTGAAACACACTCATGCCGCTTTGGTTTAATGCAGAATCTATTACAATATACAAGTTTCGGACGCTATTCGCTACAAGCTCTTTCTGCATCGGACTTTCATTTGTTATTGTCCATTTCATAAGTTGCCACCAGCCGCTCAATAGATGCTCAAAGTCATGAGATGGATGTAATATTGGTGTAGAATACAGTGCCTCCCAGAATTGTGTGGAAAGGGGTTTATAAATAACTTCCTCTAATAATGGATATGATAATGAGAAATATTGGACTAAAAAAGAAGCGGATATTTTATCTATTGAAAAACTACTGTCGTAAAATAGCAAAATAAAATCTCCCTTGCGAAGGATATTTTTTTTGAAATTGATAGTAGCTATCGCATATCCAGAAATAACCGACAATGCTATACAGCCATTTGTATCTATAAGACTTCCCTTGCTTTCACTAAAATTTGTTTGTCCAATCGCAAATGCCGTATCACCTTTTCGTAATTGATATTTCATTCGAATCTTAAATAATTAATATTTTGCTTGCAAATATACAAAACAAATCTCGCAAAAAGAGTATTTTGTATCGAAAAGTACCATTGTTGGAATGATATTTTCTCGGTGTTGATAAAAATTTAGGCTAATTTTGCACCATGAAATCATAATAGAATCTCGATATGATAAAAAGTTACACATTTCTCATCTGTGCCATCCTCGCCGAAGCACTTGGCACCACTACATTAAAATTATCAGAACAATTCACGAAGCCTGTACCTGCTATTGTAACTGTTTTGGCATATGCAACAGCTTTTTGTTTACTCAGCTTATCTTTGAAGACTATCCCTGTTGGAATAGCTTACGCTATTTGGGCTGCGGTTGGTATTGTTTTAATAGCAATCATAGGAGCGATAGCTTTCAAACAAACACCAGATCTACCCGCCCTAATCGGATTAGTACTAATCATAGCTGGAGTGATAATTATTAACGTGTTTTCTAAGATGAGCGTTCACTAAACACGTCATAATTTCTTTGATATAAAAATAATGCCACTTTCAAATTATGAGTTATTTGAAGGTGGCATTTTTGTTTATATGTATTGGGCAATATACATTTGACATAATATAATTGCCTCTTTTGTACCTCGCTTGTTCCATGAATCGGACATAGCATTGATTTTCAGCAGTGGTAAGCAATTCCTTGACAAGTCTTTTGCAATTTTGACCTCATTCCGAACCGTTATCTCTAAATAATAAAAATACTTATTAACTGTTAAGATTTAGTTAAATCTTTCACCCAAAACACACGCCTTTTCTAATCCTTTTACTCCCTCAAAGCAACTTTTTCACTTCCTCTTTTCCCTTAACGGATAGTTGTACCGTTATTTTCTTATATGGTTGATTTTCAGCGATAAAAGTCATTATCAAATCAATCAAATAATCCTATTTTTTTAGCCTAATTTTTTCATGATAGAAATAGTTTACTATAACAGGTTTCCCTTTTTGAGAACGCCCGTATGGTAAATCGTTTATACGATAAGGATAACCTTCCGCTTGAGCAAACGCAGCTACTTCCTGTTCCAAGACCTGCCAGTAATCTTTTCGTTTTTTGTTGTAGATATCATCATACAAGGCTACAAGCTCCGGATGCTTTTCCCGTATATACCCCATGATGTCTCTCTTAAATTGTCCACGAAGATTCAGATTTTCCAGCCATATCAAATCTGCATAATCTTTTACCCTATTAACGATAGCTTTCACATCTGTAATTCCTGGAAAAATCGGTGAAATAAAACACACGGTGCGTATGCCTGCATTATAAATCTGTTTCATGGCTTTAAGTCTTCGCTCAATGCTTACGGCACGATCCATATCACATCTGAATTGTTCATCGAGTGTGTTAACTGACCAAGATACTGTCACTTTCTGAAAGCCTTTAAGTAAATCAATATCACGCAAAACCAAATCTGACTTAGTACAAATCATGATTTCAGCATTAGTGCCTTTTAACTCTTCCAGCAGTTTACGGGTTCTGCAAAAATCTTCTTCATACGGATGGTATCCGTCTGTTACTGAACCGATAACAATCCGTTGTCCATCATATTTATGCGGATTATCAATAGGTTTCCAGTGCTTTACGTCCAGAAACGTACCCCAAGGCTCTGTATGCCCTGTAAAACGTTTCATGAATGAAGCATAGCAGTACTTACAAGCATGAGGACAACCTACATAAGGATTGACAGAGAAGCCCCCTACTGGTAATGAGGATTTAGTCATGACATTCTGTACATCTATTTCTCTGATTATTTCCTTTTCCATATTCTTTCTATAAATTGTTTTGGTAGTTCTTGAATCATTCGGTATTCTCCCATTATAGGCAAAAGGTTTTCTTTCATAAATACCAAAATGTGATTTCTTTTCGCCTGTTCTACAATATGACGTACTCATTCAGGATTGGCATCTACTTTCCCTTTCCTTTTGCCTGTTTCCGTTCCTATAACAATCCATTCGTAACCCTCTTTTCAGGCTGTTTCCCAATCAGAGAAGTCGCTCATAATATTATTGTTTCTCCATCTTCTGGAATAATCAGGCGACTCATTTCTATTTTGTGATGCATGGCTTCGTTACGCAGAATTGCGCGTGTAGTCTGCCCATGATCGGTAGCTTCCATGTGGACTGCTATTAGTTTGATGTGGGCGGGAAGTTCATCGAGCATTGTCATAACTTCTTGCTCATCTGGAATGATAGAACCTTCTGTTTGAGAAAATTCAGGAAAAATTGCACCTCCACTGTTCACTATGATGTAATCTGGAGAAAATTGTTCAATGGCCTGACGGATACAGTCTTCCCATTTACAGTCACTCATTATATAAATAGTAGGGAAACTGTGTGCAGTAAGTACATAGCCTGATACCGGCCCCATCATTTCTCCAATCTTTCCGAAGCCATGGTGTCCTTGGATGCGATGAATGGTTAAATTTCCAATAGCTTTATCTTTTTCAATGCTTTCTACATTTGTAAAACCATCCTGTGTAATACTCTCTTTATCTTGCGGTTGTGTCAGGAACAGGATGTTCTTCGCTAAATGCTGTTTCACTGTCGGGTCGTAATGGTCAATATGGTTGTGTGTCAACAATACCATATCCAGACCGTCCGCAATTTCATTCATCGGCATCGTGAGGTGTACTCTTGGGGTCTTATACACACCTAGAGCCGACTGTAAAGTGCCTTTTCCGGCAAGCATGGGGTCAACAAGTATCTCTTTTCCAGCATAATGGATTCGCAATGTTGCATTACGGATCAATCGAATTGTTACTTTTTCTTCCATCATAATTTATTGTATTGATTATAGCCGCAAAGTTCGGTAAAAAAAATCGGATGCATTATGCCTTAAAAACAGGAATATATGCCATTTTGATAAATAAAAAATAGTATATTTGCCCCCAAAAACGAAATCTATGGATAAAATCGTCAATCCTGAACGTCTGGTCAGCGTTCCATTTAGCAAGACACGCTGTGGTGTGGACTTTTATATCAACTCAGGCTACAGTAGCGATGTATGTGGTGTCCTGACGGAAAACCCGGTGTTTAAAACAGATTTTTTTAGCTTCTATTTTTTTCGTAAGGCCAATGGGTATCTGCTGCTGAATTTCCGCAAATTTGAATTGCATGCCAATATGGTATTACTCCTCTCGCCGCATCAGCAGCAGGAATGGCACGTGGATGAAGCAGAACTAGATTACTCTTTTCTTATATTCCGCGAGGATTTTATGCGCACATTCTTAGCGGACAAGTTTTTTGTGTATCGCTTGCTGTATTATTATCAGACCGACACGCCTCCCTATCTGTTTACTTCGCCGGAAAGCATGGCGGAGTATATTCGTCTTTTAGGAATCATAAAGCAGGAGCTTCTGCATCCTGTTGCCGATACTTATAATCTCATTGTATCTGTGCTTTACTACTTATTGGTTATTATCAACCGGGCGTATGCCGCCACTTATCATTTACCGATTGATGTACCTAAAAACAATTACGCATTCCAGTTTAAGGACTTGCTGGAAAAGAATATCCGTACGAAACAGCGGGTGCAGGAATATGCGGATATGCTCCGTGTGAGCCGTATTACGTTAAACAGTTCCGTGATGAGTCAATTCGGTGTATCTGCCAATCATCTGCTCAAGCAGCGTCTGTTGGAAGAATTGAAGAATGAGTTACTGTTTGCTAACCGAAACGTGAACCAGCTGGCCGAAGAGTTTCATTTCTCCGACCCGAGTCATCTGATGCGTTTCTTTAAACGTGAAACTGGAAAGACTTTTACGCAATATTTGCGCGACTACCAAAATGGAATATACGAATGAAAACGGACAGACTGGAAAGCTTGCAGATTGGCCATTCCCATACCAAAGATGTTTTCAACGACTTACAAATATGCTTAGTGGGAAATCCTATTTCAGCCTAAAATGTGCATCACATTCCGCAGTGTCAAGTTCACCATAGAATAAAAATCTATAAAAATTCTCTGCAATCCCATGCAATTTCAAAAGGTCACTCTTGCAGAGTTTCGCTTCAAAAAGGTCACCTGAAGGTCACCTGTAAAAGAAAAAGCACCTACAGAAACTCTGTAAGTGCTTGATTATTAAAGTGGACCAGCCTGGGCTTGAACCAGGGACCTCCAGATTATGAGTCTGTTGCTCTAACCAACTGAGCTACAAGTCCGATGCATCCTTGCTTGGATAGCGGGGACAAAAGTAGCATTTTCTATTGAAATATGCAAGACTTTTGGATAAAATTCCTTATAACCTTTGTCCTTAGAACTTATAAATTCGTTTTGGATTCTTGGGAAACCAGCCTTTTTTCACTCGTTCTTCCTGCTCGAATATCTCCTTGATGGTCCAGAACGAGGAAAATGCAAAGACGCCCAAAAGGGAGGCTATCATGATGTTCTCCGTATAAAGGGAGGCAATGATGCCGCCGATGCCGAGTAAAAGGAAAATCCACCAGCACTTGGTGCCCCAATAATATTCGGCTTTCACAACTATGGGGTGAAACAAGCCGATGATGAGGAATGTGCAGATACCTATGACAAGGCCCGACAGATGATATTCGTTCAAGAAATCCATTGTTGTTCGTTATTTCTCGGGGCAAATAGGAATCTCCTTCTTGATGCTCTGTTCCAGGGAAATCAAGGTCTCGGTAGCGGTTACGCCAGGAATCTCCTGCATCTTGTTGTTCAGCAAATCCATCAGATGCTCGTTGTCGCGGGCATATACCTTGGTCAGCATGGTGTACGGACCAGTGGTGAAGTGGCATTCTACGATTTCGGGAATCTTGCCCAGCTCAGCAACTACCGTCTTATACATGGAGCCCTTTTCCAGCTTGATTCCTACGTAAGTGCAGGTTCTGTATCCAAGGGACTTGGGATTTACATGATAGCCTGAGCCAACAATAACGCCAAGGTCAATCAGGCGCTGTACACGTTGATGGATGGCAGCACGTGACACGCCACATTCAGCAGCTACGTCCTTGAAAGGGATACGGGCATTTTGGGAAATGATTTCCAGAATCTGCCGGTCAAGATTGTCTATTTTTTCCATAATAGTAAATAAGTAAAGTTCTTGTTGTTATCAAATAGTAAGCAAATATAGGACTTTATTTTAATTTATCTATAAAAAGGGACGGAAAAATGAATAAAAGTGAGGGGTAACGATAAGGCGCGGATTACGCGGATTTCACGGATTTAGTTTACCAAATCCGCGTTATTCCTCGTAATCCGCGCCTAAAAGAAGTATCAAGAGGGTTTTGCCCCTCCTTTCGGATTGTTACATTACTTCTCGATACCCAGCAGTTCCACTTCGAATATCAAAGTAGAGAACGGCTTGATTTGGCTACCGGTTTCTCTTGAACCGTATGCCAGGTCGTAGGGGATATAGAGTTCCCACTTAGAGCCGACGGGCATCATGGTGAGGGCCTCTGTCCAGCCTTTGATTACCTGGTTGGCACGGAAAGTAGCAGGTTCGTTGCGCTTGTAAGAGCTATCGAATTCTGTTCCGTCAATCAGCGTACCTTTGTAGTTTACTTTCACCTTGCTGCTGTCAGCGGGAACGGCACCGTTACCCTTGGTGATGATTTTGTATTGTAGACCGCTCGGAGTAGTTACTACACCTTCTTTAGTCTTGTTCTCAGCCAGGAACTTTTCACCGGCAGCTTTGTTGTCAGCATACTTCTCTGCAGTCGCTTTTTCTTTGATGGCATCCATCTGAGTGCGCATGTACTCTTGAGCTTTCATCATATCCATGGCACCACCCTTGCCAATGACACCTGCGACGAAACCTGCCAGCATATTTTCGCGGCTGATGCTTTGTGTAGAGTCATTACCGAAGATTTGCTGGTTGAAACCTTCTACCCATTGCTTGCTGACCATCTGGCCTACTTGCAGGCCGGTCATGTAGGCCACGTCTTTCTTATCGATTTTGGCTGCACCCTCGTTGAAACCTTTTAGGAATTCTGACATCTGGGTTGAGTCAATGCCTTGTTGTGCAAGATACTGGTCCAAACCTTCTGTACGTGCCATACCGATGGCGTAAGACAATGAATCGATGTCCGTCTTTAAATCAGCTTTCGGACTTTGAGCAGTACAAGATGCCATGCCGGCAGCTACTGCAAGAGCCATGAGAAATGTTACTTTTTTCATTTTGCTTTTACTTGTTGTTTATTTAGATAAAATTTTCTGTAATTCAACTTCGAATATGAGCGTGCTGTGGGGGGGAATCATCTCGCCGGCACCCTGCGCTCCGTATGCCAGATCACTGGGGATGTAGAGTTTCCACTTGGCACCTTCGGGCATAAGCTGAAGGGCTTCCACCCAACCGGGTATCACTTGGTTTACACCGAACGTGGCAGGCTGGCCGCGCTTGATGGAGCTGTCGAACAGCGTTCCGTCAATCAGTGTGCCTTCGTAGTGGCATTGTACCTGGTCGGTTGCTTTGGCATAGTGACCGACGTTTCCTTCTGTGATAACTTCGTATTGAAGTCCGCTGGGAAGCGTAACAACTCCCTCGCGTTTTTTGTTCTCTTCCAGGAACTTTTTGCCGGCTTCTATGTTTGCTGCGTTCATCTTCTCCTCCAGTTCGGCGAAGTACTTGTTGACGATGTCACGGGCTTCTGTGTGGCTGATTGCCGTCTGGTTGCCCTCCAAAACGTCTTTGATTGCTTGTGCAAAGTCATCTACTGCAATGCCTTTGGCACCCATGCTTAAAAGATTCTGACCTATTCCAAGGCCGATAGCATAACTGAATTTATCCATAAGATTCTTTTGTTGACGACCGGATTGGTTTCTTTTCCAGTCTATTGCAAATTTACGAATGGCAAAAGTACGTCTTTTATTTGAATGATAAGACTTTTAAGTATTTAATTTTTCTTATTTATATCACAACTTGAACATTCTTCTTATATTTGTCTTACTTTAATAAAGGAAAGGAGCAGAAAATGAAGAACTTGGTCATATTGTCGGGTGCCGGTATGAGCGCCGAGAGCGGCATCAGCACATTCCGTGATGCGGGCGGACTGTGGGACAAATATCCGGTGGAGCAGGTGGCGACTCCCGAGGGGTATGCACGTAATCCGGAACTGGTCATTAATTTCTATAACGAACGTCGCAAGCAGTTGCTCGATGTGGTGCCGAATGCCGGGCATCTGGGCGTTGCCGACCTGGAGAGGGATTTCAATGTAACGGTCGTCACCCAGAACGTAGATAATCTGCACGAGCGTGCCGGCAGTACGCACGTGATACACTTGCATGGGGAACT
Organism: Bacteroides sp. AF25-5LB; assembly: GCF_003602965.1. Taxonomy (NCBI): domain Bacteria; kingdom Pseudomonadati; phylum Bacteroidota; class Bacteroidia; order Bacteroidales; family Bacteroidaceae; genus Bacteroides; species Bacteroides sp. AF25-5LB. Next base: position 53,727 of record NZ_QTMC01000004.1, read on the forward strand.
GACGAAGGTTTGTTCCAGCCGCGACCCTTATAATCCGCATTTCGTCAAGGAACTGGCGCCGGAGGAATATGAAGTAAAGTTGGGCGACAAGGCGGGCGACGGTACGCAGCTCCGCCCGTTCATCGTGTGGTTTGGCGAGTCGGTGCCGGAGATTGAAACTGCCATCCGGTATGTGGAGCAGGCGGACATCTTCGTCATCATCGGCACCAGCCTGAACGTTTATCCCGCTGCGGGACTGCTGAACTACGTGCCCCGTGCCGCCGAAGTGTATCTGATAGACCCCAAGCCGGTGGACACGCACGTCATGCGTCCGATACATGTCATTCAAAAGGGAGCTTCGGAAGGGGTAAAAGAGTTGAAGGCGCTGCTTGCAGCTACCCAGCCTCCTTTGCCTTAGGACTTAATCTCCTACGTCTTAGGACTTAACCCCTCACGGTATAGGACTTAATATGCAGAACATCCGGATGTCTTTCTCCAAAACACCCGGATGTTTTACCCAAAAACATGGGGATGTTTTGCCCCATTACATCCGGATGTTTTAGGTGAAAACATGGGGATGTTTTGGGTACTCACTCCTATACTGTAGGGAGCTGGGTATAGGGGGGGATTCCCACAAGGTATAGGTCTTGCGGGAACAAAGTATATTTGCCCTCGAAACTTGTGCTATTTCTTTATCACGGCCCGTAATACGAACCAGGCATGATGGGCTATGGTACTCGCCAGTCCGTAATGCCGCGCCATGATGCGGAAGCGTTCGCGCAGGGATGCTTGCCGGTTCTGGGTGGTCATTCCCTCTTCCAGATAGTCGATGAGGGTGAGATGGGTATTGTGCAAGGTCCGTGCCTTCTTCATCACCTGGATGCACCAGTCGAAGTCGGCGGAGAAGCGGTATTGCAGGTCGTAGGGTTCTACAAGGGAAGCTTTGGCAAAGAAGGCCTGATGGCAGACCAGCATGCCCTGCTTGAAGCTTCGCCAGGTAAGCACTTCCGGGGCGGCGAGGCGGCGCATGCGGATGAAGTGGCCTTCCTTGTCCACCAGCTCCGTTTCGCCGTACAGCACGTCGGGTAGTTCGTTGCCGGAGATGGAACGCACCATCTGCTGCAAGGTGTCGTCCTCGTGGAAGCTGTCGCCGGCATTGAGGAAGCAGAGGTAATCGCCGGTGGCAAGGCGGATGCCTTTGTTCATGGCGTCGTACAGTCCCTTGTCCGGTTCGCTCACGATGCGGGTGATGCGGTCGCGGTAACGGTCGATGATGGAGAGCGTGCCGTCTTTGGACGCACCGTCCACAATGATGTATTCCACGTGGTGGTAGGTTTGCGAGATAACGCTTTGAATCGTGTCCTCCAGTACCGCTTCGGCGTTGTAGGTCACGGTGATGATGCTGAATTTCGGGGTGGGGTGGTTATGCATTTCTTCCGGTCACTTTGTTGTAAAGGTCAATGTATTTCTTGGCGACGACGTTCTCCGAATAGTGGGAGATGGCTTTCCGGCAGGCTTGTTCCGAGAGGCTGGGGTAGTCGGGTTCGGTCAGCGTCCAGTAGATGCCGTTGGCAAAGTCTTCCGAGGATTTGTATTGTGCCACGTAGCCGTTGTGCAGATGGTCTATCATCTCAGGGATGCCGCCCACGTTGAATCCGACGCAGGGAATGCCGCATGCCATGGCTTCCATGATGGTGTTCGGCAGGTTCTCTTCCAGCGAGGGGGTCACGAAGATGTCCACGGCATTGTAGATGTTCACCAGTTGGTGTTCGTTGCTGACGAAGTTCAGCGGGTAGACTTTGAATGGAAGCAGGTTTTCCAGTTGTTGCGATTGGTTGCCGAAGACGACGACACCCAACTGTTCCCGGAGTTCGGGATGCTTGTCAGCCAGCAGTCGGCACGATTCTATCAGGTAGTCGATGCCTTTCCGTTTGTCCGTAATCTTCACCGAGCCGAACAGCATGAGTTTCTTGTCTTGCGGCAGTAGGCAACGGCTGCGGGCTTCCTGCCGGTTTCGGGGCTTGAAGAGATTGGTGTTGATGGGGTTGGGGATGCATGTCACGGCATGCCCGCAGAAGAGGGCGCTTGTCCGGGCACGTTCTTCCAGCCAGCGGCTGCAGGTGACGAAGTTGATGTGACGGTTGCGATACAATGCCTGCTTTTTGTGGAAGATGCGGTAGGAAAGGTCACGTTTGCCTCCACCTCCGTGGATGAAGGGGCAGTTGTGGCATTCCTGCTGGTAGTGGGTGCACTCGCGGGCATGGTGACAGATGCCAGTGCAGGGCCACATGTCGTGCATGGTCCAGACGACGGGCTTGCCCGAGGCGAGAATCTTCTCGATGTTCTTCAGCGAGAGCATCCCTTGGTTTATCCAGTGCAGATGGATGACGTCTGCTTGCTGGAATTCGGGCAGTGAGGTGATGTCTGTCCCCGTGTTGGCAATGTCTACGGCAAAGATGTTCTTCTTGTTGAAGCGGTTGGCGCTCCAGATGACGATGCGCTCCCAGACGAACTTCCACACCATGCGCCAGTTATGGTCCAGTGACACAACGGAGATTTGGTCGGTCTGCTTGTCGCGTACCAGCAGCTTGGCTTTGATGCCGTGGTTCTTGAGTGATTCCATCAGACGGCTGGCGGCGATGGCTGCGCCGCCGATGCGTTCGGATGTATTGATAAGTAGTACTCTCATGACTGTTGTTCGTTTCTTCTTTTTTGAATGTTTTTTCTTGTTACAGATGCCGGTCTTGTTTCATCCATTTCCGGATACGCTTTTGCAGCGTTTGCCATATGATGGTGAAGTTGCCGTACCGTAGGTTCAACGCCAGTTCCTCGAACGACCGTGCAATCTTTATCCAGGGATGCCGCCATGCCATGATGCGGTAAACGCTATCCTTGTAGGCTGTGTTCTCGATGACGTGACGAGGGTGCTTCAGTGGAAACTCCACTTCGTGGCGTTTCATGGTGAAGATGCGGCGGTAACCGCGCGGCATGGTGTGCACGGAGCCGGCAAAGTGGGTGGAGTCGGCAGTGGCTCCCAGATTGTTTATCATGTTGCGGGTGGGCACGATGCTCAGACCCGAATTGAACAACATGGAAGCGTGGAAGATGGTTTCGTAATAGGCTTTCCCGTGTTCGCGGTGGCGTTGGCACATGTAGATGAAGTCTTTGCGGTAGCGCCGTGTGTGGATGAGGTTCTTCAGTTGCCGCATGTTCTCCTTGTCGTCCAGGAAGGTGTAGAATTCATCCCATTGGTCCGTCACCCGCCGCCAGCTCGCCCATCCCCAGATGGAGAAGGTGGTGGCGAAGAAGTAGTCGGAAGTGATGTCGGGTGTAATCTCCTCGTTGTTGAATCCGGCAATCATGCTGATGCGTGTGTCGTGCTCATACTTGTCGAGCAGTTCCTTGCAGAAGCCGAAGAAAGAGACGGCGGGCACGTCGTCATCCTCAAGCACGATACATTTGTCCGACAAGGAGAATGCCCACTTCTGTGCCATGTATTCCGATGGGTCGCAGCCGTAGTTCTTCTCTTGGTAGTTGTGGTGTACTTCGCATTCCCAGTCGATGTCTGCCACTACTTTGCGACAAGCTTCTATGCCCGGCATGTCACGCTCGCCGCGCGGGCCGTCCTGATAGAGAAACAGTCGTGCGGGGCGTGCTTTCTTCACTTGTTCGAATACTTGCGCCAGCAGTTTGGGGCGGTTGAAGAAAAGAATCAGTACAGATACATCTACAAGGGCTGGTTTCATGGCAATTTTGTTGGATTAGGAGGTGGCTATATGGTCATTTGGTATGTTGAAAGAAAGAACTGCCGGATAATGATTGTTTATCTTGTCCTGCTCTTCTTCTGTATACCGGTGTAAAGTGGGATAGTTGTACCGTAGAAAGTTTTCCAATCCATCAGGTGCTTTCAGATAAAGTGGACCGAATTTGATTGGTTGTAAATGGTTGAGACTCGTCTCCAAAACATGGTCGGTAGTGGTAATCACATTGTTGTAATACAAAGTTTTCCATGAGTTGAAACAACTTTGCATTATCACCATCAAACGGTAGATTGTCTTTTTAGAGAGTGTCATATCAACTATCCGGTTCAGAAGGCAGGCAACAGCTCCACGATTGGTAGGGTTGGATATTTGACATTTTCCGAAGTGTTTCCATAGCCATACCTCTTTTCCCATCAGGCAGCATTTCAGAAAGTTGACGGCTTCATATTGTATCTTCCTTAATAGCTTATTGTTTGGAATACGGTCAAAAGGGAATATATCGACAAAGATTCCCTGATGCATAGGTACATCTTTAAACATCTCTTCGACAAACAAGGTGTTGTTTTTCTTGACTTTGGCAAAGTAATAAGGACTATGAGGGTCGGTATGTATCCATGAAAGAAAGTATGGTTCTCTCAGTTCTTGGGAGGCTATCTGGAGAAACTTATTGTAGTCTTCCCGTTTCATACCTATATCTATGTCGTCATCCCAAGGAAGAATCGCTTTGTCATAGAGTGCCCCTATTGCTGTTCCGCCGATTACAAAATAGGGAATATTGTGTTTGTCGCAGATGCGCACAATCTCTTCCAGTATTTCGTATAGCACCTGATGTAGTTGGGTCAGTTCTTCTGGGGTATATTGCTTCACCATGGATACCATTTTTGATTGATGTCTGCAAAAATAATGATAATAGTTGAAAGGAGCACTTTCCATTTCAATCTTCTTTTGCGAAATCGGACTTGAGTTTTTCTATCAGTGTGTCGGACTCCCCGCTTACCACTTTCCGGCAGAACATCTTTCCAGACTGCTGCAATACCGGCAGGTCCTCGAGTGTCATCACGCGGATGGATGCGCCGTAGTCTATGTAGTGCAAGGGGGTGAGACGGGTAAGTCCGGGGTATTCTCCCTCTAAAAGAAGCCCTTTTGAGGCAAAAGGGGAGTTGAATACGATGGTCTGTATGCACAGTTCGCTGGGTACAAAGCTGGTTCTGAAATACTTCACCAGCTTCTCCTCCGTGCACAACTTTTCATATACATATCGTGCGCAGGGCAACGTGATGGCCCAATAGTCGGAACCGAAATAGACATCTGCCTGCTTGCCTTCCAAGGGTGCAAAAGGGGCTTTCCGGATGGGGAGTATCTGTACCAGCTTGCGCGATGCTACGATGAGTTTGTTCTTCCACCATATACTCTTCCAAGGCAGGTCACGGAAAGGGTGGTAATGGGTTATCTTGTGCAACTGCTGTTTCACGGTGCAGTGTGTCAGGTTGAAACCGCCGATGAATTCAGTGTCTTGATGCTCCTCAAAATAGCGGTGGATGGCGTTGTTGCTCCATAATGGGTAGTCCTGCCCGCTCAGGCATACTACGCGGGTATAGGGGATACCGCTGTGCAATACGGCAGCAAGCAATTCTTTCTGGTATTCCACTTGTTCCCATCCTCCCCAGCTTATCCGGTGGCGGGGCACGAAAGTGACCTTGTCTCCCAAGGCTTCTTCAAAAGGGTGTATATCGGCATTGAGGTCGATGTGCACGTAGAAGTCTGCCCGGTCATCCAGTGCGGCAACCAGGCGTGCCAAGTGTGGGGCATCCTTGTAGGCGGATATGATGTAGGCTATGCGGCTCATGCTCTTTTTTTCTTTAAGAGGAATTCAATGCTTTCCCGGAAGATGGTAGATTGTAGTTTCCACAAAACCAGTGCATAAAGCCCAGCTACCATAATGATTTTGGCTGCCATATTTAAGTATAGGTTTTCTATGGGCTGAGTGGCATAGTGAGTTGATACTACGAGTACAATGGATAGGGAGAGATAAGGAGAGATGTCTTTCAGCATATCGCGCAGTCTTAATCCTATCTCCCTCTTGACAAAACGGAACCATACAAATAGCCAGCCGATATTGATAATGACGAAAATACGCAGCATCCACTCCAATCCGTATGGGTATATGGCACATACAGCTACTATTTGCAGCAGGCTCAAGCTGATGGTGCTCCACATATAGATAGAAGAATGCCCCCGGCTGATGAGCAGGTTGGAGAACAGATTGATGACGGGAATAAATGCTCCCCAAATACATAACAGTTGCAAGATATCGGCACTGGGCAGCCACTTCTCCGTGATAGTGATTATAATCAGTTCTTTCGATACCAAGCTCAATCCCAGCATGGCGGGGAAAGAGATAAAGGCGGTGAAGCGCAGCAGCTTTCTGAATACGGCAAGTTGCCGTGCCTTGTCATCGGCAACACGGGTAAAGACGGGTTGTGCAATGCCGTTTATCATGCCCGTAATCGTGGTATGTCCCATGCCGTTCCACTTGTTTGCCTGCGTAAAGTTACCCACTTCCCGTTCCGAGTAGAACTTACCCAACAAGACGGAAAACAAATTGTTATTGATTATGGTGAAGATATTCGTAATGATTATCTTACTGCTGAACCCTATCATCTCCTTAATGGGTGTGAAGTCGAACCGGAAGTGGGGTCTCCAACGCGAGAAGTAGAAGTTAAGAATCGTCATTACGGTGATGAAAGAGATGCTTTGCAATGCAATCCCCCAATAGGCGAATCCGTTGGCAGCCAGTGTGATGCCCACAATGCCGGAGACTATCAGACTCGAAATGGAGATGATGGTAGTGTCCTTGATTCTGAGATTCTTGAACAGATACGCTCTCGGTGCGATGCTCATGCTTGAGATGACGAATCCGAGGAAAGAGAGACGGGACAGCGGTATCAGCTCGGGCGTATCGTAGAAGTCGGCAATCAGCGGTGCGGCAAAGAAGAGTAATATATATATAGTAGTGCTGCACATCAGGCTGAACCAGAACACGGCGTTGTAATCCTTGTGCAAAGTCTCCTTCCGGTTGGTCAGTGCCGAAATGAACCCACCCTCCTGCAAGGCGGCGGCAATGGCGGAGAAAATGGTAAGCATCCCTACCATACCATAATCCGAAGCATCCAGCAGACGGGCAAGGACTATTCCGAATCCCAGATTTAACAACTGCTGTATGCCGTTGCTGAATCCTCCCCAGAAGAGGCCTTTGGCTGTTTTTTCTTTGAGTGATGTATCGGACATAGTTTATTGGTTGATAAGCCAACGAGTTAACAAGGCCACGAGGCTTTTCCTTCCTCCCTGTAGCCTTGTTAACTCGTTACCTTGTTACTGCTTTATTTCACCTCGCTGCCCGGTTTCACCTCTTTCAGCAGTGAAGTCACCGCCAGCGAGCCGTCATAATTCTCGGCAGAGAGAATCATTCCTTCACTTACCAGCCCGTTCTTGAATTGGCGTGGAGCGAGGTTGGCGATGAACAGCACTTGCTTGCCTACCAGTTCTTCCGGTTTGTAGTGCTGGGCAATGCCGCTGACGATGGTGCGGTTTTCCAGCCCGTCGGCAATCTTGAACTTCAGCAGCTTCTTCATCTTGGGCACTGCCTCGCATTCAAGCACTGTACCTACGCGGATATCCAGCTTTTCAAAGTCTTCGAAGGCGATGGTCGGCTTGATGGGGTTTGCCTTGTAGGTGGCGGCTTCGTTTGCCTTCTTGGTGGCAAGCAGCTTGTCCACTTGTGCCTGGATGACGTCGTCCTCTATCTTTTCGAACAGCAGTTCGGGGGTGCCCAGCTGGTGTCCGGCAGGCAACAGGTCGGTGTGTCCCAGCTCTGCCCAGTCAAAGCTGTCCATGTTCAGCATCTTGCGAAGCTTCTCGCTGCTGAAGGGCAGGAACGGTTCGAAAGCAATGGCAAGGTTGGCGACCAACTGCAACGAGATGTGGAGAATGGTGGCTACGCGCTCCATGTCTGTCTTGGCAAGTTTCCACGGTTCGGTGTCGGCAAGGTATTTGTTTCCGATGCGGGCAAGGTTCATCGCTTCCTTTTGTGCGTCGCGGAACTTGAATACGTCCAGTAACTTCTCCACTTCTGCCTTGACGTCGGCAAATTCTTTCAGCGTCTCGCGGTCGTAGTCGTTCAGTTCGCCTGCGGCGGGTACTACGCTGTCGAAGTACTTCTTGGTGAGTTGCAGGGCGCGGTTCACGAAGTTGCCATAAACGGCAACCAGTTCGTTGTTATTGCGTGCCTGAAAGTCCTTCCAGGTGAAGTCGTTGTCTTTTGTCTCCGGTGCGTTGGCTGTCAGCACGTAGCGCAGCACATCCTGCTTACCGGGGAAGTCAACGAGATACTCGTGCAGCCATACTGCCCAGTTGCGTGAAGTGGAAATCTTGTCGCCCTCCAGGTTCAGGAACTCGTTGCTCGGCACGTTGTCCGGCAGGATGTAGCTACCCTCTGCCTTCAGCATGGCGGGGAACACGATGCAGTGGAACACGATATTGTCTTTTCCGATGAAGTGTACCAGACGCGTTTCGGGGTCTTTCCACCATTTCTCCCATGTGTCGGGCAGCAATTCTTTGGTGTTGCTGATGTAGCCGATAGGGGCGTCGAACCATACATAGAGCACTTTGCCCTCGGCACCCTCTACGGGAACGGGAATACCCCAATCCAGGTCGCGGCTCACGGCACGCGGCTGCAAGCCCATGTCGAGCCAGCTCTTGCATTGGCCATAAACATTGGGACGCCACTCCTTATGGTCTTCCAGAATCCATTGGCGAAGCCATTCCTCGTGCTTGTCCAGCGGCAGATACCAGTGCTTTGTCTCGCGCATTACGGGCTGGCTGCCACTGATGGCACTCTTCGGATTAATCAGGTCCGTGGGGCTGAGGCTGGTGCCGCACTTCTCGCATTGGTCACCGTAAGCGCCTTCGGCATGGCAGTGGGGGCACTCGCCGGTGATGTAGCGGTCGGCAAGGAAGGTCTTGGCTTCTTCGTCGTAATACTGCATGCTGGTCTTTTCGATGAATTCTCCCTTATCGTACAGCTTGCGGAAGAAGTCGGAAGCCGTGTCGTGATGCGTCTTTGAAGTAGTACGGCTGTACACGTCGAAGGAGACGCCGAACTCTTCGAAAGACTTCTTTATAAGTGTATGATAGCGGTCCACCACGTCTTGCGGGGTGATGCCTTCCTTCTTGGCGCGGATGGTGATGGGCACTCCGTGTTCGTCGGAGCCGCCGATGAAGATTACATCTTCCTTTTTCAGTCTCAGGTAGCGGACGTAGATGTCGGCAGGAACATAAACGCCTGCCAGGTGTCCGATATGAACCGGGCCGTTGGCATACGGCAATGCCGAGGTCACGGTGGTACGTTTGAATTTCTTTTCCATTGTGTTATTATGTATCTCTTTTGTTATGAACGCTTTTAGTGGCACAAAGATAGCTGTTTTCTGCAAAATATGAGTATTCTTCCAGATTCTTTCCAGATTTAGGCCTCATCTTTGTCCTACGAAACGAACAAATTTGATATTGATAATGTAAAAAATGAAATGACTATGAAACTGGAAAAGTACTTCTTATTATTGGCGTTAGGCGTGTTTGCCTTTGCCTTGCAAAGCTGTGATGATGACGACAACGACGGAATCTCCGTGCCCGCGGAACTGAGTAATGCGTTGGCCAAGGAGCATCCCAATGCTCAGCGTATAGAATGGGAAACAAAAGGTGCATATTATGTGGCCGATTTCCATGAGGACAATTTCGAGAAGGAGGCTTGGTTCACCAAAGACGGTGTATGGCAGATGACCGAAACCGACCTCCGTTATGCGGACCTTCCCGCTCCGGTGAGAAGCTCTTACGAGAGTAGTACCTATTATAATGTATGGAAGGTGGAAGATGTAGACAAGCTGGAACGTAAGGAAATGGCTGTTGTCTACATCATCGAAGTGGAGAAAGGTAATCAGGAAATGGACCTCTATTATTCGGAAGACGGCATTCTGGTGAAAGAAGTGGCCGATGCGCACAACGGCGGTTCTCCCGAAGATTATCTCCCTTCTGATATTTCCACCGCCATCAAGGATTTTATAGCAGAGAAATATCCTAATGCCCGCATTGTGGATATTGAAAAAGAAAAGAGCGGTATGACAGAAGTCGAAATCGTGCATGGAAATATCAGCAAGGATGTGATGTTCACCGCTGAGGGTGCATGGGCCTATACTACCTGGGACATCAGCAAGAGGCATCTGGAGGATGTAGTGAAGAACGCTGTTATGGCTGCCCATCCTGGTTATGTCATTGATGATGCCGACTTTATTGAGACTCCCGATGGCAGTTACTTTTTGGTAGAGATGGAGCAAGGGGAAAGGGAAATCTACGTAAAGGTGACAGCGGAAGGTGAAATACTGCCATAGTCTTATACAGTGTATTTATCGATTGCTTACCTTCTAATGTAAAGCCGTTCACTGTAAGGTGTAACGGCTTTTATTCCATGAACGGTCGTTACCTTATAGTGTAAATGGAGTTACTGTTGGGGTAACTGGAGTTATCATATAAACATATTTTGCATTATGTAAAGTGTGTAACGCAAAACGTGGAATCATTAGGTGTGAAACAAGTCGGCTTAGAACTGAGAAATCCTTTTCTGATTTATGGCTATGCCTCTCTCCGATACTTTTGCGACCAAACGGAGGAAACGGAAAAGATGCTTTCTGCATTGGAGAATGGTAGAAACATTGCCTTGATTACTTTCCAGCGTATTGGAAAAACGGGGTTCATAAAGACGTGTTCTATAATATGCAGCAGCGTCAGGCGAAAGATGATGTTGCTTGTTTTTTATATGGACATATTTGCCACGCGGAATTTGCCTGCTTCTGTTTGCTTGCTGGCAAAAACAGTACTTGGACAGTTGGATACGCTTAGTGAAATGGTGTTGCACAAACTGTTTTTTTCCGTTCTTGCCATCCGATGGTTAGTACTGATGAGCTATACCTACCGTATCTTTGAATTTTGTACTGGATAAGTCCGAGCAGACTTTGAAGGAGAATTTCGATTATATGGCTGTATCGGCGTTTCGAAGGCTATGTCTGGTATATGCAGACATTGCTGAACTGGCTAGCAATATGAAACGGTGATCGAGGTAGGGCAGGCGGAGCGGGTATTGGCTGGGGTGCTGGAAGAGAATGCTCCAGTCTATCTATGGGGATTTGGCTGAAAAGTTTGCCTTGAATTACTGTTTATCATCTGATGATTTCGTCTCAGCACAATATACTCCTTTTCCCGAAGAAGAATTTGGAAACGTGCATCTTGTCCATAGCCCATGCCATACTCATGCAGCCGCTAAGAGTGAAGACGGTAGCAGTGACAAGGAACAGTATCCCCGTAGGGTCGAAGGCAAATACGGGTAGAAACGCTTTGGACAGAATGGTGAAAATGGGCGAGAAAAGGAGTATGACCAACGTATTGCGTCCTATAAAGAAGGAAAGCCGCTTGGCTTGTGCCGGCAGATAATTGTAGACTGCCAACAACAGGCTGATGGAAAGCCAGGTGATGGCGACTCCTGCCAGAGTACCCCTATCCAGATTGGCGGGAAAGCAGCATAGTATTACGAATGGAACAATGGCGAAGGTTGTGGCGCGAAAGACTTGTGTAAAACGAAGCCCGCTTTGGCTCACTGTCATGCCGATAAGGAAATAGAGGGCATTGGAGAAGTTCATCAATCCTCCCCAATGGGAAAGGGCAAACAGGCAGACACCGGCCACAACCAGCCGGGAGACAACCGACAGCCGTACATAGCGGAATGTGATATAATAGATGAGGCTGCACAGAATCAGTGTATGCAGATACCAGTAAGGCCCCATCGGATGGAGGAATATCTTGTCGAGTAATATAGCAGGAGTAATGGCATCTACACTTTCGCGTACGGGCAGGAAATGCGACATCACCGTATAGGCCGCCTCCATGCAGGCATACGGAATGAAAATCCATAGAAACTTGCGGAGAAAGCTTCGGGCATCCTTCCGGTTATTGGCCAGATAGCCCGAAATAATCAGGAAAGCGGACATGTGGAACGTATAGACGATTTGTTTCGCATACGGATACTTGTCACCTATATATACAAGGTGGAAGATAATCATCAGGGTGATGAAGATGCATTTCAGATAATCTATCTCTTTGACACGGCTTTCCATATGGGGTAGTTTTCTGCGTATTGTTATTGATGGCACAAATATATATACTTCCGTAAACTTATTTATATTTTGCAAAGGGATTAAGCTTATTTTCTCTTTTACCGATTGCTTTTATGTATGGAAAATGTATATTTGTGCATGAATCACTAACTTAATGTAAAAACAACTATGATAACAAGCCAATTGCTTCACCCGGCCAGTATTGTGGTAGTGGGAGCATCTAACAATGTACACAAACCCGGAGGAGCTATCCTGAAAAATCTGCTTAGCGGCGGATATACCGGTGAGCTTCGTGCCGTGAATCCGAAAGAGACTGAAGTGCAGGGTGTTGCTGCCTTTGCGGATGTGAAGGACATTCCCGATACGGACCTTGCCATCCTTGCCATACCTGCCGCGCTTTGTCCCGATGCGGTGGAGGTGCTTGCCGCGGAGAAGCAGGTGAAGGCGTTCATTATCCTTTCTGCCGGTTTTGGTGAGGAGACCCATGAGGGTGCTGTGCTGGAAGATCGCATACTGGAAACGGTGAACCGGTATGGAGCCTCTCTGATAGGCCCCAACTGTATCGGTTTTATGAACTCGTGGCATCACAGTGTATTCAGCCAGCCCATCCCGCAACTGCATCCGCAAGGGGTAGACTTGATTTCCAGCTCCGGTGCCACAGCGGTGTTCATATTGGAGAGCGCTGTGACCAAGGGCTTGCAGTTCAACTCTGTATGGTCTGTGGGCAATGCCAAGCAAATCGGTGTGGAGGATGTATTGCAATACATGGACGAACACTTCAATCCGGAAGCGGATTCCAGAATAAAACTTCTTTATATTGAGAGTATCGGTGATCCCGACCGTCTGCTGTTTCATGCATCCTCGCTCATCAAGAAGGGCTGCAAGATTGCGGCCATCAAGGCGGGCAGTAGCGAAAGCGGCAGCCGGGCGGCGAGTTCGCATACGGGGGCCATTGCCAGTAGCGATTCGGCGGTAGAGGCCTTGTTCCGTAAGGCGGGTATTGTGCGTTGCTATTCGCGCGAGGAGCTGACAACCGTAGGTTGTATCTTTACACTGCCGGAACTGAAAGGGAAAAACTTCGCCATCATTACCCATGCCGGCGGTCCGGGAGTGATGTTGACCGATGCGTTGAGTAAGGGCGGACTGAATGTCCCGAAACTGGAAGGACCGGTGGCGGAGGAACTTAAGGGCAAGCTTTTCCCCGGTGCGGCTGTGGGGAATCCCATTGATATTCTGGCTACGGGTACGCCGGAACATCTGCGCCTCTGTCTGGAGTATTGTGAGGAGAAGTTGGACAATATTGATGCTGTAATGGCTATTTTCGGTACTCCGGGACTGGTGACCATGTTTGAAATGTATGACGTGCTGCATGAGAAGATGCAGCATTGCAAGAAGCCGATTTTTCCGATTCTTCCTTCCATCAATACGGCAGGAGCCGAGGTTGCTGCTTTTCTGGCAAAAGGCCATGTGAACTTTGCCGATGAAGTGACTTTGGGCACGGCACTTTCTCGGATAATGAATGCCCCGAGGCCTGCCAATAATGAAATCGAGCTCTTTGGAGTGGATGTTCCCCGTATCCGCCGGATTATAGATTCCATTCCTGCGGACGGTTATATCGCACCGCACTATGTGCAGGCATTGCTCAGCTCTGCAGGTATTCCTATTGTGGAGGAGTTTGTTTCGGACAACAAGGAAGAAGTGCTTGCCTTTGCACGCCGCACGGGATTCCCGGTGGTGGCAAAGGTGGTGGGGCCGGTGCATAAGTCGGATGTAGGCGGTGTTGTGCTCAATATCAAAAGTGAACAGCATTTGGCATTGGAATTCGACCGTATGATGCAGATTCCCGAAGCCAGTGCTATTATGGTGCAGCCGATGCTGAAAGGGACGGAATTGTTTATCGGTGCCAAATATGAAGAGAAGTTCGGACATGTGGTACTCTGCGGCCTGGGCGGTATTTTTGTGGAGGTGCTGAAGGATATATCTTCCGGTCTTGCACCGTTGTCCTATGAGGAGGCTTACTCCATGATTCACTCGTTGCGTGCCTATAAGATTATCAAAGGTACGCGCGGGCAGAAGGGTGTGAATGAAGATAAATTTGCCGAAATTATTGTACGGCTTTCCACCTTGCTGCGCTTTGCAACGGAAATCAAGGAGATGGATATCAATCCATTGTTGGCGACTGAAAAGCAGGTGATAGCGGTGGATGCGCGCATTCGGATAGAGAAATAAGGGTTAGAGATTAGGGATTAGAGATTAAAGGGGCTGACTGTTAATCGCTCACCGCTAATCCCTAATCCCTTTTTCATCCTGCCCAGTCCTCCCTATCCAGATTCCTATATCCGATAGCTTCCGCCAAGTGTGCCGGCTGTATTGATTCGCAGTCTTCCAGGTCGGCGATGGTGCGTGATACTTTCAATATGCGGTCGTAGGCGCGGGCCGAAAGGTTCAGCCGGTTCATGGCAGTTTTGAGCATGGCAAGTCCTTTGTCATCCGGACGGGCGTAGCAGGCAAGCAGTTTACTGTTCATCTGGGCATTGCAATATACACCGGGAATGTCTGCATACCTTGTTTCCTGAATTTGTCGGGCATGTATCACACGCTCTCGTATTGTTGCGCTCGACTCACCCGGGCGAGTGTCTGCCATCTTTTCAAAAGGAAGTGGGGTAACTTCGATTTGCAGGTCTATGCGGTCGAGTAAAGGTCCGGATATGCGATTTAGATACTTCTGTACTTGCCCGGGACTGCAAACGCAGCCTTTGGTCGGGTGGTTGTAGTATCCGCATGGGCATGGGTTCATGGAGGCTACCAGCATAAAACTGGCAGGATATTCCACATTGCATCGAATGCGTGATACAGTAATTTTTCTATCTTCCAGCGGTTGGCGGAGAACCTCCAAAACGCTGCGGTTATACTCAGGCAATTCGTCGAGGTATAGGATTCCATTATGAGCCAGACTGATTTCACCGGGTTGGGGGAAACTGCCTCCACCAGTCATGGCTACTGTGGAAATGGAATTGTGCGGATCACGGAATGGCCGTTTTGAGATAAGTCCGCCACCTTTACCGAGTTTTCCGGCAACAGAATGAATCTTGGTCGTTTCCAGGCTTTCTCCCAATGATAAAGGAGGAAGTATGGAGGGAAGACGTTTTGCCAGCATAGACTTTCCGCTACCCGGGGCCCCAATGAGAAGAATATTGTGGCTGCCTGCGGCGGCTACTTCCAGCGCTCGCTTTACATTTTCCTGCCCTTTCACTTCTGCAAAGTCCAGTTCAAAAGAGCTTTGTTGGGAGTAAAACTCTTCGCGGGTATTGACTTGTGTCGGGGATAATTTTGGTTTTCCGTTGAAGAACTCAATGACATCTTTGATATTCTCCACGCCGTAGACTTTTAGGTTGTTCACTACAGCGGCCTCATGTGCGTTCGAGCAAGGAACTATCATACCCTCAAACCCCAGCTCTCTGGCCTTAATGGCAATGGGGAGTGCTCCTTTGATAGGTTGCAGACTACCATCAAGGCTTAGTTCACCCATCAACAGATAGCGTTCCAGCTTATCGGACTGGATAACTTCGCTGGCGGCAAGTATGCCGATGGCTAAAGGTAAATCGTAAGCTGTACCTTCCTTGCGGATATCTGCCGGTGCCATGTTGATGACGATATTACTGGTAGGCATCCGGTAACCGTTGACTTGCAAAGCAGATATGATACGTTGATGGCTTTCTTTGACCGCAGAGTCCGGTAAACCGACTAAATGGAACATACAGCCTCTGGAACTGTTGACTTCAATGGTGATGAGGGTTGCGTCAATACCTTGAACAGCCGCTCCAAAAACTTTTATGAGCACGTTTTTAGTGATTAGGGGTTAGTGATGGCAGGATAGGCTACCGTCGGTTTTGTTTTTTGAGTTTTTTTTCACTCTCTTTCTTCTCTTTTTCCTTTTGCTCTATCTCCTCCAGTTTCTTCTTGATGTCTTCCTCACTCATATTCTTCCCTTCAATTTTTCCGGAAGGGCTAAGGAACAGGTTGGCAGGCAATGCTTGTATGGCGAGCTGCTTGATGGGCGCTGTGTTCCATCCGGAGAAATCACAACTCTGTTCCCACTTCAGGGTATCTCTTTTGATTGCTTCTTCCCATTCCTTTCTGTCGATGTCCAAGGAAATACCCCAGAGGGCGAATAGTTTGTTCTTTTCTTCTTTCTTGTAAATCCGGCGCAGGGCAGCGTTGGCTTCCATGCTTTGCGGGTCCCAAGATGCCCAGAAATGTATCAACAGATATTTGTCTTTAAAGCTGGTGCGACTGATTTGTGTACCTTTGGCATTGGGCAGGTTGACGTAAGGGATAGTTTTCCCGATGGATATCTTCTCTTCTTCTTGGATCAGATCAAGCAGTTCGTCCACATACGGACGGTCTTTTAAGCCTCCGGTCATGTGTGCTGTCATTTCTTTGATTAAGGCGAAGTCCGGTTGCGGTTTTTGCACGAAATATTTCTCCAGCAGATAGATACTTACCAGTGAAGAAGGATGGTTGTTGATGAAGGCTTCTGCTTTTTCTTCCAATGCTTTCTCCGAGGGAGTACTCAAGCCTTTCAACTCTTTCTGAAAGGCGGTTAGTTCTTCATTGGGGACATTTCCCGTGATTTCCAGTGAAGTAAGCTCGGCGGCAGAACCTTTTATCTTTATGTTGTCTCCTTTGTCCAGGTAAAGCGGATATTCCGTACCGTCGCTGAATTGCAACCATGTAGAGGCAAGTGTGTCGGTGGTGAGGGTTGCAGAGAACTTGTCATCCTTGACAAGCAGTGTGTCCATACGGTTATAGAACTTGTCCGTACCATATATATAAAGGGTATCATTCCCCAGCCCTTTGATTTCACCGCTTAGGTGGACTGAATTCGTGTTTTTGCTGCCGCAGGCAGACAATATAATAAGCAGAAGGTATGCAAGATAGATTTTCTTCATTCCGGTTCTTTTTCTGATACTTCGTCGCGAAAATACTTCTTTTTGGTGTGAATAAAAAGAAATGCCCGACATATTTCTATGCCGGGCACGTTCTTTTCAGTCTAACCTTTATTATTTGATGATATTCATAAAGTCAGTGTTAGTGAAGTATTTGGCGAATTCCAGGTCAGAAGCAGCTTTCTTTGCCAAAGCCGGTTCTTTTGCAATGGCATTTTTCAGACTGCTGGTTACCATAGATGTATTGTTGGTTCTTGCGCCAAGTACAGCCATCAGGTAGTCAGTGTAAGCGTCCGGCTTTTCGATAGCGGCCAATGTGCTCTTTGCTTTGTTGTAGTCCTTAGCCAGGATTTGTGCCAAAGCTGCACTGTTGGTTTTTGTATCGCCGAATGAGTTAACAGCCTTGTCGTACTGACCTTGAGCAACATACAGATTACCCAATGCCTCGTTCAGCTCCTTAGAACCGGAAGCCTTGCTCAGGTAGCCTTCTGCTGCGGTCTTGTCACCCTTGGTCAAAGCAATCAGACCAAGATTCATGTTGACTTCAGGAGCATCCTTGATAGAGAGAGCTTTCTTGAAGTAGCTTTCAGCCTTGTCAAGATCACCAGCCTGATAAGCCAGTTTACCTAAGTTGTTGTAAGCACGGAAATCGTTCGGGTAGATTTGAGTAGCTTTTGTGAAGATGGCTTCTTGTTTGGTAGCATCTTTAGTCAAGGTAGTGGCATACAGCAATTCTTCGATGTTCAACTGCTTGGCATCGCTGTCGGCGAGGCTTGCGATTTCTTCGTCAGACTTACCGATGATTTCGTAGTTCAAAGTCAGGCGTGAACGACGCAATTGCGGCAGGATTTCGTCGGCCAAAGTCTTATAAACAGAAGAGATGTTTTTGATTTCTTGTTCTCTTTGTTCAGGATCCTGATACATGGAAAGAACGCGAAGAATCAATTCTTTGTCTTGGATGTTTGATTTGGATACCAGTTCCTGGAAACCTTCCCAGTCTTGAGCTGTATACTTGGTGTCTACTGCTGCATCGATTTTGGCTTTCTTCAAATCTTTGTTGATGATCTTAGCTGTGTTGTCCTGACGGTTTTCAGCCAATGTAGTATTCAAGTCTACACCACCATCAGGAGAAGCGTATGCGGAGATTTCGATGTTGCTGATCTTCTTGTTGGCAGCTTCGTTTATGTTCTTCACTTCTTTGCCGAATTCTTTGGCAGTCTTTAATTCGCTGGCGCGTACGTTGGCTTGTTGGATCAAGAACATGATGTTGGCGTCATGCTTTTCTTTGATGATACGTTGGAAAGCGTCGTCACCGTTGGCGGGGTTAGCGCTACCCAATGTTTGTTCCAGCATCTCAGAAGTGGAAATTACACCGTCAGCTACTTTTACAGCAGGGATGGTGACAGTCTTTTTACCGATTGTAGCCTTGAATTCCAGATACAGTTCGGATTTTGCCATTTCCGGTACATAGTCGAAAGATGTTTTCATCGTGTAGCTGCCGCCCATCTTGTAAGAGATAGTCTGGTCGTTACCTTCCACTTTTTCGCCTTGGAATACGGCAGATTGACCCTTAGCTTCGCCACCGTTCCATTTCAATACTGGAGTCACTTCTACCACAGCCTTCTTGTTGAAGTACTTTTCGGGGAATTTTCCGTTGATTGTAGCGGGAACTTTACCACCTACAGCCTCCAGAACTTGAGGAGTTACGGTGAAATAATCAGATGACAATTCACCCATTTTTTTGCTGCATGATGTCATTAATGCAACAACCATTGCCATTAAAAACGGCAGATACAATTTCTTAGTCATTTTAGGTATAAATTAATTGTTTGTAATTGAAATTTGTCTATTCCATGTTAGTGTGCTGTTTGGGCATGAACATAACAACGCAAAGATATTAAATCCTATTACAGTTTGTTAACCCTCGCAGTAATTTTATCATAATTTAATGAATTTCCCGTTCTTTGCGATACTTTATATTGCGGGGATGGTGTTCTATGATTTCACTGCGCAATCTGTTCCGGTCGATGTGTGTGTAAATTTCTGTTGTAGCAATGGATTCGTGCCCCAGCATACTTTGTATGGCGCGTAGGTTGGCGCCTCCTTCAAGCAGGTGAGTGGCAAAGGAGTGGCGGAAGGTGTGTGGGCTGATGTTTTTGGTGATGTCGGCCTTCTCTGCCAGTTCTTTGATAAGATGGAATACCATGATGCGCGAGATGTTTTTGCCCCAGCGTGCCAGAAATACATAGTCCTCGAAGTCTTTCTTGATTTTCCAGCCTCCATTACGGTCTACGAACCAGTTCCTTATTTCTTTGATGGCACGGGACGATATAGGTACAAGGCGTTGTTTGCTGCCCTTACCTTCTACCTTGATGAAGCCTTCGTCGAAATACAAGTCGGAGATTTTCAGGTTGCACAGTTCCGATACCCGTAGGCCGCAACTGTATAGAGTCTCGAGGATGGCCCGGTTGCGTTGCCCCTCGTTTGTGCCTAGGTCAATGGCGGAGATGATGCGGTCTATCTCTTCCACCGTCAATACTTCTGGAAGCTTGAATCCGATTTTGGGACCCTCCAACAGTTCGCTGGGGTCTCCTTCCAGGTAGTCGGCTATGACTAGGAAATGGAAAAATGACTTGATGCCCGACAAGATGCGTGCCTGCGAGCGGGGATGGATGCCGATGTCGTGCAGTCCGGAGGCAAAATGCTGCAAGTCATCCAGGGTAGTGTCAAGGATAGCGATACCCTCTCCTTCCAGAAAGTGCAGCAGCTTCTGTAAGTCTGTTTGGTAAGCATCCACTGTATTGGGTGAGAGTGCTTTTTCCAGTTTCAGATACTGGTGGTACTTTCTGATTATCAGCGTTTGTTTCTCCTTATTTGTGGATTTTTCTTCTGATTTCATTTCTTTTTTCTACCTTTGCTTCGCGAAAATAGACTGCATTTCAGCAAATTGCAAATAAATTTGCATCTGCTTTCGGTTTGCACTATCTTTGCACCGCAAAGGTATAAAAAATTGTGTTATGAGGATACAGATTATTAATGGCCCCAATATAAATCTCTTGGGCAAACGTGAACCTTCCATTTACGGTAGCGTTACTTTTGAAGACTACCTTGCCGAACTCCGTAAGAAATATGCGGATGTACAGATTGACTATTTCCAGTCCAACATTGAGGGAGAGCTGATAGACAAGATTCAGCAGGTGGGTTTTGATGTGGACGGCATCATTTTGAATGCGGGTGCTTACACTCACACGTCCATCGCTCTGCAAGATGCTATCCGTTCGGTCACTTCTCCAGTGATTGAGGTGCATATCTCTAATGTACATGCCCGCGAGGCTTTTCGTCATGTGTCCATGATTTCCTGCGCTTGCAAGGGTGTCATTCTCGGTTTCGGGCTGAACTCCTACCGTCTGGCCATGGAGGCATTAAAAGATTATTAAATAAAATAGGTATATAGATTATGTTATTGAAGCAAACGAAGATTGTCGCAACGATTTCTGACCAGCGCTGTGATGTTGATTTTATAAAGCAGTTGTTCGATGCAGGTATGAATGTTGTACGTATGAATACTGCACATCTTGGCCGTGAAGGTGCCGAGAAGTTGATTAATAATGTGCGTTCGGTTTCCAACCGCATCGCTATCCTTATGGATACGAAAGGACCGGAGGTCCGTACGACGGTTCTGGCTGAGCCCATTCCTTTCAAGGCGGGCGACCGCGTGAAGGTGGTAGGCAACCCGGAGCAGGAGACTACCCGTGAATGTATCTCGGTATCCTATCCCCATTTCGTCAAAGACTTGAATGTGGACGGCCATATCCTTATTGATGACGGTGACTTAGAGTTGGTCGTTGTAGAGAAGACCCCCGACTATCTGCTCTGCGAAGTACAGAATGAGGCTACTCTGGGCAGCCGCAAGAGCGTCAACGTTCCCGGCGTCCGCATCAATCTGCCTTCTCTGACGGAGAAGGACCGCACCAATATCCTTTATGCCATTGAGAAGAACATAGACTTTATTGCCCACTCCTTTGTGCGCAATAAGCAGGATATACTCGACATCAAGGCGATTCTTGACGCTCATAACAGCGATATCCGCATTGTGGCAAAGATTGAGAACCAGGAAGGTGTTGATAATATCGATGAAATCCTGGAAGTAGCCGACGGTGTGATGATAGCTCGCGGTGACCTCGGTATTGAAGTTCCGCAGGAACGTATTCCGGGCATCCAGCGTGTGCTCATCCGCAAGTGTATTCTTGCCAAGAAGCCGGTGATTGTTGCCACACAGATGCTTCATACCATGATTTCCAATCCGCGTCCCACCCGTGCGGAGGTAACGGACATTGCTAATGCCATCTATTATCGTACGGATGCCTTGATGTTGAGCGGTGAAACCGCCTATGGAAAGTATCCGGTAGAAGCAGTGAAGACGATGACCAAGATTGCCGCCCAAGCGGAGAAAGACAAGCTGTCTGACAACGATATCCGTATTCCGCTGGACGAGAACAGCAACGACGTGACTGCGTTCCTGGCCAAACAAGCGGTAAAGGCTACCACCAAACTGAAAATCCGTGCAATCATCACCGACAGTTACAGCGGCCGTACTGCCCGTAACCTTGCCGCTTTCCGTGGCAAATATCCGGTGTTGGCCATCTGCTACAAGGAAAAGACCATGCGGCACCTTGCCCTTTCCTACGGTGTGGAAGCTATCTATATGCCCGAACTTGCCAACGGGCAGGAATATTACTTTGCAGCCTTGCGCCGCTTGTTGAAGGAAGGCCGTTTATGTCCTACGGACATGGTGGGCTACCTGAGTAGCGGTAAGGAAGGCACACAGACCTCTTTCCTTGAAATCAATGTCGTAGAAGATGCCTTGAAGCATGCTGAAGATAGTGTGTTGCCCAACAGTAACAGATACTTGTAGGATAAGGGATTAAGGATAAGGGATTAGCGGTTAATGATTAATTAATAATTGTGCGCAGAACTAACCCCTAATCCCTAACCCCTAATCCCTTATCCCTAACCTATAATCCATTAACAAAGTGACGATTGACGAATACATTTTGCAGCACATTGATGATGAGGGCGATTACCTGAAAGCGCTCTATCGCGACACGCATGTCAAGTTGCTATATCCCCGCATGGCTTCCGGACATTTGCAGGGGCGTATGCTCAAGATGTTTGTCCGGATGATTCGTCCCCGGCAGGTGCTGGAGATAGGGACTTATAGTGGATATTCCGCACTTTGCATAGCAGAAGGACTGCCGGAGGGCGGGATGCTGCATACGTTTGAAATCAACGACGAGCAGGAGGACTTCACCCGTCCGTGGCTGGAGAATTCCGATTACGCGGATAAAATCAGGTTCTACATTGGCGATGCCTTGGAGCGGGTACCGCAACTGGACCTCACTTTTGACCTTGCCTTTATTGACGGAGATAAGCGTAAATACATAGAGTATTATGAAATGGTGCTCGCCCGCCTTTCCGGCGGTGGATATATCATTGCCGACAATACCTTGTGGGATGGCCATGTGCTGGAAGAACAACCCCATCGCACAGACCTGCAGACAATCAGTATCAAAGCCTTCAATGATTTGGTGGCGCGGGATGCGCGTGTGGAGAAAGTCATTCTCCCCCTGCGTGACGGATTGACGATTATCCGTAAGAAGTAACTGTTTTTCTATCTTTTTCTCAGCAGCCGCTTGCTGAGGTATCTCACCGGATACCATACGGACAAGAAGCCTACAGTGATGACCGTTACGAATACCAGAATAATATCCGTGGCATGTACACTTACCGGATAAGCGTCTACTACAAAACTTCCGTTTCCTCCCCCCAATGAAATCAACCCGAAACGTTGCTGCAGAAAGCACAGCAACAATCCTAAAACGATGCCGGAGAGGGCGCCGAACACAGAAATCATCCTGCCTTCGAACAAGAAGATGCGCGCTATGAGCCGGTCATCGGCACCCAGGTTGCGCAGTGTCTCCACGTCCTCCCGTTTGTCCAGTATCAGCATGGACAGCGAACCGATGACATTGAAGCATGCGATACCCAGAATGAAGGTGAGGAAGAGATAAGAGATGAGTTTCTCTATTTCCATGATGCGGAAAACATCGGCCTGCTGCTCGTAGCGGTTCTGTACAATGAACCGGTCGCCGAGAATGCCTGCTATTTTCTTTTGTACGGAGCCGATGTTGGAACCGGGTTTCAGTTTCATCTCAATGGCAGAAACTTCCGTGTCATAATTGAACAGACGGCGGGCAAAGTCGAGTGACGTCAGTATGTAGCGTGAATCGTATTTTTGCTGGTTGACGGCAAAGATGGCGCCGGGCGAGAAGAGATACTCCCGGTTGAAAGCCGCAGTGGGGTTGGCTATGTTTACCCGTACGTTCCGTTTGGGGGCATAGACCTGCAACGGGTCCACGAACTGAATGCCGGTGCCCAACTCGGATATAAGTTCCACACCCAGAAAACCATAGTCCACCACCGAGTCGCTCAGTAGGAACTTTCCCGTCCCATAGAGCAAGCTGTCGATGGATGTAAGCTGTTCGAAATTGTCCTCCACTCCCTTGATGACGGCCATTGCCTGGCGGTCCTTGTACTGCACCATGGCATTCTCTTCCAGTGTTTCCGTCCACACGTCAATCTCGGACAGGGCGTGTACTTGCCGGATGCACGCTTCGTGCGGGTCGAAAACCTTACCTTCGCGGACGGTGATTTTCAGTTCCGGGTCGAAGGCTGTGAAAAAGCCTGCCACCATGTCCTGAAAACCGTTGAACACGGACAAGGTGCATACCAACGCCAACGTAGCCAATGCCACCCCACACACCGAAATACCGGAGATGATATTAATGGCATTGTGTTTCTTCTTGGAGAAGAGGTAGCGGCGGGCTATAAAGAAGGGAAGGGACATTATTTCAGCAGTTCATCAATTCGTTCCAGATAGTCCAGTGAGTCGTCTACGAAGAACTTCAGTTCGGGGATAATGCGTAGTTGGTGGCGTACGCGGGTACCCAGTTCAAAGCGTATGGACTTCATGTTTCCGTTGATGTTCTTGACGATTTCTTCGCTTTTCTCCGAGGGGAATATACTGAGATAAGCGCGTGCCACGCTCATGTCGGGGCTGATGCGTACGGCACTGACGGAAATCAGTATGCCGGGCATGGACTTGGTTTGCAACAAGAAGATATCACTCAGTTCCTTCTGCAGGAGACGGGCTATTTTATTTTGTCTGGTAGTTTCCATACTGTTCATTTTTTTATGCTGGGGTGCAGCCTGTTTTCACGTTAGCAAAGTTACTGAAATATATCGTTCTGCCGACTGTTTATAGCTTTTTTTTCATTCTTTTCCCTATTGTAGGGTTCATTCTTTTCCGTTCTGTCGATGAGATATGCCTTTTCGTAGATTCTATTTGTTGTTCTTGTTATGCTTCCCTAACTTTGATGTCAGTTCGGAGAACTGCTGATGATGAGTGAAGAAGGAAGAGAACCATTCCGTTATAGAAGAGACTCTCTCTAAATAGCGTTTTTTCATGTATTATTGACTTGAGCCGTTTTTACCCGGGAGGGTAGAAACGGTTTTTTTGCGCATCTGACCGGGCTTTCTTGTCTCTTGCATAGGCTTCTGTTGTGTTTTGCACGGTGGTTTGTCTTGAGAAGCCTTTGGGTTTATCATGTGCGCACGGCTGTGGTACGCCTTTTCCACAGTCGTGAAGAAGACGTGCCACAGCTGTGAAGAATATGCTTCACAGCCGTGGTTTTTCATCAATATATAGGGGTTGACAGAACAGACATAAGGGAATGACAGAACAAACATGAGGGGATAACGGAACGGACATAAGCACTCGACGCATTCCGCTATTCATACCCTGATACGGAATGCGTCGAGTGCTTATGGGGGAATGATATGATATTTTTTTATGCCTTTACATACTTCCTTTTAGCTGTCAGCACTGCCACGATGATACCTATCACCAGCAGTGCCAGTGCTCCGTAGGCGATGCCTTCCGTCACGTGCAGGCTGGTGGGGTCAAAGCGCATTTCGATGGTGTGCTGTCCGGCAGGAACATACATTGTGCGCAGGATATAGTCGGCGCGTGCCAGTTCGGCAGGCTGTCCGTCGATGGTTACGTGCCAGCCGTCCGGATAATAGATTTCGGAGAATACGGCAATACCGTCTTGGGCATTGTTCGTTTCGTACGTCAGGCGGTTAGGTGCGTAACTTGTCAGGCGGATGCTGGAGAGGCTGTCTTTATAACTTTCCGTGGCACCTTTCAGTACATCCTTGAAGCGGGCATCCACTACAGCTGTCTCCGTAGGTATGATGCTGTCCAGGGCGTCAATCTCTTCGTTGGCGTTGTTCACATACTGCACCTTGTTTACAAACCATGCATTGCCGTAGGCGTGCGGGTTGAGGATGGGAACGGTTTGTCTGTGCTGTCCTGCAGGGAAGATGAAGTATTTGGTGTTCAGCATGTTCAGTACGCGGAACTTATTGGCATCCACGCTGTCCATCTCACCTCCGGCGGTGGCAATGGCCTTGTAGGCCGCCTGCATTTCGGGAGAGATGTGATGCTCTATCATTTCCTGGTAGCGGCGCAGCTTGGCCGGGTGATAACCGCCGACGCTTTTGTGCCAGTAGGAGGTATTGTTGTCATCGAAGGTGCTGGTGGCAAAGTTCAATACACGATAGTCCAAGCTGGTATCTTGCAGTATCAGCTCGTCTGTATTCGTCTTGGTGAAGGTTTCCGTACGGATGGAGTGGGGCACGAACTGGGCATCATTCAGATAGCGCTTGTTGACCCCCCACATATCTGCCAGGCAGAGTATGGTGATACCTGCAATGGTCAGCGAGCTGCGCAGCTTGCCGCTTGCATAGAGCCAGAGCAGGCTGCAGCCGATGCCTATGATGATGAAGCTACGCAGGGCGTCGCTGCTGACGAGTTCGGCACGCATCTCTCCCAAGTTGGCAAGGATGCCGGAGAGCTCGTTGGCGGGTATCATCTGCTGGTTGACGGCATTCTGCAGCATCTGTGCCTCTTGGGCGGGCACGTAGCCGGAGCCGATGCTGCCCGGGGCAACGGCAAGCAGCAGGGCGATGCCTGCAGTGAGCAGCAGGCTGATGCCGAGGGGCTTCTTTTCCTGTTTTAAGATTTCCGGCTCTTCGAGCAGGCGTTTCAGGGCAAAGATAGCCAGCAAAGGTATCGTGAACTCTGCTATGACAAGGATGGAGGACACGGCGCGGAACTTGTTGTACAACGGGACGTAATCGATGAAGAAATCCGTCAGCGGCATGAAGTTCTTGCCCCAGGACAAGACGATGGAGAAGAAGGTGGCTCCTATCAATGCCCACTTCAACGGTCCTTTCACGATGAAGCATCCCAGTACGAACAGAAACAAGACGAATGCTCCGACGTAGACGGGACCCGACGTCATGGGCTGGGTACCGAAATATTGTGTCAGTGAGCCGTACAGACTGCTGTACATCGGGTTTGCCTTGCTCATGGCTGTTTCACTCTGGCTGAGGGCGGCAGATGCTCCGCCTTTGAAGTTGGGCACCAGCAGAGTCAGTGTTTCGTCGATGCCGTAGCTCCACTGGGTGATGTAGTCGCGGTCCAGCCCGCTACTGGTCTGCTTGGCAGCGTCGCCGGTCTGCACCAGTTCGCTCTTGCCGCGCATGGTTTCTTTGCTGTAAGCATAGGTGTGATAGAGGTTGGATACGTTGGCGGCTATGCCGACGAGGGCTGCCACAATCAGTACGGCACTTGCCTTGAAGAACTGGGGCAATGTCTTGGTACGCCATGCTTTCTCGAAGTAGGCTCCCACAAAGAAAAGGATGACGAAGAAGAAGTAATAGGACATCTGCACGTGGTTCGAGGTGATTTGCAGGGCCACGAACAAGGCGGTGAGGATGCCTCCCCACAGCAGTTTCCCACGATAGGCGAGCACAATGCCTGCTATGGTGGGCGGCACGTAGGCAAGGGTGATGAACTTCCAGATGTGTCCGGCGGATATCAGGATGAAGAAATAGGACGAAAATGCCCACATGATACCGCCCAGTCCGGCCAGCCAGACCGGTATGCCGAAGACGCGCAGCAGGATGTAGAAGCCGAGCATCAGCATGAATGTGAGGCACACATAGTCGGGCAGGAAGAGTTGGTAGGCTTTCTGTACCCACTGCAGTGACTTGGTGGAGTCATACGAAGGGGCTATCTGATACATGGGCATACCGCCGAACAGCGAGTTTGTCCAACGGCTGCGTTCGCCCGTCTGTTCGTAATACTCCTTGACTTCTTGTCCTGCCCCTGCTCCTGCAGCCGTGTCGTGCTGAAAGAGAATACGGTTTTCTATATCCGCCGGGAAGAAGTAGGCGAAGGAAAGGAGGACGAATGCCAAGATGGCAATAAGGTCGGGAAGAAGCTTCTTCATGAGTTATAAGTTATGAGTTATCAATTAATCAATTGTGGGGCAAAGATAGTGCAAACCGAATACAGAACTTTCATGCTTGCGTGAAAAAGTTTTGTTGAGGTGCAGCCTATCTTCGCTTTTGTGGCAAAGATACATAAATGCAGATTGTTATTGTCACGTTATCGGCAGAATGTTGTACCTTTGCCTTTCCAAAAAAAGATTAAAGTGCTTTAATGGTAATATGCAAGCTTAAATTATTATAGATATGACAATAGGGATAATCAGTGCAATGGACAGCGAACACCGCCGGTTGGTGGAGCGCTTGCAGGATAAGAATACGTCGGGCGATGGTAGTTTCCGCTATGTGGAAGGTACATTGGGCGGTAACCATGTAATCTTGACGCAATGTGGCATCGGTAAGGTGAGTGCAGCGGTAGGAGCTACGGAACTGATACGGCGCTTTTCTCCGGACTGCATCGTCAGCACCGGTGTGGCGGGCGGCATTGATGCTTGCCTGAAGGTGACGGATGTAGTGGCAAGCCAATGTCTGGTGTATCACGACGTCTGGTGCGGCGACGGTAACGAGTACGGACAAGTGCAAGGTTTTCCCGCCTCTTACGAGGGATGTTCCTCTCTGTTGAAACATGCCTTGTCTCTGAACGAAGCCGGAATGGAAAGCCGCATCCACAGCGGACTTGTCTGTACCGGCGACCAGTTCATCACCAACCGTACGGAGCTGGATACCATCAAGCAACGTTTCCCCGACGGTCTTGCCGTTGATATGGAGTCTGCCGCCATTGCGCAGACTTGCTATCTGTACAATGTTCCTTTTCTCAGCTTCCGCATCATCAGCGACACACCCGGAGTAGAGGACCATGCTTCGCAGTATGCCGATTTCTGGGGAACCATGGCAGAGCGTTCGTTCCTCACGATATGGACCTTCCTCTCCACCCTTCCCAGCAATTTATAACTCATAACTTATAACTCATAACTCATGAAGAAGATTCCCAGTTTTACAATTGACCACATCCGCTTGTTGCGCGGTATTTACGTATCCCGCCAGGATGAAGTGAACGGAGAAACAGTCACTACTTTCGACATCCGTATGAAAGAGCCCAACCGTGAGCCTGCCTTGGGACAAGGTGCTCTGCATACTATCGAACATCTTGCCGCCACCTACCTGCGTAATGACCCGCAGTGGCAGGACAAGATTATCTATTGGGGCCCCATGGGCTGCCTCACCGGTAATTATCTGCTGATGAAAGGTGACTTGAAGCCGCAGGACATACTGGCGCTGATGCAGGACACCTTCCGCTTTGTTGCCGAATATGAAGGTGAAGTCCCCGGTGCCGCTCCGCAAGATTGCGGCAACTACCTGCTCCACGACCTTCCGATGGCTAAATGGGAGTCTGCCAAATACCTGCATGAGGTCTTGGAACAGATGAAAGAGGAGAATATGAAGTATCCGGAAAAAGAAGAAAAATAAGGGGGTTAGCGATTAGGGATTAAGGATGGGTTTATGCCTATATTAAAGTCTATGCGGCCCCAAATAATCCCTAATCGCTAACCCCTTATCTCTTATCCTTTATTATCACACAATCTCAATCCCCTGCTCCTTGCAAAGCTGTAATCCCAGGTCTTTCAGCTTGAATTTCTGTATCTTGCCACTTCCCGTCATGGGGAATTCTTTGATGAAGAAGATATACTTGGGTATCTTGTAGCGGGATATTTTGCCGATGCAGAAGTCTCGTACATCCGATTCGTGCATATCCACTCCTTCGTGCAGGATGATGAAAGCGCCTACGGCTTCACCGTATTTCTTAGAGGGAATACCGGCTACCTGCACGTCTTTTACGCCTTCCAGTTGATAGAGGAACTCTTCTATCTCGCGGGGATAGATATTTTCACCACCGCGGATAATCATGTCCTTGATGCGTCCTGTGATGCGGTAATTGCCGTCCTCGTCCTTTATTCCAAGGTCTCCCGAGTGCAGGAAGCCGTTCTCATCAATGACTTCGGCTGTGGCTTCCGGGTTTTTGTAGTAACCCTTCATGGTGTTGTATCCGCGGTTGCACATTTCACCTTGTACGCCTACGGGACACTCTTCTCCGGTTTCGGGGTCGATAACCTTTACTTCCGTATGTTCAAAGTCGTGTCCTACGGTATTGCAACGTACATCGAACGGGTCGTCTATCCGGGTGGCGGTCATTCCGGGAGCAGCTTCGGTCAGCCCGTAAACGCTGGTTACCTTCATGTACATTTTCTCTTCCACCTGCTTCATCAGCTCTACCGGGCAGAGGGAACCTGCCATGATACCCGTACGGAGGCTGGACATGTCGAACATGTCGAACATCGGATGGTTCAGTTCGGCAATGAACATGGTGGGTACGCCGTAAAGTGCCGTGCAGCGCTCCTTGTGGATAGAGGCGAGCACTACCAACGGGTTGAAGCGTTCCACCATTACTTCCGTACAGCCGTGTGTCAGGCAGTTCATGGTGGCAAGTACCACGCCAAAGCAGTGGAACAATGGTACGCAGACGCAGAGCTTGTCGTCGGCAGTAAACTTCATGTGCTCACCGGTAAGGAAACCGTTGTTGGCAATGTTGTAGTGGGTAAGCATGACGCCTTTCGGGAATCCCGTAGTGCCGGAGGTGTATTGCATGTTCACTACATCGTGGCAAGTGACCTGACTTTTGAGCTCATTCAGGCGGCTGTCTTCTATATTGTTGCCCAAGAGAAGTATTTCGGCCGTGTTGTACATGCCCCGGTGCTTCTCCTGCCCCACGTAGATGACATTTTTCATATAAGGGAAACGTTCGCTTTTCAAGTGTCCGCGTTGGCAGGTCTTCAGTTCCGGAAGCATGGTATAGGTCATCTGCACAAAGTCACTGTCCTTTTCGCCATTGACGATGCAGAGGGTATGCATGTCGGAGTTCTGGCAGAGATATTCCAGCTCGGACTGTTTGTAGTTGGTGTTTACCGTTACGTAGACGGCACCTATCTTGGCGCAAGCGTATAATAGAGTCAGCCAGTCGGGTACGTTAGCTGCCCAGATACCTACGTGTGTTCCTCGTTCCACGCCGATGGCGATAAGCCCTTTGGCCATGTCGTCCACCCGGCGGTTGAACTGGCTCCAGGTGAAACGCAGGTTGCGGTCGGAGTAAACGATATATTCTTTGTCTGGTGTTGTTTCGGCCCAATGTTCCAACCATTGGCCGAGGGTGCGTTCGTATAACATGATGTGGAAGTTGAAAGTGGAAAGGTGAAAATAGAAAGTATTTATCATTTTCCATTTTCACCTTTCCATTAATTTAAATAGGTGTATAAACTACTGCAAGTATCTTGGCTGCCTGCCCTTCATAGGCGTGTACGTGGTGCGGAACGATGGAATCGTAATAGATGCTGTCACCTTCTTCGAGCAGGTAGGTGTTTTTGCCGTAACTGATTTCCATGGTCCCTTCCATCACCATGATGAATTCTTCGCCTTCGTGTGAGGAGAGTACAAAGTCACTGTCGTCCGTAGCGGCCACATCAATGATAAACGGCTCCATGTGGCGGTCGGCTTTGGATTTGGAGAGTGAATGATACTCCATATGCTTGCGGCTGTGGATGGCATTGTTGGAGAAACTGATGCTGTTCTGCGACTCGTCCTTACGGCAGACTACGGGACCGTTCTCATCTTGGTCGTCAAGAAAAGTCCCCAAACGTACACCCAGTACACGCGCTATCTTGATGAGGGGAGCCAGTGACGGGAGGTCAATGTTGTTTTCTATACGTTCAATCTGTTCGATAGCAAGTCCCGAACGCTGTGCCAGTTCTTCCATACTGATGGATTGGCTTTCACGGAGTGATTTTATTTTTTCTCCTACAATTTTGCTGGTATCCATAATGATAGTATTTTGGGGTCGAAAAGTTATAATTTATAGTTCTTAAACCGCAAAAATAAGAGAAACTTTTACTTGATGCAACATTCTGAGGGAAAATATTGCTGAAATATCTCCGGTGGTCGGCTTATTTGTATAATATTCTTCTGTTCTGTTTCTCTTTCTTCCCCAAAGTTCTGTTTATAGCCGCTTCAAGTCTTGTTCCGATACGTGCTTTCCTTTGTACGCTTTGCCTGCTGCATTGAAACGATAGCTTAGGTTCAGGGAGAAGCTGCGCGAGTCCGGGTTTGCCTTTTTCGTATAGGTCAGCCGGGGACCGAACAGCATGAAGGAGCCATACCGGGAATTCCACAGGTCATTGGCTTGCAGTCCGAGCGTCAGCCTTTTGTTGAAGAATGTTTTGCGGATGCCAGCGTCTATGCCCCAATAGGAACGTTGCAGCATGGCGCCGAAGTTGCCTTCGCTCTGGTAGTCGGCATCAAGGGAGAGAATCCACCCGTCCGGAAGCTGGAGACTGTTTTGCAGAAAGAGGTAAATGCTGCCGCGATTCATATTCTTGCTACTGCCTTGATTGGTGACTTTGAAGAACGGTTGGGCGAAGTAGATGCCGAGCTCCGGTTTCCAGATGCCGACGGTGGGTGACAGATGGGCAGAGGCGGTGAGATACTGCATCCGTTTGAAATTTCCGGTAGTGAAGATGACAACATCCGGATTGTCCTCGTATTCTTTGGTCATGAAGGCAATGGCATTGCGGCGGTATTGGTAGTTGAGTCCGAATTGCATCCACTTGTAAAGGACCGTGAACTGCAGGTCGTGGTTGGTTTCGGGGGTAAGCAGCGGGTTTCCGCCTTCGTAGATGAAACGGTTGTTATAACTCAGTGTGCTACGTAGCTGGAAGAAGCTGGGGCGGTTGCTTTTGGCTGTATAGCTGAGATTGGCTTGGGCTTTGCCGAGAGGAAAGTCTACCGATAGGTTGGGGCACCAGTCATTGTAAGTACGACTTTGACCGGACACGTACTTTTCCTGCTCCCAATAGTCGGAGACGGCATGCTCGAAGCGCAGTCCTGCAAGAAGGCTGATTTTTCCTAATGTCAGTGAGTATTCGGCAAAGACGGCAGACTTGCTTTCGTCGATTCGACTGTCTGTATCGGGAAGTATATGCTGCCGGTTCAGGAAATTGTCATTCCGCCGGATGAAGGTGTAATCGGCACCGGTCTTCAGTTCACCTTTCCAAAGGGGATGGGTCAGAATCAACTTGGCGGCATAAAGGCGGTTGTCGGCGTGGTTGAAAGAGCTGATGTCGCGATTGCCTTCGGTCTGGCTTTCTTCTTGAGCCTCCTGGTGATCATAGCTTTTGCCGTACACCAGGTCGGTGGTGAAGTTTATGTGGAGTTGCTTTATGCTGCCCTGATAGTAGGCATTCAGCTGGTGTCGGCTAGTTTGCTGCAGGTTTTGGGAGGAATGTATGGTGTGATCGGCCAGTTCTTCATTTGCCCGGACGGTATATGCCGAATGGTCACTGCTGTGATAATCGGGGGTACGATGAAACTCATAGGAGGCACCGAGGCTGTGTTGGGGGGTGAAGTCGTAACTGGCGCTTGCTTTTCCTCCGGCAAGCAGTCCCTTATTATACAAGTGAACCTGGTTATTTACATCCCATTGTATTTCGGACGGTATCTGGTAGCGAACCTCCTGGTGGCGTTTTCTGTTTTCATAATTGATGTATAGCATGCCCAGTAGGGATAGTCCTTTCTTCTGATAATTCAGATCGACTTGTCCGTAATGGTTGCTGCGTCTCCGTTGGGTGATTCCTGCACGGAAATTACCGCCAAAACAGTCTCTTTTGTTACGTACGGTGCGTATGCGCACAACGGCTTTAACGGTAGCATCGTATTCTGCACCCGGGTTGGTGATGAGCTCCACTTTTTCAATATCGGCGGCAGAGAGGCGTTGCAGTTCGGAGTTGTCTTGCAGAAGGCGGTTATCTATATAGATGACCGGTGTCCCTTTGCCAAAAACGGTATACCCCTCATCAGAGGAGCGCAGTCCGGGGATATGTTTCAATACGTCGTTGGCATCATTCAAGGATGCTAGTAGGGTTTGCCGTACGCTTGTCTCCAACTTTCCGCCCTTTAGTCGGAAAACGGGGCGGGCGGCGGTGATGACGGTTTCCGCAAGTAGCACGGCATCGGTTTGCAATATCCAGTTGTGGGTACTCCCGGTGGGGCAAGGCTGGCAAAGGGCTTTGTAACCGATGGAAGAAACTTGTAGTAGATAGTTTCCGGGAGCGGGAGGGAGAAGTTCAAAACTACCGTCGCTTCGGCTGCACGTTCCTTGTATGAAGGTGGAATCTTCGGAAAGGAGGGCGATGTTGGCAAACTCTATTGGTTGCTTTTCCTCTGTGAGAATTTTACCTCGGATGGAGGGTGTTGCCGGGCTGGTTTGTGCTTTTGTTGTCGTGACGCTCATTAGGAGCAGGGCAAGAATACATATTATCTGTTTCATGTTCCGGTTGTTGTTTGATTTCGGGACACGAAGGTATCCGCTTTCTGCCGGGATGGAAGAAACAAAAAGCGGATAGTTGTCTGACATTTGCCTGACAATAGACTGACAATGCCTTCTTTTGTCCTTTTAAAGGGGGAAGATGATTACTTTTCTGTATCCATCTCTCCGGTGAACGAGATGGACTGTTTGTTCATGGGTTGCACATGGATACTGGTAGAACCATCGGGAAAGATGGTGAGGCGGTACTCATAATTGTCTTCATCACTACGGGTCTTGAAGTCTATTTGGATTTTGCCTTTTTTGAGTGCTCTGGTTGTGTATCCGGTGATGGATGCATTGAAATTCAGGCTCTTGCCTCCTCCATACGGGGCATTGTAGGCCACTCCAAAGTAAGGCAGGTAAGAGAAAACGGAGTCGTTTCTGATTTCCAGTGTGTAGTTGGTGGTCAAGTTACGGCTACCGCCTCTCATCGGTTGCATCCGATCTACGTTGATTTTGTATTGTTTAGCAGCAATAGCTTCTTTTACAGCACGTTCAGTGCGCTCTTTCTTTTCGTTACGGTTTTGGGCGGTTGTCGGCATTGCGACAGTCAGGCAGATTAGCCCTAATAGGATAAGTTTGTTAGTCTTCATGATTCTATAATGTTTAGGTTTTTATTTCCAGTCCGTAGGCGCGGCCACGATCTGTTGTTATTCTGAGGTTGCTGTTGTCCTCGACAATGGGCTTCAGACGCCGTATCAATGTGTAAAGCGTTTCGTCTGCATTGTCTTTTCCCGGCCATAGCGATTGGCAGATGTCGGATTTGAAAAGTAGGTGTGAGGAAGAAAGGTAGAACATCTCCATCAGTGTGTACTGCATGGGGGTGAGTTTTAGCTTTTCCTGCTGTTCGTTATAGAAGCAGGCTTCCTGGAGGGAAAGCGAAAGGTTGCCGAAGGTAATGAAGTTTTCTTGTTGCTGCCCGTTACTGGCATTAGTCTTTGTGTGCCGGTGGAAATAGAAGAAAGTGAATCCTCCCCACAGCAAGGCTGCCAATAGCAATGTTGCCGGAATTGTCTGCTTGGATAAGCTGAACAGCATGGCAGCTGAGCAGCGGGCATATCCCCGGAAAGAAAGTGTCAGCCCAGATGCATCGGCTGTGGTGGAGAGCCATACCAATGTGTCGCTGGCAAGACATCCGGCAGGAATCTCATTGAATACGGTGGCGGGAGCATTCTTTTTCAGTATATGTAGCGAAAGGGTAGAAACATCTTTCAATCCGGTGATGGACAATGCTTCGGTAAAGGCTCTGTGGAAACCGCTTACGGAAACGGGAGTACCCATCACTTCTTGCAACTTGGCATAGGTTTGGATGGTATCTGCATTCAACCATAATCTCTTGTGCTGCAATACCGTGCGTTGCAGTGCCTGGTTCAAGTCAGAGACCACACGTTGTTCTGCCTGTGAATAGCTGCGATAACCGAAGCCGAATGATAGCAGTATCAATAGAAAAGTGATTGCTATCGAAAGATTTGCTGCTGATACTTTTCTTTTCATGGATACAAAATTAGGTATAAATCGGATTATAAACAAAAAAGGAAGTTTCCTTTTGGAAAACTTCCTTTTTTGATGGTTTTGCCGCAAGTAGATTACTTACGCAAGCCGAGTTCTTTGACGATAGCACGATATCTGGTGATGTCGCGGTCCTTCAGATAAGTCAGCAACGCACGGCGTTTACCTACCAACATAGTCAAAGCTCTTTCTGTACTATAATCCTTTCTGTTGAGCTTAAGGTGCTCAGTCAGACGAGCAATACGGTAGGAAAACAAAGCTATCTGAGCCTCAGCTGAGCCAGTATCAGTGTTAGACTTTCCGTATTTGCCGAAGATTTCTTGCTTTTTAGCAGCGTCTAAATACATAATGTTTAATTAAAAGTTATTATAAATATTCCCTTTCGGGGCTGCAAAGATAGGGATAAACTTTTATATCACAATGATATTCAGCAAAAAAATCATATCTATACTGCATATCTAATCCAAAATCACTAACTTTGTCGCCTGAAAATAATAGGTATTATATGCAAAAGATTAGAAACATTGCAATTATTGCCCATGTGGACCATGGGAAAACGACGCTCGTTGACAAGATGCTTTTGGCCGGAAACCTTTTCCGCAGCAACCAGAGCACAGGTGAATTAATGTTGGATAACAATGACCTGGAGCGTGAACGAGGTATAACGATTCTCTCAAAGAACGTTTCTATCAACTACAAAGACACCAAGATTAACATTATTGATACTCCGGGACACAGTGACTTCGGAGGTGAAGTGGAACGTGTATTGAATATGGCGGATGGATGCATTCTGCTTGTGGATGCTTTCGAAGGTCCTATGCCGCAGACACGGTTTGTATTGCAGAAAGCTCTGCAGATTGGTCTGAAACCTATCGTTGTTGTGAATAAGGTGGATAAGCCAAATTGCCGTCCCGAAGAAGTGTACGAGATGGTGTTCGACTTGATGTTCAGCCTGAATGCAACCGAGGACCAGCTGGATTTCCCCGTTATCTACGGTTCTGCCAAGAATAATTGGATGAGTACCGACTGGCAGCAGCCGACTGATAACATTTATCCGCTTCTGGACTGTATCTTGGAGAATATTCCTGCCCCCGAACAGTTGGAAGGTACACCGCAAATGCTGGTTACTTCGCTGGATTATTCTTCGTATACCGGGCGTATTGCTGTGGGCCGCGTACACCGTGGCATATTGAAAGAAGGCATGAATGTGTCTTTGGCAAAGCGTGACGGGAGTATCGTGAAATCAAAAATCAAGGAATTGCATACATTCGAAGGTATGGGCCGTGTAAAGGTGCAGGAAGTGTCTTCCGGTGACATCTGTGCATTGGTAGGTATCGAAGGATTCGAAATCGGAGATACGGTCTGCGATTACGAAAATCCGGAAGCATTGCCGCCTATTGCCATTGATGAACCTACGATGAGTATGCTCTTCACCATTAATGACTCTCCGTTCTTCGGTAAGGAAGGTAAGTTTGTTACTTCCCGCCACATCCACGACCGTTTGATGAAGGAGTTGGATAAGAATCTTGCACTTCGCGTGCGCAAGAGCGAGGAAGACGGCAAGTGGATTGTTTCCGGCCGTGGCGTGCTTCATCTTTCCGTACTGATTGAGACCATGCGTCGTGAAGGGTATGAGTTGCAGGTAGGGCAACCGCAGGTAATCTTCAAGGAGATTGACGGCGTGAAATGCGAACCTATCGAAGAGCTAACCATCAATGTTCCCGAAGAATATGCCAGCAAGATGATTGATATGGTGACCCGTCGTAAAGGTGAAATGGTGAAGATGGAAAGTGCCGGCGAACGTGTAAACCTTGAGTTCGACATGCCGTCACGCGGTATCATCGGTCTGCGTACCAACGTGCTGACCGCTTCTGCCGGCGAGGCTATCATGGCACACCGTTTTAAGGAATACCAGCCGTATAAGGGTGAAATTGAACGGCGTACCAACGGTTCTATGATTGCCATGGAGTCCGGTACGGCTTTTGCCTATGCCATTGACAAGTTGCAGGACCGCGGCAAATTCTTCATTTTCCCGCAGGAAGAGGTTTATGCAGGCCAGGTAGTGGGTGAGCATTCCCATGACAACGACTTGGTGATTAATGTAACGAAGTCCAAGAAGCTTACCAATATGCGTGCCAGTGGTTCGGATGACAAGGCACGTCTGATACCTCCCGTACAGTTCTCTCTTGAGGAGGCGCTGGAATACATCAAGGAGGATGAATACGTGGAAGTTACTCCTAAATCAATGCGTATGCGTAAGGTTATCCTCGATGAGCTTGAGCGTAAACGCGCAAACAAGAACTGATAAACAGAAGAGTTTTAGTTGTTATATATGAAAGGAGTGCCCCGCCGAAAGGTGAGGCACTCCTTTTTATTGTCGTCATTCAAACGAAAGTCAATCGATGAATTTTACCTTTACCGCATTACGGGGTTTGGCAGCGGGCGTTTCGTCCGGATAGCCGAAAGCGATACAGTAAAGTAGCTGATAGCCTTCCGGAATATCCAGTTTCTTCAGGTATTCGGCAGCAGCCGGAGTAGAGGTCATGAAGCGCGTGGGACCACCCAAGCAGCAAGAACCGATTCCCATGGACCAGGCTGATAGAATCATATTCTCACCCAACAGTCCACAGTCAATCTGTGAAAGGTCATAAGACGGGTCATTGGCAATAAATACCACTGTAGAAGCGTTGCGGAACATGTTCTTGAATTTCGGGTCTTCGGTGGCTTTGGGATTTTCCTTCTTGTAGATTTCCGTGATGCCGTTGATGAAATCTGGGTTATCCACTACACGTACTTCCCACGATTGCTTGTTCTGTCCGTTGGGTGCATTGATACCGCAATCCAGGATAATCTGCATGGTGTCGCGATTCACGGCTTGCGGTTTGTACTGGCGGATGCTGCGGCGTGACATGATGGTTTCAATTACCGCATTCTCTTTACTTTCATTTGCATTGGCAGCTTGGGTCTCTTTCTGGACCTGGGCACCGCAACTGCAGAGCAGTAACAAACTTGCGCCTGCCAACATCAATCTGATACTTTTTATATTGCTTTATTTGAATAATGGTTTCTGCAAAACTACTAAAACTTTCGGATTATCAATGAGATAGAGATGTTAAAAAAGGAAAAAGGCATCTCCCGGAGGAGATGCCTTTTTTCATATGTTTCTAACTTTATTGTCAGATTAGAGCTTCGGACCAGCAGCAACCAAAGCCTTACCAGCTTCGTTGCCAGTGAACTTAGCGAAGTTCTTGATGAAGCGGCCAGCCAGGTCTTTTGCTTTTTCTTCCCATTGGCAAGCGCATTCGTAAGTATCGCGAGGATCAAGAATCTTCGGATCTACGTTAGGCAATTCAGTAGGAACCACGAAGTCGAAGAAAGGAATAACCTTCGTCGGAGCCTTGTCGATAGAACCGTCGAGGATAGCGTCGATGATACCACGAGTATCTTTGATGGAGATACGTTTGCCGCTACCGTTCCAACCAGTGTTAACCAAGTATGCCTTAGCACCAACCTTGTTCATCTTCTTAACCAATTCTTCTGCATATTTAGTAGGATGCAAGCTCAAGAAAGCAGCACCGAAGCAAGCAGAGAATGTCGGAGTCGGTTCAGTGATACCACGTTCTGTACCAGCCAACTTAGCAGTAAAGCCAGACAAGAAGTAGTACTGAGCTTGTTCAGGGTTCAGGATAGATACCGGAGGTAATACACCGAATGCGTCGGCAGACAAGAAAATTACCTGGTGAGCGTGAGGACCCTTAGAAACCGGTTTAACAATGTTATTGATGTGGTAGATAGGATAAGAAACACGAGTGTTTTCTGTTACGCTCTTGTCAGCGAAGTCAATCTTGCCGTCAGCAGCAACTGTAACGTTCTCCAACAGAGCGTCACGCTTGATGGCAGCGTAGATATCGGGTTCGCTTTCTTTATCCAGGTTGATAACCTTAGCATAGCAACCACCTTCGTAGTTGAATACACCTTCGTCATCCCATCCGTGTTCATCGTCACCGATCAACAGACGTTTCGGGTCAGTTGACAAGGTAGTCTTACCAGTACCGGACAGACCGAAGAAGATAGCAGAGTCAGTACCTTCCATGTTAGTGTTGGCAGAGCAGTGCATAGAAGCGATACCACGCAACGGGTTCTTGTAGTTCATGATAGAGAACATACCCTTCTTCATTTCACCGCCGTACCAAGTGTTCAAGATAACCTGTTCGTTGGTCTTCAAGTTGAATACAGTAGCTGTTTCAGAGTTCAGACCCAGTTCCTTGTAGTTGTCAACTTTTGCCTTAGAAGCGTTGAATGATACGAAATCGGGTTCTCCGTAGTTAGCCAGTTCTTCAGCAGTCGGGCGGATGAACATGTTAGTTACGAAGTGAGCCTGCCATGCCACTTCCATGATGAAACGTACTTTCATACGAGTAGCGGGGTTGGCACCACAGAAGGTATCAACAACAAACAGACGCTTGCCGCTCAGCTGCTTAACAGCTTTAGCTTTCAAGTCAGCCCAAGCTTCTTCAGAGCAAGGTTTGTTGTCGTTTTTGTATTCTTCAGAAGTCCACCATACAGAATCCTTGCTGGCTTCATTCATTACGAAGAATTTATCTTTAGGAGAACGACCGGTATAGATACCTGTCATTACATTTACAGCACCCAGTTCAGTTACCTGACCTTTTTCAAAACCTTCCAAACCTGGTTTGGTTTCTTCTGCGAACAGTACATCGTAAGACGGGTTGTGGATAATTTCCTTCACGTCTTGGATACCGTACTTGCTTAAATCTAAATTTGCCATTTCTTTTAATGATTTAAAATGTTGGTATTTGGTTTATAATCTCTTTCCTTAATCTCTTTTTACCTTTGATTTACAAGGGAAAACGGGTGTAGAAAAGCTCTTTTTTTCCTGCTTTTCAGCAGGTCCCTTGTTTTTCGCCTACAAAAGTAATACTTTCTTTTTAAAGAAAAGCTCTATTAGAGAAATTTTTCTCTAATAGGAAATCTTTTATAAAACCATAACAATATCTGCTAACTGAATGTTGCAAATTGAGTGAAATTCGTTTACTTTGCAGCAGATTTTAATGTGCTAATGTGCTGATATGCCAATGTGCTAATTGCCATGCGGCATTACGTACACCACATTTGCACATTAGCACATTAGCACATTTATAGTTATGAAGGTTATCAACTTTGCCGAGACAAATTCTGTCTTGAACCAATACGTGGCGGAAATTCGTGATGTAGCAGTCCAGGGCGACCGTATGCGTTTCCGCCGTAATATTGAACGCATTGGAGAGATAATGGCGTATGAAATGAGTAAGGAACTGACGTATTCTGTCAAGCAGGTACAGACTCCCTTGGGGGTGGCGTCGGTCAGCACACCCGATGACGAGGTGGTGATTGCCACTGTTTTCCGTGCCGGATTGCCTTTGCATACTGGATTCTTGAATATGTTCGACCATGCCGGGAACGCTTTTGTTTCCGCTTACCGTTATTATAAGGATAAGGAATGCCGTACGGTGGATGTACACATCGAATACATCGCTACTCCGGATTTGTCCAAGAAGACATTATTGATTGTAGACCCGATGCTTGCCACGGGAGAAAGTATGGAATTGGCCTGGAAGGCCTTCGTCACCAAGGGGATGCCGGCCAAGTTGCAGATAGCTTGTGTCATAGCCAGCCAGCAGGGCGTAGAGCATCTGGAAAAGCTGTTCCCTGGAGATGAAGTGACCTTGTGGTGTGCAGCAATCGACCCGGAGATGAACGAGCATTCCTATATCGTTCCCGGGCTGGGAGATGCCGGAGATTTGGCGTTCGGTGACAAGATATAAGGTTCATATATCTTTTCCATCAGCCTTTTCCCAAGTGCGGGCCTATAATGACCCGGTTCATAATAATTGTGGATGTCTTCCGTGTATTCGTTGATACCGGTGAAATCAAATACATTCCGTTTTCCGAAGAAGCGCTTCAGTGTCTTTACGTCGGCAGGGTTTATGTTGACTTGCAGGTAGTCGGGACTGATAATGATTTTTACATCGGTATCATGTTTCCGGCAAATCCACTTTATTTCCTGCAACAGATTGATTTGCTTTTCCCTGAGCACTTGGGGGGCTTCCCGGTATTTCCCGTCTCTATAATTCTTCATTTTCTCTTTGGTGAATTCTCCTTTCCGGTTTTCCCAGTACTTATCTCCCTCTTCCTTTATCATTTTCTCTCTGGGATTTAACACGTCATTGGTTACCGGGTTTCGGGTGGAGCCATAGGGGTTTATAACCCCTTTCATGTAAGGGCGATAGGTATGGAACAGCTTGTAGTCCAGATAGGGGAAGAGAAAGTTCGGGTAGAAGAAGGCTTGGCAGAATTCCTTCTGAAACTTGAAGCTGCTTATTCCCGATATGGCGGGTGGCAGAATGTTGGAATGTCCGGTCAGGCAACGGTCGTTGTGCAATGATTCCTTGTCGATAATCAGCAGCAGGTTCTTGATTGTTGCACCTGCCTTGTCCAGTGCCTTCAGCTTCAGGCAGACGGCGGCAAGGCTTTCGGCATTTCCGAATAGCCGTACGGCTCTTCCGCCGTGGAGGTATTTCTCCCATTCATGGCATTGATAAGCCATAGTGCAGGAGTTTCCCATGATATAGGAGTCGATGGGGATGGTATCCCGGTTGTTCAGATACATCTGCCACCCCACGTGCCCTTCGTTTAGTACAACCGGGGTTTGGTCGTATCGTTCATAGTTCTTCAGGACCATGAAAGGGTCGTCCAGGAAATAGACTGCCAGTAGGGCTATAAAAGGGATAAAAAGGATAAAGAGCTTTTTCATGAAACGTATGGCTGCGTTCCGTTCGCTGTTTTTCTTCATCATGTGTCTTTATTGTCAAAATTGTAAATATATGAAGCTGTCCGAGTTGAACTGTCCCAGTGTGAAAAGTATTATGGCGAGCAGATAATAGATACTCCATCTTACGGCTGCCGGCTGTCGTCCGAGGGCTTCTAGCAAATCATGCTTGGACATGAAATATTCGTAAACCAATATCAGTACGAGTGCGCTTCCTGCCACAATGCTGTTGTGGTCCGGCATTCCGATGTTCATTTCCTTCCAACTGTAATGTACGCCGAAGGAGAGGTGGCTGATGTAGTGGAACGCTTCGGCC
This sequence comes from Bacteroides sp. AF25-5LB, assembly GCF_003602965.1. NCBI lineage: Bacteria > Pseudomonadati > Bacteroidota > Bacteroidia > Bacteroidales > Bacteroidaceae > Bacteroides > Bacteroides sp. AF25-5LB. Next base: position 96,114 of record NZ_QTMC01000004.1, read on the forward strand.
ATAGAACTTGCCCGGAAGAATATCAGAGATACGGCAAAAAGTAGGTAGGTCCTTACGACGGATAATGTGGCATATAAGCGGCTTTCCAATTGGGCTTTCAGTCTGCGGTGAAATGCTGTGGTCTTCATCTCGTAGAAGATGATGACACCTTGAATTAGTCCGTAGACAGCGAAGTTCCATCCGGCACCATGCCAGATACCCAGTCCCGTGAAGGTCAGCGCCAGACTTAGAAATACGCCCCATTGTCCCCATCCACGCAGGTTCGAGGACAACGGGAGGTACAGATAGTCGCGTACCCAGAATGAAAGCGACATGTGCCATCGGCGCCAGAAGTCGGCAGTGGTCTGTGCAATGAACGGCCGGTTGAAGTTTGGGCTGAGCTTGAATCCCAGCATGCGCGCTCCTCCCAATGCGATGTCGGTATATCCGGAGAAGTCGGCATACAGCTCTATCGGATATAGGAGGCATGCCATCAGCAATTGCACGCCCGAGGCTGTGTATACCGACCCGAAGACACCGTCTATGTATGGGGCGATGGAGTCGGCCAGTATCAGTTTCTTTATTAGTCCCACGACAATCAGTCTCATTCCGTAGACCATGGATGTATAGTCCGTGGCTTTGCAGGACTTCAGTTGGGGGAGCATGTCACTTGCTCTTTCTATGGGACCGGAAAGGAACTTCATGAAGAAGAGCATGTATATCATGAAGTCGGGCAGGCTCTTTTCCGGTTCTTCTTCTTGCCAGTAGATTTCTGTCAGGTACGAAATGGCCTGGAAAGTATAGAAAGAGATTCCCAGTGGAAAGAGAATGTGGCAGTTTGTAAGCCGGTCAGCATACCGGAATGCCAACCAGCTTACAACCAGAAAACACACACCTGAAAAATAAATTCCCTTCATGCCGCTTTCCCGCTTGGCCTGTCCTATCCATTTGCCAAGGTAGAAGGTGGTAAGCGTGAGGATGAGGGCCGTTATCAGAAAAGCGAGGTGGTAGAAGCCTATGAAGAGGCAGCTGGCTGTCAGTAAGGTCGCTTTTCTGAATCGTGAAGGAAGCGTATGGTATAGAATGAAAGTACACGCAAACAGTACGACGAAGTTCAGGGATATGAATGACATTTCCTAGTTGGTTTTGGTTAAAATGGCATGGCAGATGTCTCCCACGTTTTTGAGTTTTACAATATCTCTGAAGGTGAAGCGTACATTGAATTTCTTCTCTATCTTGTTTATCAGTTGCATGTTGGTCAGTGAATCCCATCCTTCTATATCCTGGGCGGTGGTCTCATTGTCAAGTACGATGTTCTCTCTTTTCAGTACCTCTCGAAAGATGAGGCTCATTTCATTCAAAATAGTCTGTGTATCCATTGTCAAGTTTAAATTAGTTCTTGTATTTTCTTTCTGTCTGTTTTGCTACTGGTGTTCAGCGGAAACTGTTCCAGACAATGCATATGCTTGGGAATCATGTAGTAGGGAAGCCTGCTACACAGATATTCCTCTATCTGCTGTTTGTCGAGCTGTTTCTTCTCTACGACGAGATGCAGTTCGCACTGGTTGTCGTTGTCGTATTTGGGAATGACGACTACACGGCATTCACCGTTGAAAAAGTTTTTTGCCACATGTTCAATCTCGCTCAGCTCAATGCGAAATCCTTGTATCTTTATCTGTGAGTCTTTTCGTCCGCAATAGATGATGTCACCGTCGGCATCCATCCGGCAGAGGTCTCCCGTCTTGTAGTATACTTTTCCATTGGCGGTCTCTACGAGGCATTCCCCGTTTTTTTCGGGAGCATTCCAGTATCCACCCATCACTTGATTGCCGCTAATCCATAGTTCGCCGGTTTCTCCGGTAGGCAGCGGGCGACCGTCGTTATCCATAATTAGGGCATCGATGCCTTCGAAAGGCCTTCCGATAGCGGTCATGCCGTTGTGATGCTTGCAGGAGGTGACGGGTATCCGGTAGGCAGTGCAGTAGATGGTTCCCTCTGTCGGTCCGTATAGGTTTATGAAAGAGGCATTGGGGACACATTTTCTGAAAGCATCCAACAGCTCCGCGTCAGAAGCCTCGGCAGTAACCACTAGATATCTAAGTGCGGGGAGGTGTATCTCCGGAAAATAGGGACGTAGCAGCTGGAGCAGTGAAGGGGCCACGGCAGCGAAGGTCAGGTCGTATTTTTCCAGAGTTTCAATTACGTTGATGTATTTCACGCCTTCCGGAGAAACGGTGTATATGCAAGCACCCAGCGTCAGCGGATATAGAAAGGATACGATGGAAACGTCAAAAGTGAGTTCGAACATCTGCAGCATCCGGTCGTTCTCGTCCAGTTGCCAGCCGAGGCGGTGGTAGGCGGTATAGAAAGCATTCAGGTTACGGCGGGAGATGGGTACTCCTTTGGGTTCGCCCGTGCTTCCGGAGGTAAAGATGATGTAGGCATTTTCCTCTTCTGCCGTATGGAGGATGTCTTCTGCGGCATGGAACGTGGCGGAGTTCTCTGCCTGCTCTATTTCGGAGGTACATATCAGTTCCAGATTCCGGGTGTCGAGGTTCAAGATATGGATATTCTCGGTATGCAGCACGAGGCGAATGCCTGCCGAGTCGGCAATTCTGTCGTTCCTATGTTTGGGGTAGGAAGGATGGAGGATGACGTATGTCTTTCCGCAAATCAGTGCAGATAGTATGGATGCGTATGTTTCCAGTCTGTTTTCTGCGACGATGCCGATAATTTTGTCTTCTCTGTCCTTGAATAGGGAGGATATTTTCTGTACGCAAGTTGCCAGCTCTCCATAAGTGCAGGCCGTGTCTTCGATGACGAATGCCGGTCGGTCGGCATATTTGCCGAAGGCTTTCATGATGTCGCCAATCAAGTCATTTGGATACTTTTTCATTTAGTCCGTTATGTTATAGTTCAGTTTTTGCGGAAGCGATGTTTGTCCGTCGTTCATTAAAGACAGTGGTTTCCCGCAATCTCCCTACCGGGAAATCCTTAAGATTTCTAAAAAAGGAGGGATACTGTTCGGAATAAAAGAAACAGAGGGGGCAAATACATACTCACCACAGGATAGCACGGATTAACACTGCTAAAAGCTCTTTCAGAACTCCTAAGGCAATCTGTGTTAATCCGTGTTATTCTGTGGTGAGTATGATATACTCTTCGGGCAAAATGGGTTTGCGAACAAAGTCCTTATTTTGCCCAGAACAGTTTGTGGTAGTAAGTGTCTTCGGCTGACACCTCTTTATAGTAGGGATTGTAGTTGACTTCCGTATTCGGGTATCTCCAGCGGTTCGGCACATTTGTGATGGTACCGGCCACTTCGGGGAAGGCTAGGCCGGACGGATAGCCGGTACGTCGGATATCACTCCATGCCTCACGACTGGCTAGGAAACCGAAATGCAGCCACTTTTGGGTAATGATGGCATCCAGCTTGTCTGTATATTTCGTGCTGTTCCATTTGGCAGCGGCGAAAGAGGCGGTTTCTTCGGCGGTAGGGGCATCATACCGGCGTGCGTTTTCACCCGTACTTACCGAATCGTAATAGTAGTAAAGCGTGATGGACTGGCTGACAGCCTTTTTGAACTCTTCTTCCGCTTTCGCTTCATTCTTTGCCACTCCATACCCCATTTCATAGGCTTCCGCTTTCAGGAAATGGATTTCGGGTGAGGCCATTATCAGCATGTCGAATTTGTCGTTTTCCCAAAAGAAACCTTTCTGCGTGATTTGTGAGAAACCGGTGTTGCTGGTATTGACTTCGTCTTGTGCCTGCGAGTTGTAATATTCCGTCAGCTCATCCGCCACGGTAAGGTCTGTACCCAGATAACGGTGCTCGTCCAATTGACCGGTGTTTTGGTTGGTAATCTTCACGGGATTGAAGTTGAGCAGGATGCGCGGGTCGTCTTCTCCTTTCACATAAACGCCGCTCAGTGGGTCATTGCTGGTCATATCATAGTTGCCATGGCCCAGCATGCGGTCGATGATGGCGCCCGAAGCAAGTCGGTTGGTTACCCAGTCACCCAGTCCGTGGCCTGCGGTGAAGTTCAGTTGCCCAGACTTCTGGTTGACAATGAGAATGTTGTTTTCTTGTTCCTCTATCAACGGATAGGCTGACGGATTTTCCAGGATTTCCTTGATGGCGGTACGGCCTTCCGCCTGCAAGTCTCCTTGCGCGGCTACGCGCATGGCAAGGCGCAGTCGCAAGGAGTTTGCATAGCGTTCCCATTTGTCCATGTCCCCGTTGTTGATAAAGTCTTGTGTATTGAAGTTCCTCGGTGTGGGGATGGAGCGGAACCGCGGAGCAATTTCTTTGAGCTCGTCAAGAATGGTTTTATATATATTCTCGGCCTTGTCATAGTGAGCATACGATTTACCTACATCGTTGGTAAGCGGCAGTGTGCAAGCTTCCGAAAAAGGCATATCCCCGAAAATGTCCACTGTGGCGGCGAAAAAATCGTACAGCTGTACTTTGGCGGCAAGATAGAATGCCTCATCCTGTGCTTGCTCTGCCGCGCTTTCTTCTTTGTAGAGAGATTCCAGCTTGCGGAACTGGGCCAGTGCCGAATACACATTGTCCCACTGTCCGTCAATGGCGGGTATATAGCCGGGGGTATACATATCTGTAGTGTTGGAGTAGCCGAAGGTTTGTGCATACTTGCCTGTAAACTGTGAATCGAATCCGAAGAACCGGTTGTATTCGTAAACATCATAGTCCTTTACTTTTTGGAAGACTCCTACCATCAGATTACTGATGGTGACTTGGGTTACTTTGGAGGGGTCTTCGTATTTGCTGTCGAAGTCATAATCCGTACAGCCTGATGTTGTCAGGAGGAATGCTCCCAATGAAACAAGAGATAATATCTTTGTCTTTTTCATACTCTTTTTTGTTTTTTGGATGGTTGTTTTGTCAGAAACTTGCACGAAGTGAAACACCGAAACTGCGGGTAGCTGTGGTAGAACTTCCCACGGTAGCCTGGTTGGCCCAGGATGTTCCGACGGACGACTCCGCATCGTAGTTTTTCAGTGCTTTGTAGAAGTAGAAGAGGTTACGTCCGAAGACCGACACACTCAGCCGGCCCAGTCCCAGTTTGGAAATCATCTTTTCGGGAAACTGGTAGCCGATGGTCAATTCACGCAGTTTGACATAAGAATTGTCGAATACCGAATGGCGGTATGTCAGCTGTTCGGCCTCCGTTCCCCAATTATAGGTGGTGTTGTAGTAATAGCCTGCCGGAATGATACGTGTGTTTCTTTCGCCAGTGGAGGCCACTACACCCGGAAGGATGATGCCGTCGTGGTAGATTATCTCTCCGTTGGGGCCGGCACCCGTGGAAGGGTCTACTTGTACCGGAATTCCGCTGGAATTGTTGTCGCCCGGATAGTAATAGGATAGTCCGCCGTGTTCCGTATCACGGTACTTCAGGGATTCGGGTGTCAGACCCACTGCGGTGGCATATTGGTTCATTTCGTTGATGACATCCCCTCCGATGCGGAAGTCGATACTGAAATCGAGGAATACATTCTTGTAGGAGAAAGAGTTGAATAGACCTCCTACGCCTGCCGGATTGATGTTGCCGACTTTCTGCAATTCAGTTTGGTTGAGGTAAAGACCTTTATCGGAAACGAGGTACTCACCGTTTTCGTTCACCTGGGGAACCTGTGCATAGATGTCACCCATTGGCTGGCCTTCCACAGCTTGTATTTTTATTCCGCTGCCTCCGGAGTTGAGTATTTCCAGATAGGGCACTCCATCGGCCAGTTTCACTACTTTGTTCTTATATACACCATAGTTGGCTGTCAGGTCCCAGCGGAAATCTCTGGTTAGTATGGGAGTGGCACTGATTGATATATCCCAGCCGTGGTTGGCTACCTCGCCCACATTCATCAACACATTCTTTACGCCTGATGTGGAAGGTTGCGGCGTGGAGAGTATCTGGTCCTTTACACGGTTGTTGTAGTAGGATATATCTATACCCAACCGGTTGTTTAAGAACTTGCTTTCCAGACCTATCTCGTATTCGTACTTCTTTTCCGGACGGATATCTGCATTCCCCCATGAAGAGGGAATGGTGTTCCAGGTGAATCCGTTGTCTGAACCTTGCTCGTAGACGATATTGGCGGTATAGGTTTCAGGAGCATTTCCTACGATACCGTATGAGAGGCGCAGTTTTCCATAGTTCCACCATGACGGCATGTGGAAGGCTTGGGTGAAGAGGAAACTCAGATTAGCGGAAGGATAGAAAAAGCTCTGGTCTTTTAGGGTAGATGAGCGTTCCTGGCGTCCGGTCAGTTCAAGGAATAGATAGTTGTCCCATCCCAGGCTCAGTGTACCCATATAGCCGGTTTTCAGTAGTTCCATACGTTGCAGGGTACTGCTTGGCGTGTAGCGGCTGGCATTGAGGTCGAACCAGTTTTCCGTGACAAGCCCGCCATTGGTGGAGACCCTCATATTGTTCATATTTTCGTAGCGTCCGGTCCAGCCTACGGTGGCGGCAATGTCGAAGCGGTTGATATTATAGTTGAAGTTCAACATAACATCTCCATAGACAATGTCGTAACGGCGGTTGATGGACTGGAAGCTACCGTTGGGGTCGTATAGGGAATTGGGTTGTTCGCTTTCATATTTCAGTGTTTGCTTCACATCTGTGATATCAGTTGAAACCTGGGCGCGCAGACTCAGCCAGTTGGTTATCTGCCAGGTGGGGCGAATCATACCGATGAGCCGATTCTCTGTCTCGTCGCTATGGTGATGGTACATATTCCACAGCATGTTGTTCACTCCGGTGGCGTAACTGGGGTCGTAGGCCCATGATTCCTCAGGAGTCAGCGTGGCGTTTCCTCCGACAAAGGTATTACGGTATCCCAGACTGGTGACGTAGCTTTGTTTCAGATAGGGAATGTCCAGGAAGGTGGAGAACATGTTGCCGAAACCGCTGTATAGGTTGAGCGAGGTTTGCGGACGGTCTTCTACATTCTGTACGATGTAGTTAAGGGAGTATTCCAGTTTCAGCGGTTTCGCCAGTTGATACGAACCGGTCAGTTTGAAGTTGTGTTTGGTGAAGCTTCCGGTCAAAGCATTGGGAATCTCGTCCATGAATGTGTAGGAGAAGCGGTTGCTGGTGGTTTCCGTCCCTTGTGAGATGGCGAGATTGTAAGTCTGGGTCCAGCCGGTGCGAAACAACTCTTTCCACGGGTTGTCGGTCAGTGCCTGGTAGGGGCGCATCTTCCCGTCCCAGTAAAGTACCTCGCTACCGTCGTATTTCGGGCCGAAGGACAAGGTGGTGGAACGGAGGCTTTTGTAGCTTTGTCCGTTTAGGGTTCTCTGATAGAAGCCTCCCGTCTGTTTCTCATAATCGCTGTATGCGGTGTTGTAGGTTCCCGGCCCGTATACGGTCTGTACTTTCGGCAGATAAGCCGGTAAGTTTGCCATGACTTGGGCATTGAAGTCCACCGTCAGCTTGCCACTTTTGGCGCGTTTGCTGGTGATGACTACCGCACCGTTTGCAGCCTCCGAGCCGTAGAGAGCTGTGGCAGAAGCTCCTTTCAGAATACTGAGGCTCTCGATGTCTTCTGGGTTGATGTCTACCAGACCATTGGAACGGATTTGTCCGTCGTTGCCAAATTCAGCGAAGTCCGTGCTTTTGCCCGTGCCGCCGTTGCGGATGGGTACACCGTCCAGAATGATGAGTGGCTGGTTATTTCCAGTGATAGAGGTCAGTCCGCGTACGTTGATGGAGACAGCTCCGGCAGAACCGCCTTGTGTCTGTGTGATGCGGACTCCCGGTGCTTTACCGTACATGGCAGAGGCAAAGTTGGGTGCTCCTGCCTTTACCAATTCGTCTGCACTGATGGTACTGATGGCATAGCCGACACGTTTCGTGTCTTTTTTGATACCCATTGCCGTTACTACGACTTCTTTCAGTTGCTGGGTATCTTCGCTGAGTGTAATCTTCAGGTCGCCTTGCTTTTTTCGTTTTGCCAGGTTTATCTCCCGGGTAGCATAGCCCATGTAAGCGATAGAGAGTGTTGCATCTGCAGGAACGGTCAGTGTGAAGTTGCCGTCCACATCGGTAATGACGCCGTTGTTGGTGCCTTTCTGTATGACGCTGGCACCGATAAGCGGTTCTCCCGTTACATCTCTCACAATGCCTTTAATGGTTCGGTTTTCTTGTGCGAAGGCTGTTCCGGTGAAAAGAAATGCTAATAACCAACTTGCAATAATCAAACTTTTTTGGAAGTGCGACGCTGAATGTGGAATGTCACACCGTTTTCTCATCCTGATTTTCATACTACTGAAAAATAATTGATTTATCTTATTATAAATGTTACGTCCTTTCGGCGGATATTTTAGCAAGAGGTATGCCAAACGAAAGGCAAGCTATCCTTTTAAGAGTGAATAATGTTGATAATCAATTGTTTATTTTTAATCGGGAAAAAGGAAAGTTCGGGTGTTTGTGGTGTGGAGATGTGGAAAAAATCCACAGTAGGTATTCCACAATTTCCCTCTCTTCCCTTGAAGTCTTGTTGTCGACCCTTATTGGTAGCTTTGTTCGTCGGAGGTATGTTCTATCGCTGTAATAAAATCTGGTGCAGTTGCAGTGGTTGCATTTTCTTTTCAGGGTGGGAGTGTTTTTGACCTTTATCTAGGAAGGATTACTCGAACGAAGGAACTATCAGCCTGCGGTTTGTGAGAGAAAGGATAGGGAGGGAGGTACTCTTACTTTTGGGAAATTAATATCATGTTTGCACCTTATTTGTTTCGTGCAAACATAATATTAATAAGAAATGATACAAGCTATTAATATTGCAACTCAAAAGTGTGGAAGCAAAATGCGCTTCCATACTTTTGAGTTGCTTCCACAGCATCTGAAATGCCGTTGGATAAGAAATTTCGGCAGATGAGTGGAAGTGTGGAAGCAACTTATGCAAAAATCTTAGTGGTTTATTTTACTTCCCACGTATCGTTCGTCATCAATAACTCCTCGAAGTTGTGATACTTTTTCTTGGTAGACACCTCTTCGATTTGTTCATGAACGGCATCGTCGTAAGTAGGAGCTTCCACATCGCGGATAACACCGAGTGCAATCGGGAAGTCGGGACCTTCCATCAGGGCAAGCTTCAGTTGCAGGGTGTTGTCCATGCAGTGGGCATCGTGGATGAGGATATCCTTCTCTGTAATGCCGTTCTCACCGAGTTTCACGACTTTTAGACCAAAGCCTTCCTGCATCAGTCCGTATTCGTTGTTCTCGCCGAAGAGCATCGGTTCGCCGTGTTTCAAGTAGATGGCATTCTTGGCGCGGTCTTCCTTTTTGGCTACGGAGTCATGCGTACCGTTATTGAAGATAACGCAGTTTTGCAGAATCTCGCAAACGGAAGCCCCTTTGTGAGCCATGGCTGCCTTCAATATTTCCACTGTCCCCGGAGCATCGGTAGCTACCGCGCGGGCAAAGAAACGGCCGCGGGCACCGAAGCAAAGCTCTGCCGGGTGGAATGGATCTTCTACCGTACCATAGGGAGACGACTTGCTGACGAAACCACGTGGAGAGGTCGGAGAATATTGACCTTTGGTCAGACCGTAGATGCGGTTGTTCAGCAGAATCATGTTCAGGTCGATGTTACGGCGTACGGCGTGGATGAAGTGATTACCGCCGATGGCCAGACCGTCACCGTCGCCGGAGATTTGCCATACCGTCAGGTTGGGATTGGCAACCTTGGCACCTGTAGAGATGGCAGCAGCACGTCCGTGGATGGTCTGCATCGCATACGTATTCATGTAATAGGGCAGACGGCTGGAGCAGCCGATACCTGAGATGACGGCATTCTCCCAAGGAGCTTTGCCGATTTCTGCCATTGCTTTGTGTAGTGAGGCCAGAAAGAAGTGGTCACCACAACCCGGACACCAACGAGGTTGTCCTTTTTTATAGTCTTTTGCTGTATATTCGCACATAATCTTTTTAAATTGATAGTTGATAATTGATAGTTGATAATTGGTGGCTGGTCATTGATAATCCGCATATTACGCATGGTTATTATCAATAGTCAACAGTCAATTGTCAATTAATTTATTGAACGCTGCCACCAGCTCGGCAACGACGAACGGCTGTCCTTTGACTTCGTTGAACTGGTACGGGGTGAAGTTGTCTATCTTCATACGTAGATAACCGGCAAATTGTCCGAGGTTCTGTTCGGCAACTACCACCTTCTTGTACTTCTTCAGAACAGCTTCTGTGTTCTTGGGGAGTGGGTTTAGATAAGTGAAGTGGGCGAGGGCAACCTTCTTGCCTGCCTTGTTCATCTCTTCCATGGCCGAATACAAGTGGCCGTATGTACCGCCGAAACCGACAATCAGCAAATCGGCATCGTCTGCACAGCCTTGCACTTCTACATCAGGTACGGGGATTTTGGCCACCTTCTCGGCACGTAGGTGGCACATCAAGTTATGGTTTTCGGGATCGGTGGAGATGGCACCGGTATTGCTGTCTTTCTCCAGACCGCCGAGGATGTGCATATAGCCTTCTTGTCCAGGGATGGCCCAGTAGCGGACACCCGTTTCAGGATTGCGTTTGTACGGAGTATAGTTGTCCTTCATTTCGGGAGTCACATAGGGAGGAGTGATGGTGGGATAGTCTGCCAGTTTGGGCAGCTTCCAGGCGCCGGAACCATTGGCAACAAAGCCGTCGGTCAGCAATACGACCGGAGTCATGTGTTCCAATGCAATCTTGCTTGCCATGTAGGCTGCATCGAAACAGTTTGTGGGTGAAGAGGCAGCGATGACTGGCATTGGGCTTTCACCGTTGCGGCCGAACAATGCTTGTAACAAGTCTGTCTGCTCTGACTTGGTGGGCAGACCGGTAGAAGGGCCACCACGTTGCACGTCGAGCACAACCAGCGGAAGTTCTGTAATGACTGCCAAGTTCATGGCTTCCGATTTCAGACAGACACCGGGACCTGAAGTGGAGGTCACAGCCAGCGCGCCTGCAAAAGCGGCGCCGATAGAAGTGGCGCAACCGGAAATTTCGTCTTCACACTGCACGGTAATCACGCCCAGAGACTTGTGCTTAGAGAGTTCGTGCAGTACATCGGTTGCCGGAGTAATGGGATAGGAGCCGAGGAACAGCTTCAGACCAGCCTTTTCAGCTGCGGCGATGAAACCGTAAGCAGTAGCTTTGTTACCCGTGATATCCATGTATCTGCCGGGAACGGTGGTTTTACTTTCAATCTTATATGTGTGGGCTACGGAAGCATGGGTGTTGTGTCCGTAATCATATCCTGCATGTATAACCTTGATGTTTGCCTCGGCAATTTCGGGCTTTTTGGCGAATTTCTCGCGGATGAAATCTTCGGCTATCTTTAGGTCGCGGTTGAACAGCCAGCATACCAGACCTACTGCAAACATGTTGCGGCATTTCAGCATGGATTTGTTGTCCATTCCGGTGTCGGCAAGGCAGTCTTTCACCATTTTCGAGATAGGGGCGGCGATGACATCCTGCTTAATACCCATTTCCTCTATCGGATTATCGGTCTTGAAAGCTGCTTTTTCCAGGTCTGATTTCTGAAAAGCGTCTGTATCGATAATGATACAAGCAGTGGATTTAGCAAACTTATATTGGGTTTTCAGTGCGGCGGCGTTCATCGCTACCAATACGTCGCATTTGTCACCCGGGGTATAGACTTTCTCAGCACCGATATGTACTTGGAAACCGGAAACACCGGTAAGTGAGCCTTGCGGGGCGCGGATATCTGCCGGATAGTCGGGGAATGTACTGATATCATTGCCCACGGTAGCCGAAACTGTTGAAAAGATGTTGCCGGCGAGCTGCATACCATCGCCGGAGTCTCCGGAGAAGCGGACTACCACTTGCTCCAGTTCTTTGACCATCATGTCGTTTGCCATAACTTACGAATTACTATAGATTAATTTTTGGGGGTTACTGTATTCTATCACTGACCGACAAATTTCGTAAAGTTAATCGGATTAACAAAACTTTTTTCGGAAAATCGACAGAATACATTATCTTTGCATTCGCAATCTACTGCAATATGCAGAATCTATGCAAAAGGTCTTGTAGTTCAACGGATAGAATAGAAGTTTCCTAAACTTTAGATCCGGGTTCGATTCCCGGCGAGACTACAAAAAAGGAGGAAATCCATTTCGGATTTCCTCCTTTTTTAGTTTATAGTTTTTTGTCTAAATTCTTATTTGGCTACTTCTACAGCTGCTTCAGTACCTTTCTTGTTTTTCATCAACAGATATGCGATAGGAGATGCAACGAACAGAGAAGACAGTGTACCGAATACAACACCCAGAATCATGGCGAATGCGAAGCTTCGGATGGAATCACCACCGAGGATGAAGATGCACAGCAACACAATCAAGGTGCTCAGTGAAGTATTGATGGTACGTGCCAAAGTTGTATTCAATGAGTCATTGAACAACTGGAACTTGTCACGCTTCGGATAGAGACCGAAGAATTCACGTACACGGTCAAAGATTACCACCTTGTCGTTGATAGAGTAACCGATAGCTGTCAGGATGGCACCGATAAAGGTCTGGTCGATTTCCAGAGAGAACGGCATCCAGCCCCAACAGATGGAGTAGGCACCCAGGATGATGATAGTATCACAAGCCAATGCGGATACTGAACCGATACTGTATGCAATATTGCGGAAACGGATCAGGATATAGATACCGATGGCAATCAATGCAAGTACAACAGACCAGATGGCTGAAACCTTGATGTCGTCTGCGATACTCGGACCTACCTTCTGGGAACTGATAATACTTCCGCCCGTATGGTTTTCGCGGTCGATGAAGGTTTCCAAAGTGATGTTCTGAGTCAGCAACGGTTTCAATGTTTCGTATAAGTATGCTTCGATTTCAGAGTCGATGTTGTTACCTTCTTCTGCGATACGGTAGTTGGTACTGATACGTACTGTCTTGCCGTCCGTGCCGATAGCGATAACGCTGACATTGGCATCGCCGAACTTGCTGGAGATAAGCTCGCGAACTTGTTCCGGCTCTACCTTATTCTCAAACTGTACTTTGAAGTTACGTCCACCAGTGAAGTCGATACTCTGGCTCAATCCGCGGGTAGCGAGGAAAGCGATACATATAACTATGATAACTCCAGTAGTGGTCAGCCACAATTTGTTTCTGCCCATGAAGTCGAAGTGTACATTCGCCATCAAGTTCTTTGAAATCTTGGAAGAGAATGTCAGATTCAGGAGTTTGTCCTTGCTCATGAAATGGTCATAGAACAGACGCGTCATGAATACGGCAGTAAAGAACGAAATCAAAATACCGATAATCAATGTAGTAGCAAAACCACGAATAGGACCTGTACCGAAGTTGAACAAGATAATACCGGTGATGATAGACGTCAAGTTGGAGTCGAAGATTGCAGAGAAGGCGTTGGAGTAACCGTCAGCCAATGCTTTCTTTACACCCTTGCCTGCACGGAGTTCTTCTTTGGTACGTTCGTAAATCAATACGTTAGCATCTACAGCCATACCCAGTGCCAGCACCATACCGGCAATACCGGACATCGTCAATGCTGCTTGGAAAGAAGAAAGGATACCCAATGTGAAGAACAAGTTCAGTACCAGAGCACCGTTGGCAACCATACCCGGAATGAATCCGTACATAGAGCACATGTAAACCATCAGCAGAATCAATGCTACGATGAATGACATGATACCGGCATTGATGGAAGCTTGTCCCAGTGAAGGACCTACGATATCTTCTTGTACGATGTGCGCAGGAGCCGGCATTTTACCTGATCTTAACACGTTTGCCAAGTCTTTTGCTTGTTCCGGAGTAAAGTGACCGGTAATCTGTGAGTTACCGCCCGTGATTTCATTGCTTACGTTCGGTGCTGAGTAAACATAACCGTCCAACACGATAGCGATGCTCTTGCCGATATTCTGCTTGGTGAGCTGAGCCCAACGGCGTGCACCGTCTGTGTTCATAGACATACTTACGGCAGGTTTACCGTAATGGTCGTATTCGTCTTTGGCGTTAACCACTACATCACCTTCCAGAGGCGCCTTGCCGTTACGTTCTGTAGAACGGATGGCATAAAGTTCAAAAGTCTGGGCTTTCGGATCGTATTCATAAGGAGATACGCCCCACTTCAGACGCAAGTCTTTCGGCATTTCGGCTTGAACTTCCGGCATGGAAAGGTATCTGTTGATTTCAGCAGTATCCTTGTAGTTGGCATAAGCAACAACAGGACCTTGCCCACTGGGGTTGACCTGCAGGATAGCGAACAGCGGGTGTTCTTTCTTTATTTGCGCAAGGTCAACAGCTTGTGTTTTGTTTTCGCCCTTTAAAGCAGCGGCAAGACTGTCGGCTGTGCTGGTAGCTTGTGCTACGGCAGGAGTTTCGGTAGCTGCGCTGTCTGCCTCTTCTGTCGGAGTTTCGCTTGCAACGATGGCACGCAACTTGGTGTCGGCAGCTTGGAGATAAGGAGTAACATCTTTTGCTGTGTATGTTTCCCAGAATTCCAGATTGGCGGAACCTTGTAACAATTTTCTTACACGTTCAGGCTCTTTGATACCCGGAAGTTCCACCATGATGCGCCCCATCTTGTCTTCCAGACTTTGGATGTTAGGCTGAACTACACCGAAACGGTCAATACGGGTACGGAGTACATTATAGGAATTCTCAACAGCCGCCTTTACCTCTTCGCGCAATACTTTTTCAACTTCTGCGTCGGTAGATTTCTGAGTTACCTTGTCTTTTAATTGTTGGGTTGCGAACAGCTGTGACAGCGGAGCACCCGGAGCAAGCTTGTGATACTCTCTGACGAACAAGGTGATCACGTCATCCTGGCTTGTGGTAGCTTGTTTGGCGGCAGTGGCCAATGCTTGGTTGAATGCTTCGTCAGTCTTGTTGTCAGCCAATACTTTGATGACATCGGGTACGGATACTTCAAGGATGACGTTCATACCGCCCTTCAAGTCCAAACCTAAACTGATCTCCATCTCACGACATTGTTTCAGCGTCCAATTGCCAAAATACACTTTCTCATTAGCCAGAGAATCGAGGTAGTCCTGCTCTACTTTCACATCGCCTTTTGCAAACTCTTTGGCCTTACTTGTGTAATGGCGAGTTACAAAAGAGAAGGAGAGATAGAACACACACACCAGTGTGAGCAATATCGCAAAAACCCTTACAAATCCTTTGTTTTGCATGTTACTTTTAGTTTATTATGATTACTTTTTAATTAAATTCTGTTGCATACAAGGCTGCAAATATAGCTTTTTTTTCACAAATCTTACTTCATACCGCGATTTTTTAACATCGGGTCTAATTGAGGCTCAGTTCCTCTGAAGTTCTTATAGAGAGTCATCGGGTCTTCGCTGTCTCCTTTTTCCAGAACATTTTGGCGGAAAAGGTCGGCTGTTTGCTTGTCGAAGATACCGTGTTCTTTGAAGGCTTCGAAGGCATCATTGTCTAGAACATTGGCCCAGAGATAGCTGTAGTAGCCTGCCGCATAGCCGCCAATGATGTGGTTAAAGTACGTGGTACGATAACGGGGAGCTATTTCCGGAATCAGCCCCAGTTGGTCCATTGCTTCTTTTTCGTATGCAACGACATCAAGACCTTCGGTGTCAGTCAGGTTATGCAGATTCATGTCGAGGATGGCGGCGGCCAGCAACTCGGTAGTCATGAAACCCTGATTGAACGTTTTTTGGTTCAGTATCTTTTCAATCAGGCTGTCGGGGATGACTTCGCCAGTCTTGTAATGCTTGGCATACATTTTCAGCACTTCGGGTTCGGTGGCCCAGTGCTCGTTGATTTGGGAGGGGAGTTCCACGAAATCGCGTACGACATTGGTGCCTGAAGTACCTTTATACTGGCATTGGGTTAGCAATCCGTGCAGAGCATGGCCAAACTCATGGAACAAAGTTTCTACTTCGTCGATAGTCAGCAGGGAGGGAGTGTCGCCTACCGGCTTGGTGAAGCTGCATACGTTGCATACCAATGGGCGTACGCCGTCTTGTTGCTCACGGTAATTACTCATCCATGCTCCGCCACTCTTGCCGGGGCGGGGGAAGTAGTCTACATAGAAAATGCCCAGTTGTGAGCCATCGGCGGCTTTCACTTCGAACACTTCCACATCGGGATGATAGACGGGGATGCCCTCGAGTTTAGTCAGTGTGATGCCATAGAGCTTGTTGGCAACGGCAAAGGCGCCTTCGCGTACATTTTCCAGCTTGAAGTAGGGCTTGATTTCTTCTTCTTCGAGATTGTATTTTTCTTTGCGCAGTTTCTCGGTGTAGTACCACCAGTCCCATGCTTCCAGTTTCTCTCCTTTGCCTTCCTTGTCCATCAGCTTTTGCAGCTCGGCTGCTTCGGCTTTTGCCTTGGGGAGTGCATAGCTCCATAAATTGTTGAGGAAGTCCATCACGGTAGCGGAATTCTTTGCCATTGTATTGTCCAATACAAAGTTGGAGTAACAATCGAATCCCAGCAATTGCGCCTTTTCAAGTCTCAGGCTTACGATGTCGGCAATGATTTTTTTGTTGTCGTTCTTGTCATTGTTGTTGCCACGGTTGATGTAGGCTTTGTACATCTGCTCGCGCAGCGGGCGGTTGGCTGAATATTGCAGGAAAGGCAGGCGGCTTGCATTGTGCAGGGTGAACAGCCATTTGCCTTCTTGTCCGGTGGCACGGGCTTCGGCCAAGGCGCTTTCGCGGAACCATTGGGGAAGTCCGGCGAGGCACACCCTTTTTTCGGACACAACTTTTGTGATTAGGGAAAATAGTTGATTGATAACGAGTTAGTAAATGACACAAGTACGGATTTATCCGTATAAACATTATTTCGCTAAGGAAACTACTCTTTTCATGTAGGTTTCTATGTAGGTTAATTAATACCAATTGATTCCTACTAATGCGAATTAATAATAAGTCATTAACTAACTCGTTATCAGTCTATGTACACGATTAACATCAGGGGTAAGCAGAACCCGAAAGACACCAAGATGGTCAAGCTGGAGATAATTTTCTTCAAGACCGGTTACGCCCGTGTGCCGAAGGTTATAAACATCACAGGGCTATTAAAAGACTGGGATGTCAAGTCTCAGAGTTTCCGTGTAGGGAGTGCGGAGGCCACTACCAAGAACAAACTGCTTTTCGATTTGCGAACCAAATATCTGCATGTCGCCGATACCTGGGAGATGGAAGGCAGGAACTGGTCGCCCGTCCAGCTATCACATTGCTTCGATGAAATCAAGGCGGCCAAACCCGAGGTCAAAGTAAAGAGTGTCCAGCAGATGATCGATTATCTTGAAGAGACATTCAAAAACAAGAAACGCATCAAGAACGGTCAGATTGTCGACAGCACGACCAATGCTAAACGGTATGTCTATCTCAAGCGTGAACTGCAGGCGTTTACAAAGGAAAAATATGAAAAAGCCTTTTCCTCTTATTTCTTTACGGATATTACAGAAGAGTTTCTTCTTGACTTTGCGTTTTGGCTTAAAGAAAGAGGTATCAGAAATGGCAACAAGGCCGGACTTACACACAAACTAAGGTTGCTCCGTGCCGTATGCAGGCAGGCAGAAAAGAAAGAGATGTACGGGGTGAATATGGATAACTTCCTCTGTCTCGGTGATGATATTAATTGGCCGGAAACCACTTCAAGAGCAGTTCCGGAAACAGTCATAGCTAAAATCGCAAATGTTGACCGTACCTTGTTTACGAAAAAAGAGCAGTTGCATCTTGATTTGTTCCTGTTCAGCTACTATACCGGAGGTATGGCGAATGTCGATGTATGTAACCTGACATGGGATTTGGTCCAGGAAGACCGCATCGTCTATGAACGTATCAAGTTTCCCAAAACAGCCAAACCGGAATTACTCAGTAAAGCAAAAGCCATCATGAATAAATACCGTGGGCAAAGTTATGGAAATTATGTATTTCCTGTTTTTACTCATAAACACACGACCACTTCCAAGAAGACTACACGTGTCAAGCAAATTTCCACACGCCTTTCACAAACCTTGACGAAAGCATGCAAGATGTTGCGCATTAAAGAAAACATCACATGGTATTCCGCCCGTGGCTCTTTCATATCGAAGATGGTAGATGCCGGTAATAATCCGTATGTGGTTGCAGAGATGGCTGGTAACAGCCCATTGACCATCTATAAGCATTACTACAAGAATACAAAGCGGGAAGAAATCAAGCGGCAGATGGAAGAAATGTTCTGACCAGACATATCCATAAAGTTGTAAACACCTTGATAATTTCTCTGATGGATAAATCATACGGTGTAATGACTGTTAAAAGTCATTGATTACCAATGTGATATTTACTATATTTACAGAATCTCTCTTATTTTCGATTATTTTCACTACCTTTGTAGTCAATAACTTAAATAGAATTTATATGAAAGAATTGGTTTCAAAAATACAGGAAGTATATGCTACATTCTCCACGGATGCGGCACTTCAGATTGAAAAAGGCAACAAGGCCGCAGGGACCCGTGCCCGTAAGACTTCGTTGGAACTGGAAAAACTGATGAAAGAGTTTCGTAAGGTTTCCTTGGAAGAGTCTAAGAAATAACCTTTACACGTCCGGTCGTTATCACATAATGGCCGGTTCTTCTGCAGATGCGGCATAAAAACCATATTGGCAGAACGACATAATAAAATACGGAAAGCGTTAGCTTTTGTCATGCACCGAAATCTGGTAAATTTCACTTATCCGCAGGACAAACAGTTTTCGCCTATGCTTTTGCGTGGGCTTAACTTGTTTGCGGATAGGTTTACCAGAACCTCGGTGCTACGGGTTATGTCCCACGCTTTTTGGTCTTGGTACATTGAATGCTTGACGGGACTCAAGCCAAATACGGAGATATTATGAACGACATGAATCTGATGGATGAACTTTTGAAAATTCCTGCTGATGCAACTGCCGCCACCGTACAAGGCATAGAAATGCTTCTTATCGATGAAAACAAGGCGGGGGCTTTATTGGAGTCGGATCCTAATGACAACACCATCCACGAATGCCTTTTAAGCAACGGCCGTTTCCTGTTCCAATCGGACAATGCCAACCTCGTTGCCCTGTATAAAGTAACAGGAGCATCTGAATAACGCTCCTGTTGCATATAATCACCTTATTTGTCTGATTTCATCCTTCCTGCAAAGGCTTTTGACGGCTTGAATGCCGGGATATTGTGGGCAGGCACTATCACCGTGGTATTCCTGCTTATGTTGCGTGCTGTCTTTTCCGCACGGTGCTTGATGATGAAACTGCCGAAGCCGCGAAGATAAACCTCCTCGCCGTTTATCATGGAAGACTTTACGCTATCCATGAATCCTTCGACAACTTGTAACACGACCTGCTTCTCCAGACCGGTCTGCGTTGCTATTTCCCTGACGATATCCGCTTTTGTCATATTAACTCTTGATTAAATACTGTCAATCCGTTCACAAAGATACATCATTTCCTGAAATATCCTCCTTTTACAAACACATATAATAAACATTAGCCGGCGTCCGTCTCTACTCTTTCGATACAAATAGTATCGAAGTATGAAGCTGACACTCAACCGCAAATTCAAAGGTCAGACCTATACCATAGGTGACCTGTCCATCGACGGCAAATTTTTCTGTAATACCATCGAAGATGCCGTGAGGGAACTTCCGGCAACCTGTCCGGATACTCCTCGCGGCCGTTCCTGTACCTGCAAGGAAAAGGTCTATGCCAAGACTGCCATTCCTGCCGGGACTTATAAAGTCACTCTTCAGTACAGTCCCAGGTACAAGAAGAAAATGCCATATCTGCATGATGTGCCGCATTTCCTCGGCATCCTGATCCATTCCGGCAATACCGAAGTCGATTCCGCCGGCTGTATCATCGTGGGAAAGAATACGGTCAAGGGAAAAGTTTTGGAATCCCGTACTACATTCCAAAAACTGTATGCTATACTCGAGTCCGAAAGGGACATAACCATTCAGATTGTATAAATCTAATGGCGGTCAACAGGCTCAAACCACCCAGAAACCTGCGCATCGAGTTCAAACCGTCCCCACGGCAGTATGAACTCTGGAAACTGTTGCAACCGAACTATTGTCCCCATTGTGGCGGGGAGATCGAGCAAATCCTTATCGGCTATGACCAGCAAGGCAACCCTCAGTACAGGCCCCAATGCAGGCATTGCAAGTCGCAGAACCTGCCGCAGCTGATACTGGGAGGCGGAGCGGCCGGCGGCGGAAAATCGTATATCGGCAGCGTTTGGCTGGTGTCTTCATGTATCCGGTTCGAGAATATCCGTGCGGTGGTGGCCCGTAAGACACTCAAGTCGTTGAAGGAATCGACATGGAATACCATCAAGTCGATTCTGAAGGATTGGGGACTGAAAGAGGATACAAACTACAAGATAAACAACCTCGAAGGCACGCTCACATTCTGGAATGACTCGGTCATCATCATGAAGGAGATGGCGGATATCCCCAGCGACCCCAACTTCGAGCGTTTCGGCTCTTCGGAATACACCATCGCCATGGTGGACGAGGTGTCGGAAATCTCGGAACGGGCCGTCGAAGTGCTGTTCTCCCGTCTCCGCTGGAGAACCCATGAGACATTCAAGACTCCGAGAATGCTGCTCACCACCAATCCGACGATTAACTGGGTGCGTTCCCGCTTCGTGCAGGACGAAAACGGAGACAAGGTCATCTGCCGCGAGGGTGAAGCGTATATACCTTTTTCCGTGTTTGACAACCCGAATATCGCTTTCCGTCAGGTGTACGAGGCGGCCCTGAACAAGATCCGGGATCAGGCGACAAAGGAACGCCTGCTCTATGGCAACTGGGATTTCGTGGAAGCCAACGATATGGCGATTTATAACAGTTTCGACGGCTCCCGGCATCTCGTTACCGGACTGAAAGAAAAAGCATACGATCCGACCAAGCCGCTCATCACGGTGTGGGACTTCAATGTTGCCCCCCAAATGTCGGTGCTCTCCGCACAAATAGACTATGAAAACAGGAAGGTCTATATACTGGAAGAGATACTCGGCAAGCCGGAGGAAAAGGAGAACAACACACCTGCGTTGGCACGGAAAGTACGCTTAAAACTTTACCGGGACAAGCATATCGGCGGAGTGGATGTGACCGGTGACCCTTCCGGGTTACAACGCTCCACCACCAACGAGGACGGCATCAACAACTATACCATCATCACGGACACTTTCGGCAGAGGAATCCTGCGACCGAAGGTAAAGCTGTTACGCAAGCAGCCTCCGCAGGCTACACGGTGCGAGTTCGTCAACGAGGTATTCGGGGGCTATGAAGGCTGGGAGATACAAATCGATATCAAATGTCGCAAACTTACCCAGGATCTGATTTACCAGCTTCGTAACGAGGACGGTACCAAGAGCAAACAGAAGACCACCGACCCGAAAACCGGTGTCAAATATGAACGGTACGGGCACTTGTCCGACTGCCTTGACTACCTGCTCTGTTACTACCTGCGCGACAGCTGGTACAAGTTCAAGAGCGGAGGCGACGGGAACGGGTATGTGGTCTCCACATCGGTAATTCAGGAAGGATTTTCATACTAATAACGGAACAAGGATATGTACAGACGGTTTCTCAATAATGACGATTATCTTGGGATAATTACTCCGGAAGCACTAGCACAACTCACGCGGGGCAATGATGCACGATTCATCCAGGCGGAAGAATCGGCGGAGATGAGCATTGTGGAATATTTGTCGGAGAACTACGAGATTGAAAAGGAACTTGCAAAAGGAAAATATATCGCCGAATACGACCGTCGAATTACCTATCCCGTGGGTGTGCATGTCTATTTCGAGGGACAAATCCATGAGGTGACACGCTCCGTCAGCGGCTATCGCAAGCCGGCAACGGCAATCTATTGGGAAGAGTGTTCCGATATCCACGTCGATGCGGGACAAGTTGTAAATTATTCCCAGTTCAACACCTATTATCCGGGTGATAAAGTAAACTACAACGGTGTTGTCTATATTTGCCTTGCCGAAAACGGGTACAAGTTCGATGATATCCGTATCCCGATGGTCGGCGGTTGGATCGAGACGGAAGTCACGTTATGGCAGCCTGTCGAGTATCCTCTGTGGTCAGTCGTTGAATATGAAGGGGCGTTCTATACTTTGATGACGCTTGACTGTTTCGATTGCAATCTTGACCCTATGGTGTCCGACTGTTGGGGAGCCATAGCCGATTACGATTCATCATACAATGCCTACGAATTGTCGGAACACGAATATGTAGTTTATGACGGACGGGTATTTTACCCGGAAACGGATGTGAACGCGGACACGCCGCAAGTCGGTCTAAACCTATCATTACACGATCCACGAAACTACAACCTCAAGAAGCATATGGTTCGATTGGCTATCTACGAGCTCACGAAACTCATTGCCCCGAATAATGTCAGTGTTGTCCGTATGCGCGATTACGAGGATAGCATGAAATGGCTTAATGATGCCGCCAAATTGCGACTTAATCCACAAATCCCTCGTAAAGTCGATGACACGAAAAAGCCGGTTACCGATTGGCAACTGGCTACTTTCCAAACAGATTATGACCCGTATCGAAACCCGTGGCTGACCTAAATAACAGTAAATACCGCTACCGGATTTGTTGTCGTAGTCTTTACCATGAACAAGAAACGAAATTACTGCTTGTTTGTTAGTTCCGTTTCCACAAGAGCCCCCCTGATCGGGTGGCAAGTTCCTTGTAATATGCCGCCAAAAGAAGATATAAATTTGGCCTTTTAGAATAATCCAATCTGCTATATTCCTTACTGCCTTTGCGGTATTTAATGATCTCAAGACATTGAATAATTACTTACTTGTTTTTGTGCCCGTTGGATTTAGGTTTGAATAAGGCATGAAGTCTTATCACGCACACCAACAATGTTTCATAATCAACATGAAAGTAGAGGCGTTCATCTTTCAGACTACATTGAAAGTGAATCCGATAGCGGCATGAAACGGTTCTCCCTACAGGACGGGCAGATGAGCAACTGCATGCTCTCTGCCCGTTTTCTATGGTACAAGGCAATTATAATAAAGCCATTTTTATTTTTCCCTGAAAAAAGTGTCGGTTATTTCATTGCAGAACAAAACATTTTTCTAATTTTGTATTTGAAGAAGTATTCACTCTAATAAACTGATATGTATGACAATGGATACATTGTAAAATGTCGCTCGATTTTAACAAATGATATTTGTTTGAGCGAAGCTTCGCATAAAGCGGACGTTTTTCTTGTGTGCATTAGTTACCTTACATATTCCCTTAAAAAGTGTATTGATAATTTGGCAGTGTGGAAAATTCGTGTAAACACACACACACACACACACACACAATTATCGCGCGTCAATATATAATAAAACATTTAATTTACAATGGATTACCGGAATCAATTATCCGGGGTTATCCTTGTCTTACGACAAAAGTTCCTATAAATACTCATCCTCTGCCATATTGTCTCAAAAAAGGCAGGATATTTTTATGGTCCGACGGTACTGGGGAGCGTTCTCTGCGCCCGAATATCGTCGGTTTTTTGTTTCCACCCATAACAGTCTGAAATCTCTTTTAGTGTTTAAGTATCTATGATTGGAATATATGGAAATAAACAAACCATGCCTGAATCCCAGAAAAAAGAACTTTTCTCCGCAGGTATTACCTATATGGTAAGTGGCGAATATGCCTTTGCCTTCTCCTGTTTCACGCAGGCAGGAAAGTCTGACCTGCCGACACTTTACAACAAGGCGTTATGCTGCTACTACCTTTCTCTGTATAATGACTGCCGTTCCCTGCTGTTGGAAGCGGAGAGGCTGCTGCCACCGTTAACGGAACGTCTGCCGGAAAACCTGCCGGAAGCCGTCCTCCGCTGGGAATACGAAAAAAGCCCTGCCGGTTGTCCCATGCCGGAGGATGCTCCCGATAACCTCGCCGCCGTACAACTGTTGAGGCTGAAAGCGAAAGTGTCGGCCAGACTGCACCTGCACACGGAGGTGCGGACTATCCACGCCCGTTTGGGCAATAAATATCAACACATTGAAGAACTGATAAAAAACATACAACCATGAAATACAGTGACATATACAGACTTTATTCGACAAGTCAGCCGAAGGATGCAATTCATCAGGCGCTCAGAGAAGTGCCCGTCGATGACAGCGACGAACAGTACGAAGACCGTTCTCCGTTGCATCTTGCCTGCCAGTATGGAGACGCGGAGGGGGTCAAGATACTTCTTGAACGTGATGCCGAACCCAACACGAAGGATGCAAACGGTTCCACCCCGATTCATATCCTCGGCAGAACCAGTGCCGGCCGTGCAGATGAAGACAAACTGAAAGAAATAGCTGTCATGCTCATGGAACATGGAGCGAATATACCGCGTTCGGCCAAGAATACGACGGCCCTTATCGAGTGCGTAAGGAACCGTCATTTCAAGATGGCGGAAGCGATCATAAATTCCGGAGCACGCGTCAACTCAACCGACCTTAACGGCGAGAACGTGCTTTTCGGTTTTTGTGCCGCTTCAGGCGACATCAGAAGGGATATCCGGTTCGCGAAAAAGGAACTGGACGAATCCGTACAATACAGTTACCCCGAAAACAAGATAGAGGAAATCAGGAGCAGGATTGCAAGGCTGGAGGATGATGGCGAAGCCGCCTACCGACTTGCCAGAAGGCTTGTTGAAGAAGACAAGGCCGATCCGGAAGACAAGTCAAACAGTGGAAAGACAGCCTGGGATGCCGCCATAGAGAACAAGGCGATGAAGATCGCGGCCTTCCTTTCCGGAAGCGACCCCAATGTTGACGAACTTTCGACCTTGCACGGCAACATGGACATATTCCAGGCTATGTACATGAAGGATATGGAGGCGCTGGATGCCATTCTGCGTTCGGGTGCAGACCTGCAGACGGTGTGCGAGCACAAGGATATGTATGACTTTGAAGGCAAGTCGCCCCTCGCTTGTGCGTTCAGTTGGTTTGACAGCATACAGGATGCTCCGGCCATGATTCTGAACGGCGGAGCGAATCCGAATTACCGTTTCCCGAATGAAGAGACGGCTTTTTCGGTATGGGTGAGTAAGGACTATTTCTGCAAGGATACCGAGGTTTACAAGGGGCTGCTTGACCTGATGAAGGAAAAAGGCTGGAATCCCGAGCTTCCTGTTGATACGGAAGGCAACACGGCACTTGCCCTTTCCTGCCGCCATACCGGCTACAGGTTGGGTAAAACGGCATTCGGTTGGCTGCTCAAGGGAAAGGCCGACCCCAACGCCGCCAATCTTTCCGGCCAAACTCCCATGATGATTCTCTTCGGTGGTCATAAGGCGAACGAAAAATATGTGCCTTACGGCTGGTCAGCCGGTTCTGACGACCCCACGGAAATCCTCGAAAAGCTTCTCGAAGCCGGAGCTGACGTGAACAAGACGGACAACCGGGGAAACACCCTCCTGCATTATGTGGCGGCATGTTGCCGTGACAGCATAGCACAGAAAGCGATTGAACTCCTGCTGGACTTCAAGCTGCCTGACGTAAATGCCGTAAACAATGAAGGCAAAACGGCCATGGACGTGGCGGCAGACTACAACAATGACAATCTCGTAAGACTATTATTGAAATATTCTTAAACAAAGATATATGGACAACAACCAGACATTTCTCAATGCTTGCCGAAACGGGCAGAAAAGCATTGTCCAGATATTCCTGAAAAAGGGAGGAATTGACATCAACAAAAGGGATCAGGAAGGAAACACTGCTCTTTATTATGCCTGTCAGAAAGGCTACAGGGACATAGTGGCTCTGCTTCTTGACAACGATGCCGACGCGTCATGTATCAACAACCGTTCCGAAAGCCCGCTCCACGCGGCGGCACGGAGCGGCAACAAGGAAATCCTCGGGAAGCTGCTCCAGAAGGGGGCCGACATCAACGTGACGGACAATGAAGGACGAACCCCGCTGATATGCCTGCTTGACAACAAGCGTACAGATGCCGCCCTTTTCCTGATGGATCAGGGAGCCGATACGGAGGTCGCCGATGCCTCCGGCCACAAGGCCATCGACTATGCCACAGCCCACGGGCTGCGGGAAGTGGTCGCCCGACTCTCGTGCGGGAATGACCGGGATGCACGTGGCAACACCCCGCTTCATCAGGCCGTGTATAACGGACAGGGTGAAATTGTCCGCACGCTGCTCCTGTCAGACAAGTCCATGCTTGACTCGACGAATGACGGCGGAGAGACTCCGCTGATACTCGCCTGTATGCAGGGGAATCTTGTCATGGTCAACCTTCTTCTCGGGGCCGGAGCCGATCCCGGCAAAGCTATGCTGAGCGGCAATGCCCCGATACATTACGCGGCCATTTCAGGTAACCGCTTTATAGGCGAGGCTCTGCTGAAGGCCAAAGCTGCGGTTGACGCACAGAATGACAACGGGGAAACCCCGCTTATTCTTGCAGCCAAGGAGGGCCACAACGATTTTGTGTCCGTCCTGCTTGAATTTCACGCGAATGTTAGCATCTCAGACAACCTCCAGCACACCGCCCTGTACTATGCAGGAGAGCGCGGCTTCAACGAAATCGTGGAAAAACTTCTTGAAAACGGAGCGGAATAAACAGGTAAGATATTCATTAACAAATTTAATATTAGAAAGATATGGCAGAAGAAACCAAGAAGACACCTCAGACACCCGAGGAAATCGCAAGAGAAGCACAGGCTCAGGCCATGAAAGCAGCACTGGAACAGGCGCAAGCCTTGTATGGCAACGTACCCGGATTTGAAGGCACCGACCTGATGAAGATGCATGAAAAGCTGATGCAGGACTCGGCCGAGATGTTCCCGGGAGTTGCGGAGGCACAGGCATACCAGGCAAAGATGATGGCAGAATCCGCCCAGGATCCCGAGGCGATAATGGAGACCTACAGCAAAAACATCGAGTTCGCAGGGAACATGATGCAGCAGGCAATGAATGCCGGATTCATGCCGGAAGGTTTACCGGATTTCTCGGACGGTTTTGACGTATATGCAGGTTGGGAAATCACCCGCAAGGGCGACAACAGCCTGACACCTGAACAGAACAAACTTCTGGCTTATGGGGCACCTCTGTTCCTATACAACGATGACAACGTGGACTCCCTTGAAAGTACAGCAGGCACGGACACCCTTAAGGAAATGCTTGAGGAATGGTGGGAAGTTACTGACAGGAAGAGTGCCCTGGAGACCATCTCATGGCTGCTGAACGAAGGCCAACATGCCGGTGCGGATCCGGCCTTGGCTGAAATCCGCCAGCGTGGAATCGAGGCCATCACCGAGGAAGAAAAGGCGGACGAGGACAGCAAGATCGGCGATGCGTTCACGATAGCTGAATTTGTAATGGGAGTAAATGAAACGACGGAAGCGGACCTGCCCGAAACCGTGCTGGCATGGGACCTTGTACGTGCCGTGAACATGGCCCGTTGGGCTTTCATCTGCGGCTACATCAATGAAGACGAAATGTGGGAAGCCATCAGAACCACTGCCGGCATAGCCAAGGAATCCTTCAGTTCATGGGAAGAATACGGCAACAGCTTTGCCGTGGGACGCGGAATATGGAGAGGCGAAACAGATGACTACGAGACTGCGGATGAAGTCGTGGGAGCGCTTCTCAATAAAGAAGATTCCCCTTGGAAGGCAATCGAATGGTAGAATCCAAAAAAAATAGAATCAACAATATCTTAAAAGTTTTACGATTATGGCACTTTTCAAAAATGCAGCAACAGAATGGGAGAAAACCATGACAGAGAATGATCTTGACCAAATGGAAGCACAAGGTCTTGACGTAAGTAAATACAGGGAGAAACTGGCCGCACGGCGTGCAAAGGAGGCCGAAGAAGCCAAGCGAGACAGGGAACTGTACAAGAACCCGACACAGCTTGACAAGATGAAACCGTACATGCAGACGCCACGCAGTTCTGAGACCGAGTTCTTCAAGAAACTTGCAGGAAAGGCACCATGGCTGGGCAAAAGCAAGTGGTTGAGAAAATTCACGGAAGGATATATCGTTTACGCGGGGATTGTCAGTGCCCCGGCAGAGGCGTGGAAAGGCGTGAAGCACAAGGACGACTCTTTCCATGGTATTGGCATATACGCACTGGACAAGGGACACATGAACGATATGGAATGGCTGAAGAGAGTGATGGAAAAGCTGCGCAACATGTGTGAAGGCAGGCAGCCGGTAGCTCCCGGATGTGAGGGCGTAGTCAGTCTTGCCAAGGAGGAGGACTGCTGGTCAACCGTGAAACTGAGTGGTGAAATCGTGGAAGGCGCCGATGTGGAAGTAAGGAAACTTGTCCTTTATTACAAGGAACTTCCCCAAGGCTATCTTCCTTCAGACGGCATCGTCCCCCACTTCTACTGGGAAGGGACAATCAGAGTCATACCGGCTGAATTGTATGTCTAAATCCATCTGAAAATATGATTATAGCCGTTATATGTATTATCGTGGTACTGCTCATAATTATTTTATGGGCAGTATTCACTAACAACAGCCTTATTGCAAAGAAGAACCGGGTCAAGCAATGCAGAAGTGGTATCTGCGTGGTCCTCAAACAGAGGAATGACCTGATCCCCAATCTTGTCGCATCCGTAAAGGCATACATGGGGCACGAGAATGAGATTCTCATCCGCATTGCCGATTTGCGGTCAAGGGCTTCGAACGCTACAGAGTCCGAGCAGATAAAAAGCGGTACGGAAATGTCCTCGCTTCTGTCAAGACTGAATGTGGCGGTGGAAGACTACCCGGAGCTGAAGGCGAACCAGCAGTTCCTTCATCTTCAGGTCCAGATCGAGGACATGGAGAATGAGCTGCAGGCAATCCGGCGCACCTACAATGCCGCTGCTACCGATTATAACAATTACATTGAAATGTTTCCGTCGTCGATAATCGCATCCTGGCGCAAGCATGAGCAGCAGGAGTTGATAGAGTTCCCGGAAAGTGAGATCAAGGAAGTGAAAGTGGGAGAATTATTCAAGTAAAGCATGGAAGAAAGTCAGAATATAGATTTCAAGGGCATTTCCCTTCACATGAAGAAAGAGATGTCCCGTATCAGGATGCTCCGGATTGTGTTCCGCATCCTGACCTCCATTGTCTATCTGTGTACCGTCGTGTGGTTCGGTTTCTGTATCTTCGGCGGATTCCTCGTGGACCGTACTGACTATGAGACTTCCGTCACCACGGGAAAATACCTCATGATAGGCTTTGCCGTATTTTTTGTACTTCATTTCGCATTCATGAAATGTTTTGCCGCGCTGAACAAGAGGGAAACCTACACGATGGCCCACATCATCTACCTGCTGTTCCCGGGAGCAAGGTACAATCCTTCCGGTTCCATACAGCCGAAAGTCTTTGCGGACAGCCGCCTGTTCGGAACGGCATTGTCATCGGGCAATTCGGTAAGTTCGACCTGTTACGGCCGTCTTGACATTCCCGTCGGAAATGACATGATGACTGTCGTGGATGCCGGTGTGACTTCAGCCAATTCGAAAGATTTCTCGGCCTTCAACTTCCTTGAAGTGCCGTACCAGTATTTTATCCGTCCGATATTCGGAGTCAGGATAGAGAGCACGATGCACAGTTTCAGGGGCATGTTCGGGTGCTGCAAGCTGAACCGCACCTTCAGGGGCTACGTGATGCTGCTGCCCGACCATCTGGAAAACAAAATCGGCTACCTGGCGCAAACAATCCAGGGAATGAAGGAAAAGTACGGGGCAAAATTCGTACATTTGGAAGACCCGGAGTTCG
Source organism: Bacteroides sp. AF25-5LB (assembly GCF_003602965.1). NCBI lineage: Bacteria > Pseudomonadati > Bacteroidota > Bacteroidia > Bacteroidales > Bacteroidaceae > Bacteroides > Bacteroides sp. AF25-5LB. The sequence goes on from NZ_QTMC01000004.1 coordinate 125,893, forward strand.
AGAGGCATTTTGCCGTGTACGCGGATGACGAGGTGGAAGCCCGCATGGTGCTCACCCCGGCGATGATGCGGAAGCTGACCGCCCTGCGGAAATCCTTCAGCCGTGACCTGATGCTCTCCTTCAACGGGAACATGTTCTACTACGCATCCGACACTCCGGACGGTTTCTTACGTCCCGGCAGGAAGTCGCTGGATGACGAACATCTGCTGGAACAACTGTACAGGGAGGTGAACTTCTGTCTCACTGTAGAAAATGGAATCAAATAATCAACAATAATCGAAAACGAATAAAAAGAATTACAACATGAGCGAACTTAAAAATCTGTCAGCCATTCTTGAAGGAGGTGCTGTTCCGGCCGGTTATAACGGGAAAGCAATCGGCAAATTGTCTAAGACATACCTCAAACTGGAAAACCGCAAAGTAGTAAACCTCTATCCCATCAGAACCGTGATGCACGAAGACAGCCGCTATTGCCTGTATGCCTGCCCGTTGAAAGGGACTGAAATTGACGAGGCCACCCTTCAGAGCATCAAGGCTGAAGTGGATACGCTGGAAATCGGTGAAATCCGTTATGATTCCGTACAGTCCTGTGGCTATGACTATTACATAGTAGATCCTGATACAGGCCGTCATATACTGACAGGACAACGGGATATGGATTCGGTAATGGAAATAAGCGATCATTATGACGGCGTCATCCTGTTCAGCAAATCGGTATTCTCGCCAAGAAAGGCCAATCAGCTTGATTGTGCCTATGCCTTGATCGGCATTGAAAAACAGCCCAACGAGTTCAAGATAGAGGCTATTCCTAATAGCGCGATAGGCCAAGCACCTACGATACTGGAATTTGAAGCTCCGCAGGAATCGCCTGCTGTCGAAAAATACAGGTCGGCCATGACGGTCCTGTCCATAATCATCACCGCGGCTCTGCTTATCTGGTACTTTTTCATAAAATAATATCACCGAACGAATAACTTCACTAATATCCGAATATGGCTACATTCAATTATTCTTCCAAATCGTCCATCAAGGACAATCTGACTGAAATCCTTGTCGGTGCCGGACTGATAATAGTACCGGTAGTTTATCCTTTCGGTATAAAAGTCGGTACACTTCGCATCCTCGGACCGTTACCAACAGCCATCATCCTTGCCCTTGTCGGACTGTACATGCTGTTCAGAGCCTGGCGGAAGATACATAAGGCCCGCAAGTTGGCTGCCAAAAGCTGTATCATCACGGTTGACGGCGATAAGGTGACATACCCGGTCATCGTGAAAGGAAATGTTGAGATGTGTTCTTTTACATTGTCGGAAATATCCAGTTCAAACTACAATTACGACAATGGTATTCTGACAATCACCCTCGCCAACGGCTCAACGGCCAAATTTGACGTTGATTTCTTTGACGGACTGCCACAGCTTAAAGAATTTGCGGCGCTCTTGAAAAAATAAACCGGTGAGATATGGAATGGTTGGATAAAATAAAGGATTTTCCGAATCTGATACAGCAGGAACCCCGCTACGGCTATCTGGTCGTGGCGGGCCTGCTTCTGATATGGCTTGTCGGTGTCATCTGTGGCTGGAAGTGGACGTATTCCCGTCCGGGTAGTACAGGAGGTAACTTCTGGATGAATCTGCTCGGTCCGAAAACTTTCCGGTTCTGGCTGGGAGTGATTCTTGCCGTCGGGATAGGACTGTCTCTGTACCTGTTCTCTATTTCCGGCAAATAGCTGAGTGCTCTTTCCCGGATGCCACCTGTAAACTTAAAAAGTGATTGAGTATGAAAACAATTCCAATTATAACCTTCTTCCTGTGCACGGTGATGTATGCCCATGCACAGCTTAACATCGTTCCCAAGAACGATGGACTGAAAGAGTACACGGTGACAAATGCCCACCCCTATGACAGCCTGACGAACGTGGAGAAGCGGAGTTTCACTTCCCTTCCGGGACAGACCCTGTACATGCATGGGGTAAAAAATGACAGGAACGGCTACTGGGATGCTTTCTACACGGTCAATTTCCTTACCGGGGATGACCGAACGGTGTACAAGGCGGTCAACATCAGTACCACCCCTTCTAAAGAGGTGGTGGGGAAATATTACGAGGTAGTGAAGGTCTGGACAAAGACAGACTACCTGTCGGCTGGATGCTGCCTGCTGCTCCGTGAAAAAGAAAGCGGTGATGAGATGTATTACAACCCATTCAGGTATCCGCTGAGCATGACCTGTATAGGGTATTATGAGAAACTGAAACGCTTTGTCGGACAGACATTCCTGTCACTTGCCAAGGCCGTCGAGACCGAGGACGGTCAGGTAATCACCCCGGCTGAAGGTGCGGAGTACCGTTGTGTGGACATCGGCCTGAAGATGAACAGTGACGGGGCGTTTCTGCTGATGGAAGGTGCTGACGGTGTCCGTGTGGAAGCATTTCCTATAGGCGGTGACGAGGTGTACGAGTTTGTAAGCACGGCACGTATCGGCCAGCTGGAAAAACGGTACGGCGAGAAATACGGGAAGCTGATTGCCTTCCGCAAGGTCGATACCGGCATGACGAGGGAAATGGTCATCGCCGCATGGGGCGAACCATACCACAAATCGGAAGTCAAGAAGGAAGGCAGGACTCTGGAGACATTGCGCTTTTCCGACAACCGCTATGTTGAACTGCTTGACGGGGAAGTACAGTATGTGCGCATCTATTGAACGGAGCGCAACCTTTATCTGTAAAGTCACAGGCAGGGCCTGCATTTATCGTATATTAACAGATGAAAGTACCAAGGAATCAGGGTAAAATACCTATCTTGCGCAAGAATCTTCAATAATTGACGACTCAAAAAGAAAGAACTATATGGAAAAGGATAATATCAAAGGATGCTTTGTCTCGTCCGTGTTGCTTTCACAAAATCAATGGGACAAGAAACAGTTCATCCATGACTTCGAGGAAGACTGGGGAATCGTCCTTACCGATGACGACGACAACGGGGACGTACTTGTCGGAATGTTCAGCGGCATGACATTGGCAATAGCCATCATGCCCGGTCCCGTACCCAACGGAGAAGCGGAACACTATGCACAGGGCAACTACCTGTGGAAAGATGCAACAGAAGTGGCACGACAACACGAGGCTCATATCCTCGTATCCGTGACCGGAGACCAATCCAACCTGCTGGAGAGAGCCAAACTGTTCACCAGAGCCACGTCTTCCTGCCTGAAACAGTCCTACGCTACAGCGGTATATACCGACGGTATGGTGTTCCAACCCGAATTTTACAGGGATATGGCCGCACTCCTGCAAGAAGATGAACTGCCCGTCATGGACTGGGTATGGTTCGGCATCTACCGCACACAGAAAGGAATCCCCGGCATCTATACCTACGGACTGAGAAAATTCGGGAAAGAGGAAATCGAAGTGTATGCCCCTGCCGATCTGAGTGACATCCGTGATTTCCTAATGGACATCGTGCATTATATCCTGTCGGATGATGTCACCTTGCAGGACGGGGAAACCATAGGATGCTCCGAAGAACAGAAACTTGCCATCACGCTTAGCGAAGGCATCGCTTTGGACGGCATGACATTGAAACTTGAATATCCGGACGAATGAGAAAGGTAAAGGGAAACATAAGAAAAATGCTTGCGGCCATCGTTCTCACGCTGCTGTGTTGTTCTGCCTTCGCACAGCGGATCGTGGAATCCGGTGACTTGCGAACCACCACGGACGAACAGCATGGAACAGTCGTCCATTATCTGAAGGGCGGAAAACGTCCGCTATCGGGCAAATTCCGTATCTTGCGGGGGCAGGATGAGGAAATAGTGCATTTTTCCAAAGGGGTTATGCAGGGCGAGTACAGGCGTTTCCGCAACGGCAGCCTGCGGGAAAAGGGCAAGTATACCGACGGCAGACGGCATGGTCTGTTCGTTTCCTATCATCAGGACGGAAAGACACCGCAACGGGAAGCACCCATGCAGTACGGGAAGATAGACGGTACGGTAAGGACATGGTTCAGCGACGGGAAGCCGGACATGGTTCAGGAATATAGGCAGAGCAAGCGGAACGGCAAGGAACAACGCTTTGACCCGAAAAGCGGCAAGCAGATCTACGAGGCAAACTATACCGACGACCGGAAAGAGGGAAAACAATGGAAAATCAGCGAGGATACCACCGAGAGATGGGTCAGCAAAACCGTCAGCCACTATAAGAACGGCGAACTGGACGGCCCCTACGAATACACGGCCCACCTACATGGCAAGCTGTACGCCTACAAATCCGGCTCGTACAAGAACGGCTACAAGCACGGTTCGTGGAAAGAAATCGACCGGGACGATATCGCAGTCCAAGGCGAATACACCGAGGGACGCGAGACGGGACACTGGATACGATATGATATCATAAGCGGAGAAATCCTGAACGAGTGGGACCGGTAAAATTTAAAAAACATGGAAATATATACTCCAAAACCCAAAATCAAACTTTCTCCTGTGGTAAGAAACGGGAGAGAATTTGTCGAAGTGACTTTCGGTAATGACAATGACATCCGCTTGTCGCTGTCGAAGGAAGAAAACGTACTGCTTGTCGGTGGCAGAGCTTATCTGCCGGCAGAGAATTTCGTGCTTGCCGAGTTCTTCGACCGCTATGTGAAAATGGCGTTTATAGACTATTCCGCCATCAAGGAAACCGCACCCCGTAAAGAGGAAGACAAACGGCCGCCACTGCCGGAAGGTTATCTGGAAAAACTCCAGCAAGTGCGTTACAGTGACCATACCGTAAGGGTATATACCTCCTATTTCCGCGATTTCCAACAATATTTCGAGGGGCGTAAGATTGAAACGGTTACTCCCGACGAGATAAACGACTACCTGCTGTATCTCATCCATGAGAAAAACATATCCTCCTGCCAGCAAAACCAGCGTATCAACGCCATCAAGTTCTATTACGAGAAAGTTCTCGGTCAGGAACGGCGGTGTTACAAGGTGAACCGTGCCAAACGGGAGAAGACGCTGCCCGACGTGTTGAGCAAGGAGGAAATAAAGAAAATACTCGACGTGACAGTGACAGACCTGCGTTTCTTCTGTATGTTCTCCATACTCTACTCCGCAGGGTTGCGCATCAGCGAACTGCTGGAACTGAAACCCGGCGACATCAACGAACCCCGCTCCCTGATACGGGTGCGTCAGGGAAAGGGCAAGAAGGACCGCTACACCCTGCTGTCAAAACCGTTGATGAAAAAGCTGACGGAATATAACAGACTATACAAACCGAAAGTGTGGCTCTTTGAACACAGACCGGGCGAACCTTTCACCGAGAGTATCGTGTCGAAACGGTTGAAGGCTGCGGCTCGGGAAGCGGGAATCACGAAACGGATTTATCCGCACCTGCTGCGCCATTCGTTCGCCACCCACTTGCTGGAGCAAGGAACCGACATCAAAATTGTGAAAGAGCTTATGGGACATAACAACATCAAGACAACGGAAAGGTATGTCCACATAGCCGACACTTTCAAAAGCAATATCAAAAGCCCGTTGGACGATCTGTTGATGGAGGAAGACGAGGTCTGATACTTAAAGAAAATAACAACCAAATCGGCTGATAGTATAACGTTATAAACTCTGGATATAAGGATGAATGTATGAATAATCAATATGCAGTTTTAATAAGTAGTGAAATCCCTGAACTTGGAGAATTGGACTTACTGCGCTCAATTTACCGAGAGTTGAATGGTTATATGGAAGATTACAATAACCAAATCAACTTAGATGATTTGGGAGATTGGAAACTTCTCATACAGATAAATCTTCGAAATACTAATGGGGGGATTGGGATTTTCAAACGGGCAAAACGTTTCCCATCTAATAAAGAGTTTGAAATATCTATTTCCATACCAGTACCAAATTTGGAGGAAGCACGCTATGGAATATCCGATATGACGGGGATTTATATTCCTTTAAATATTAAAAACTTCTACATTCTTTCTCCATGCTTTAGTAAATATGATAATTTGTATCATTATATTCTTGAGAGTGCAAAACAAACCATAGATGCAGCTTTTACTTATGGCTTTACATGTAACGGCAAAAGAATAAAGAAAAAAGAGTTTATAACAAACAGCACTACCGACTGAATAAGGCGGAACGCTGCAAACCATTACTAACGATAACAAATTTGTATGAAAGTTTTTATTGGAGGTGAATTGGAACATAGTATTTCTGATAAGTTTCGTAAAGCAAGAAACTCTGTAATAGAATATATGGATTGTCTATGTGATATTTCATATATTAATGAACTAAGTTTCTATGTATTCTGCTTAAAAGGATTTACTACAAATCCATTAAGTAGATATTCGAAAAAACGTAATCGGATAGAATTGGAAATTCTACTCCCATTTGATAAATTTGAAACAGCAAATGATTCTCAATGTGTTGAGATATTGAAACAAAGTATTCTTGATGCTATTGAGAACTATAAAAATAAAAACATTCCACAACAATATATTGATGTAATTGTAGAAAAAATGAAAGCATCAATTAATGAATGAATTCGTTAGTAACAAACAGCACTACTGCTTAAAGCGGAACGCTATTGAACATTATCAGTAAAAAGAATATGAAACATTTGAAGAAGAATTGCATCTATTTTATTGTGATTTTTACTATCGCTGTGGCGTGTGGCTTTGCGGGACTTGTAATCAAGGAAGTGAACAAAGGTACATTTTATGATCTGCCTACAGAAGAAGCTCTTAGCTTTTGTGTGCAGCTAGGACTGACAGCATTTACATCTCTGATTCCATACAGTTTGAGCGTTGCAACCTTCCTGGTCTTTTGGGCTATGGATAGAGAAAAGTGGACCGGTTTTTTCCGGACATTGGCAATCGGTCTGATTCTTGTCCTTCCTTTGTCGGCAATGACTTATTATTATGACTGGTTTGTGCGTCCACAGATGATGGTCATATCCGTCGGAAAAATAGTTGATATGAACCACAGCTATCCCCGGTCACTGGCGGACAAGTACGGTATAAGCATAGAACAGATATTGAACAAAAAGCCGATGTCTATGTCTAAAACAAAGCTGATAGCCCAGATTGATTCTCTTGAAACATCTTTTCAGGCTGATATTGACACATGCGGTCTGCTGCTCTCAATACTTCCGGATACCTTAGCATCAAAAGCCTATGACAGCTACCGATTGAGAGAAATCGGAGTTGTGTATCAAGATGCCGTTCATCCTGTTGCCAACGAAGACAGTCTGAGGTTGGTAGCACATACAGAATTGTACCAGCACGCAATCGGTGCATGGGAAACTTCAAACGAACTGCGACGTCATAGACTGGAATATTTTGGCAGGACTCTCAATACCGGGTATATATACATCGCTTATATCTTGTTTGCCTTCTTAGGTTATCTGCTCCGCTTCAAACCGATAAAGAAAATATTGGCTGTCTTTGCAATACTGATTGTAGCCGCCTGGATTTATCATGAAATAAATTCTATTGTTCAGGAATATGCAAAGAAACTAAATACGGAATCCCATCAAATTGTGGACGACACCTATAAAGAGATAGATGCGATAAGGGAAAGCAAACAGAGAGAAATGAAGACAGACACACAATTAGAATAATTGTTTTAACTACAATAAACTAAGAACCATTAGATTAAATAATGAAAAAGATATAATACTGATAACAACGCAGGATAACGGTAAGCCATTCCCTGCTGAACATTCAAAGCTTGAAGGAAAAGATTGAACAAAAAAAATAATGCCATGAAAAAAATCAATATTGGAGATTGGGTTACACAATATAGAACGGGTTATTGGAAAGTGAAAGAGTTGCATCCGAAGTACTCACCATTCGATTGTGACAGGTTGCACAAAGGCGAACCAATTGGTGTTGAAGCTGTGCTACAGAAAGCTTTCAACAATACATTCAAATTTAACATGGAAATGTCCACATGTGATTTGTCGCTGTGCCAACATGTAACCAAAGCTGTTATGAGAAAGATTGAAAAGTATTTCAAGGAACATCCTGATGATGAAATAAAATTTGAGACATCACAACTCCCTGTCCCGCCAAACGTTACTGCCATCCACTTGAATATAGATGATGCCCAACGCGATCACATTTCATCGCTATTAAACATTGAGTTACCTAATCTAACATATCCAAAGGTAAAAGAAATCTTGTCCGATAACGGTTTGACAGAGGTTTTGTGCGGAGCAGAAAACACGTTGCTCTTTCTCTACGGATATTCATGGGAACAGAATGAAAATTTTGACATGATTTATTCCAAATACGATTTTAAGAGAAAGTAAAACTCAATGGCAAAATAGCGAAAGCAATTTCTTAATTTACTTATTAAAGTAGTTATAAGACTGGAAGAACATGAGAATGTATTACGTAATCGGGGTTCTTATTACACTATTTCTTGCAAGCTGCGGAGAACCGCCTATGCCGCCAAGCGATGAGGAAATGATACGCCACTTTGCCACGCACGAGGCGGCGTTCCGTAAGGTGTACGAAATCATGTCAGAGAGTTCAGAAGGTAGTTTTCACTACCCGCCACTTTCTCCTGACGGGATCATTATACTTGATTCAATAGAGCAAAGTGATACATCCTATGAATCAAATGACGAACAAGACATCCCGGTATATGGGCTGTTAAAGCCAGACCGAATCCTACTCGACTCCCTGTTATCAGAGATTGGATGCGGTTTTATCCTTGTTGATCGCAGGGAATGGGAAACGGCAGATTCGGTATATGTGAGCCTTTTTATGCCGTACTACTCCCACAGTATCGTAGATGCAGGAACGTCCAAGAGTTTCGTTTACGATCCCGGATTGAGAAGCCGTCGGAATATCCGTATCACCGAACATGGCGACCTAAACGAGATCTACCGCAGGACGTACAACGACACCACGCTTTACAAGCCCATCAAGGAAGGTTGGTACATCGAGTTAGACCATTTACGATAACCTGAAATGATGAACAAAACAATATGAAATCAAGATTGGTATTAAGGATATTGTGGGGACTATGCTGTCTGCTATTGCTGTGGATGGTTGTCAGTGATTCTATACAATTCTCAAAGCATCCGGAACTTTACCCGATAGGTTGTGAAGGATTAGGTTGGAGCTATGAATCTTCCGAAAACTATATCTTTACAAGCCGGGTGGCGATTGGTTGGAGTGCCATCGGCTTTGTCGCATCTGCCTGCTATCGTTTCAAGTATAGCGGAAAAATACTGTTGGTACATTTTGTACTGACACTACTTCGATGTTGTTGGAATTGTATAGTCATTTATGGATAGGGGTTTGCTTTATTGTCCCTAACTAACGATTAAACGCCGGGAAACTTTCGGGCGAGACAGCTCCACCGACCTTAGGGAGAACGTCCAAACAAGCATCCCCAAAAAATGCTTTTGAGCATACCATAGAAAAAAGGAAGACCGAATGTTCTGAAGTTTCTTCCTTATGATATATATTTGTAATTGAGCGAAATGAAAAGATTGCCATAAACAGCGATTGGCTGCCGAACATTATGTTTAGAATGAAGAAACAGGAATATAAAGAGCAAGAACGACATTATTATTTCTTCGACTATCTGTTTTGGTTGGGAGAAATAACATGGGAGCATTATCACAAGGTCAGTTTCAAACAACCCCGTGGGAGTGATATGCTGTGGGCCTGTATCACGTTTTTTATATTCATGCCGGTTCTGACCATAGGCGGTCATTTTCTGGATGACTTGGCATTCGAGGTGTTTGGAGCCGTTCTTCTAATCGTGTTCTCCGTTTCTGTCTTCATGACAGACCGTCTGTTCGGCAAAATATACCCGCCTTCCCGGCGGAAAGCGGTCATGCAGCATTATGCGGGACGCAAGTTCAGTCCCTTCCGGCGCAACCTGTTCTTTTTCCCTCTCTATTTGCTTCTTATTCCCGCAATGGTTTTATTAGGAACTGCTCTGAAATGGATAACTGAAATACTCAAATGACAAATAGAAGAAACATATTCAGCCGTTTTTTCCGCCTGTTGGTGATGCTGCATAAAATTTCCTACGCGCATTTCACGGAATGGAACAATAAAAGGAAGCGAAAGGCATTTGCTGCCGGAATATACTTCCTGAGCATCCTCCCGGAATTCGTCCTGTTGGCCGGCACATTTCTGGCGGCAAGGGGACAAGACGGGTATGTACATCTGGTAAACGTGCCACAAAAGGTTGTTTTCTACGGTCTGGCGAGTCTGGCGGTGCTGCTGTCAGCCATCCCTCTGGGATTTTTTGACGACAAGAAGATATGCAAGGAAGTCCGGCAGGAACTCCGTGAACGTCCCCGTTACTGGAAACGAGCAATAGCAGTCTATTGGGCAGTTATCGTGGCTATGGTGGTGGCGGCGAATATTGTGTTTCCCACTTTTTCGGACAAGACAATGCCGCCGGAGAATGAGCGGACTGAAGTACCGCAAAGGTGGAGGGATTACCTTTCACTACGTTTTGCCATAGTAGCCCGTCAGGAAACGCCCAATGAAGTCTTGCAGCGTCTGATCGACCAAGACGGGCGCACGACACGCTACGGGAAACCAGTCTATGCCATGCAAGTAAGAAAGGAGGACATGGCTGGAGAGTTCCGTGTAGGGTTGCTGAGCCATGCCACATTCGAGGAAATCAGAGACGGCAGACGAAAATTTGTAGAATGTACATGGGTTAAGGGATATACGCCTGACAGCATTAGGATATTGCTGACCGTTTGGTACGAAATGAAGAAAGTAGAGCTTTGTCCGGTGGACTCTTTGGAATGGACGGAGGATATGGAGTTTTAAGATTTACAGAAACATGAAAAAAGTAATAACGGCCTCCGGCAAATGCTATGGGTATAACGTTCAAGATAAATGTGCAATTTATTTTGAATGAGTATGATGAAAAGTAGAATTTTAAGCAGAAAAAAAATAAAGACTATGAACGATGAAATGTTTCAGAGAATACTTGATGAAATAAAAAGTTCGTCAAAAACGATAAATGTGCTGCCTCTGGATGAAGCAGCAAGGCAGGCAATGAAAGAGAAGTACCGGATCAAGAGCGGTAGCCTGATGGCTGCAATCCTTGAAAACACAGGTGGTATAGTCATTGACAACTGGATAAGGCTGTACGGTTCGGGAGAACTAAACTTTGTCACTAGAAACAGTCTGTTCCCGTTCAACGAGATAGTGATCGGCGAAGACATACTGGGAGGATTGTTCATCTGTCTTGACGACGGCAATATCGGCTATTTTGCCCCCGACTGTCTGGAGATGGAAGATATGGAGATAAAATTTGGACAATTCGTCTATTGGTGTCTGCATGGCGATACGGATAAGTTCTATACCGATTACAGATGGGACGGCTGGCAGAACGATGCTTCGAAACTGAAGAGCAGTGAGGGCGTAGCTTTTTATCCTTTCCTTTGGGCTGAGGCGGAAAGTCTGGAGAGCAGAGTCCGAAAAGTCGTTCCGATGGATGAAATCCTGAGACTTCAGTTTGCCTTTCTGGGCCAGAATGACAAGAATGAGTGAATTCATTGCTATCCTCTGACACAAAGCTGCAAATGCGCTTAAATTCCTCATGATTTTCATGGGAGGGGGATTTTTTGTGTTACGGAAGAACTTGTACCCCAATGTAGTGAACTGACAAAATGTTGCTAAACTATGATTAAAAGCATGGATTTCCATGTGGAAGGCGTATTGTATTACAATAGTGCCAAATTTCTGTTATTATTAACAAATTAAATGTGACCAGTTGGAATAAAATCGGTATCTTGCATTTATAAACAAAATAATGAAATTATGGGACTTGGATTCACCATTCACACTAAAATCAAGGATATTGAAAAGTTTCAACAGACTGTAGAAAGTCAGGCTGTTGAGTCCGGTTATAATGCAGAGCACGATGAATCATCTTCGACGGTAAGTTTTTGCAGGCTGGGCGACTTGTTCCTAAATTATCAACATGAGGGAGAAGGAAATACAGACAACGTCATTTCCGTAAACGGAGACTGCCAGACCAACATGCTTGGTCCCGGCTTCCACAAGGCAGCAATAGAGTTCATCGACAGACTTCAACAGGCGACCCGTACCCGGTTTGAGGTTGAAGACGAGACGGACTATTACACGGAAAGGGACTTTGAGGCCATGAAGAAGAAACATTTTCACAAGTGGCTGGCCAAACTGTTTGAAATCATCCAGGAGCAGAAGGACAAAGGCAGCACGTCTTTGTTATTCTGTTGGGATATCAATAAATATTACCCTCAATCAGACAACGGCATTGTCATTTCACCTTTGGGTTCTTTCTGTCTTTCAGAGGTCGTTAGGCGTATCCGGGAAGAAGGAATCGAATCTTTTGCCGATGATTTCTTCATCTGGAACAATTCGGAACGTGATGCACGTTTTCATAGAGGCATGGCCCTGAATGCCATGTGGGAGGACTGCTATTTCATGCCGTCAGAAAGAAGTGAAGAAGATGCCCGTATCAACGGGTACATCATAAGCGAGCTGGAAACGACAGCATCACTTGACCCGTCTCTTCCTTTCCCCAAAAAGGAATACGAGGAACTTTGCAGACTCCATGGTTGTGTTCCTGTCCCGACTGACGGGATACCGCCCTACGAAACGGAATTTGCCATCGGCTACCGGCGCGGAATTGTCAACCATAAGGTCGGGAAGATCAGGTTCAGCCTACCGGGCAGCTATCTCGAAGATACGGATGAAGGCACCCTCGTCTATTATGATGCGGCTGCAGACAACTGGCACACGGTTAGATGCACCGGATACTCTACCGATGGTGAGCCGGATTTCCTTGATGTGGAAGAGGAAATGATTGAAGAAAGGGAATTTGACGGCGGAAAATACCGCCTCTATGACATGGGTATCGACCAAGATTCAGAGGATGAAGAACCTTATCCCGTTTACAGCTGTCATGCACTGTGTCCCAACCAGTACACCCTCTTCACGTTGTGTGCCTCCCGGTTAGAGGACCTGAAAAAACTTTCAAGTGAATTCCTCCCGACTTTGGTTGCAGACCAGCCTATAGAACCGGAAAAAAAGCAAATCATATATACCGGAGAGAACATGAATGACGAATTGATGGAGCAGATAGACGAATGGCACAAGGCCGAAAAGCATCAGGAAATCATCGATGCACTGGAACAGATTCCGGAAGCCGAACGGGATTTTGAAACGACCGGCTTTCTTGCAAGGGCGTACAACAATATTGAGGAATATGCCAAAGCCGCGGAACTGCTCGAATCCGTCAGGGAGGAAGGCGCTGAAGATGAACGGTGGAATTTCAGAATGGGATATGCCCAGTATTTTCTGAACAATTATCGGGAGGCCCTGGATTATTTCAGCAAGGCAAGGGAACTTAATCCGGAAGATGAATACACCCTGAGTATCATCCGTCAGTGCAATATGCACTTGCCGTTAACCAGACGAGTGAAAGAATTCTGGAACTGGTTTGTAGAAAACGAAGAAAAGCTGTCTGGCATGATGAATCCGAAATCCATGGAGGAAGCTGATGCCTTCATGGAGTTTATCAGTAAAGGAACCAATCTGATATCGGAAGACATGCACTTCAATATCGGAGGTGACCATGAGTTCACGTTCTCGGTCGAAGGATGGCCGGATCTCTTCATCATCTATCCTTACATCATATCCTGTATGCCGGAGTGTCTGAAAGGCAAATGGAAGTTCTTCCCCTTCAACCCGGGCAAGGTCGGGTCTTTCGCATACCGTGTACACGATACCGATGTCGATATGGGCAAGATCATGGTAAAAGCATCCTATGACGAAAAAAGAGAAAACTTCAACATCAGGTATTACGACAAAAATCTTTGTGCCTTACCGGAAGAAAATAGTGACGGAAACTTTCATGTCATTTTGGAACTTGTACTGGGAGAAGGTGTCTCATTCAAATATGTCAATGGTATAGAAAGAGCGTCAGGCATTGAGGAAGGCATGATTGCCTTGTCCGGGTTGAGACAGCACATAGAGGAAACCGTGAAATCCCACGGCCATGAATTCTTCGAGAATCCGAAGGACGTTTATACGGGATATCAACTGACCCCGAAGGAAAGTGATGAACTGCGCTTCGATGTGATAGTAGGATCTACCTGTCTGAGCTCCATCGTAGCTGACTATTATCATGGTTCAACCGAGATATTTGACCATGCCAACGGTTTCGGTGCACAAGCTCTTTACATAGTCTTCCAGAATGGTGCTGGCGAAGATAATATATTGAACTTCCGTCATGATCTTGAAGACAGGATAACAGAAGAGATTCTTGAACCGGGCAATCTCGGTGTGATAACAGGGGGTGCAACCGGAACGGAATACAGCTATATCGACCTGTTTGTCTATAACCAGCAAGTATTTATCTCAACTTTGCTTCCTTTGCTTGATGAGTATCCTGAGTATTCTTTCTACCTTTCCGAATTCTGTAGGCAGGGTCAGTTATGTAGACTTTCAGACAGCGAACCATGGAAAGGAGAAAGTCCTGATGGCATTTCGTACAGTCCGGGAGATGATACATTCTTCAGTCAGATAGAAGAGTGGAATGAGAAGGACGAATACACGAAGTCTATCAGGGCTTTGGAGGCAATACCTGAAGAGCAACAAGACTACAGGATAAAAATGTTGCTTGTAAGTGCATATGAGAATTATGCCATTATCGGTGACAATGATGAAGGAACAGAACGCTGGAAAGGAGACAGAGTTCTACTAAAGGCAATAAGACTTATGGAGACCGTGCGTGACGAAGGTGAGAAAAATGCGAACTGGAACATGCGTATGGCATACGCATACCAATATCTTATGAGACAAGAAGAAAAAGCGATAGAATATGCCAAACGCTGGGCGGAACTTGATCCGGAGGACAGCAGTGCCAAGGAAGTCATCGAAGAGTGTATGGAGGAGATTTCGAAGCGGGAGAACAGTTCAAACGTGAAGGAATCCGATACAGTGGAGCCATGCGCCACAAGCAACACGCATATTGAAACAAGAGAGACTGAAAATATCGAACTAAGGGATAAGAATATGGACAACAGACAGAAAGAAGCAGCTCTGGCTGCAATGATAGCCTGGCTCTCGCACTCGCAGGAGTTGGGACATAAGCCAGCGGAGATCGAGTGTACGGGAACATTCGTACTGCACGATATGACCTACTACATTTTCAAATACAAGGATACCAAGGACAGTGAATGGCTGCTGGGCGTGAATGGTGGATACGAAGGAGACAGCTTGTCAGACTGCGGCCATACCTTCAGTGAGATGGAACCCTATGACGAAAAGACGGCTGTCAAGGATGCTACGGCCCTTGTCGAGATGGTGCGTTCCTACTGGATGGAACAGGCAAAGCAGGCCGAGGAACGTGAGAAAAAGGCCGGCACATTCGTGGGATTCGCCTTGCTCTCCGACAACAGCTGGGACAAGGAAAAATACATCAGAGATCTGAAAGAACAGTGGGACATCACCGCTGAAGAGAAATCTGACGAGGAACGGAACCCCGAGTCACTGGTCTTCGACGTGGGTGACATGATGGCGGCGGTAAGCCTGATGCCTGCCCCCGTACCTAATGGCGAAGCCGAAGAATGCGCGAAGAACAATTACATGTGGTCGGAGGCCGAAAAAACAGCCAAAGAGCATAAGGCTCACATCATGGTTGCCGTTATCGGCAAAGAGGAGTCCCTGATCGAAAGAGGTAAACTGTACGTGAAGCTGTTGTCTGTCTGCTGCCACCAGAAGAATATAACCGGTATCTATACCAGCGGTGTCGTTTTCCAGCCCCGTTTCTATGAAGGCTTTTCCGGAATGATGAAGGAGGATTCGCTGCCTATATACAACTGGATATGGTTCGGGCTTTACCGTACCGAAAAGGGAATCAGCGGCTACACCTATGGAATGGAGTGTTTCGGCAAGGACGAAATGGAGGTCCTTGACGTGGATGCCGACCCGTCAAAGGTGAGAGACTTCCTGGCCAGCATGGCAGGATATGTTCTGGAATACGATGCAGTTCTCAACGACGGAGAAACCATAGGCTTCTCTGCTGTCGATAAACATAGGATAACACGTGGACAGGGTGTTGCCCTTCCGGACAAAGTGACTCTGAAAATCTCATACGGCAGCGAAGACGATGCCGATGGCGGTCCCGATTTCCCGGATGACACGGATGAAGTGATGGACGATGCGGAAGGCCATCTGGAGAAGTTCAAAGAGAAGGATCTGCCGTTAGATACAATTACGGCCTACAATCATCTGGCAATATATCTACGCTGGTGCATGGTAAATGACCTTATGAGGGATGATTTTCTTGAACAGTTCGGAGACCTTGTGTCCCGGATCAAAAGCGGCTCGGCCGATGATGACCTGAGGGTGTTCATAAAGGACAACCTGAACGGGCAGCTTACAAGATTCCTGTTCAATAAACAGGGCCGTGCATTTGCCGACTACTATTATGGCAGTTACTATGGCGCCAACGAAACTCCATTTTATCCCGGAGACATTGACAACCACGCCCTGGATTATTTCGGTCCGGAAAGGTATCATTCCGATGAGTTCAAAGAGGAAGCATACCTGTTTGTCCCGTATGACGAGGATTATTACCAGGCAATGTCACAACGCATAGACAGACGCTTCGCCAACTGGCAGGGGCTGCATATAGACAAAGATACCGTTGAGCCAGACGAACTGGCCCGTGCCTTCATGGATTATCTTGATTGTGAATGCACCTATTTCCCATCCATGAGTGACGATGACCCTATCATGTCAGCCTATACCTATGCCCAACGGCTCGGCGTGCGGGAAGGCTTCATCCCCGTTCTGGTCAATGTCGATGAAGGTTTGTGGGAAAACATAATCGGGAACTCGGATCCTGACAGCGAAAGCTCGGATGATTACACATTCAACCGGGAAAAAGTCAATGAATTCCGCAGAAGGCTGCTTGAGGCTCCTGTCATGGACGGGAAATCCATCCTTGACAAGCTGACCGGGCAGGACAACGATGATATTGATGAAGAGCCTGAAGGCGGATTCGACAACAACCGTTATTCGAGCTACTGGAATACCGATACGAACATGACGCATCCGCTGATCCTTGCCCGTATTCCGGTCACGGAGCCGTGGAAAATATTCGCGTACCTGCCATTCGGCAACTGGAACGACTGTCCTGCAAACCCCGAACTGATGGCCATCTCAAAGTATTGGTACGAGGAATACGGTGCTGTTCCGGGAACCTTTACCAGCGACCAGCTGGAGTATGAACTTCCAGCTCCCGTTCCGGAAGACAGAGCAATGGAAGCCGCAATACAGCAATATGCTTTCTGTCCGGATATGGACCAGAGCTGTGACGGCATAGGCAGTCTTGCCGACACGTTGCGTCAATCCAGAATATGGTATTTCTGGTGGGATTAACCGATTCTTTCACATTCAAAAGCATTTCAATATGAATCAAGTATTTCAACAAGACCTAAATACAAAGGAACTGCAGCCCGGAGGACCTTTACTTATAAACCTTCTGTTCAAGGAACCGGTTGAATTGCCGGATACGCAGAGGGTGGCTGATGTATGCCGGAAGCATTTCGGCAATGTAGAATGCCGCGAAGGTGATGACAAGTCTGTCTTCATCACAGCTTTGGACCACATGGTGGAGTTTGAGGACGGGAAAGCACCCGTGCAGTTCCTGATGACTTCGTGCATGGACTTTGACGGAAAGACCGTGGACGACTTCACCCGGAGCCAGATGTGGGACTGCCAGGAAAGCCGTGACCGTATCCTTGAGGAATGCCGGTACAGTATGCTCGCTACGGACTTCCTTGC
The DNA here is from genome assembly GCF_003602965.1 of Bacteroides sp. AF25-5LB. Classification (NCBI taxonomy): domain Bacteria; kingdom Pseudomonadati; phylum Bacteroidota; class Bacteroidia; order Bacteroidales; family Bacteroidaceae; genus Bacteroides; species Bacteroides sp. AF25-5LB. The sequence goes on from NZ_QTMC01000004.1 coordinate 143,718, forward strand.
CCGCGGCCTGTCTTCTCTGGAACGTGCCAATCTGGAAATGGACTACCTTGAAGCGCTCGCCGAACTGTTCCCGTCCTGCGAAGCGTTCTTCTTCAGCGGCAGCGGGAAACTGTTCGAGGCGGAGGAAATCCGCGGCAATCAGATAGAAGGTCCTGACCGGTTCATCCGCTATGCCGTAAACGTCCGTTTCTTCACGATTCAGGGTTCCGACGACATGCTGGTCGATACACTCGGGATGAACACGCTGTTCCTGCCTGACCTGCAGTACCACTTCCGCGGACTTGATCCGAACTGGATAGTGAACCATGCCTACAACGTGGCTTCCTATCTGCTTACAAGCGGCAACGAAATAGATTCGGGAGAAACCATCGATGGAATCAAAGACGGTGATATGGACCGCAGCATCCAGTGGAAATGCCAATACGAAGACGCGCTGATACAGCCCAAGCGTCCCGTACTTGACATCAACACGGGAGAATATGCAGCCGGGAACAGGGAATGATTTACCAATGACCAATTAACTTGTTGCGTATGCCATTGAACTTGACAGAAGAACAGATATTGCAGCTCGCTCCCGACGACTCATCTGTAAAGGCCGGCAAAGGACTTGCGACCTTGAGCAAATGGGTACTGAAGGAATGCAGCGGACGTGCCGTCTGGGGTCATTGCCAGGGAAGCGGAAAGAATCCCTACCAGACGGTGATAGACTTGAATGACATTGCGTTCAAGTGTTCCTGCCCGAGCCGCAAATTCCCGTGCAAGCATGGGCTTGGCCTGCTGTTGCTGTACGCCCGCCAGCCTGACCAGTTCACGCAGGCGGAAGAGCCGGAATGGGTGACGGCGTGGCTTGCCAAAAGAACGGAGAAGGCCGAAAAGAAGGAGCAGAAAGCCAAAAGCGAAACCCCTGTGGATGAAGCGGCTCAGGCCAAGAGGCAGGAGAAGCGGCACCAGAAGGTACTGGGAGGCATATCCGACCTTGAGGTATGGATGAAGGACCTGGTGCGCAACGGATTCCTGAATGTTCCGGAACGTGCCTATACCCTGTTTGACAACATGGCCCGGAGGATGGTGGATGCCCAGGCACCGGGACTTGCGGGGAGACTGAGAGCCATGGAGGCTATAGACTTCGACTCGGAAAGCTGGAAATCCGACCTGACGGAAAGCATGGGCAGGCTGTACCTGCTCATGCAGAGCTACAGAAACATGGACGGCCTTCCCGAAGAATGGAAGGACGAGATACGCACGCAGATCGGATATCCCCAGTCCAAGGACAACGTCCTTGCCGGAGAGCCGGTGGCGGACAGCTGGCTCGTGCTTCACAAGCAGTCCCGTAAAGTCAACGATATCAATACCGACATCTACTGGTTTTACGGAAAGGAAAGCAGACTTTTCGCCAGATACCTGAGTTTTGCCGTTGCCGGTACCTTTTCCACCGAGAACTGGATTCCGGGCAGTGCCTATAAAGGGGCGCTATGCTTTTACAACGGCACGGGTACATGCCGGCGTGCATTGTTCCGGGAGTCCGTACTCGCGGAAGAAAACTTTGTGCCGGCGTGCAGCCCTAACCTGAAGCAGGCTGCCGCGGTGTACCGCACGGCCATGCTGACGAATCCGTTTTTCGAGGACGTCCCCCTGCTTGTGGATGACGTGAGGGTTGCCCGTAACGGGAAAGACTACACGCTGCTGGACAACGCGGGCAATGCCGTCCGTGTGGCGATGCCCGAGGAAACCTTCATCGACATCCTCGCCATTACCGGCGGCAATCCGTTCGCCTCGCTGGTCATTGTAAACGGGGATATATGGGAACTGAAATCCATTTGGTACAACAAAGAATATCATACTTGGAGAGATGAACGTAACTGAACCTATCATACAGGCTGCACTGCTTGGAACAGCCAACCGTGAATTCGTTCCCGGAGCCTTTCCCGAGTCCCTTCAGACTCTGGTTGACGGGATCCACGGGAAAGCCGAAGACACGGAATCGTTCCTGTACATGACAGCCGCATCCGCCTTCGCCTACAGGCGTGCCGGATGGGAACCGGCCGGAGCGGAAGGCATTGTCCCCGTGAAAACAGCCCCGGAAGAGGAACTGCCGTATTTCGACAAGGACCGGAGTCAACTCTTTTCCAGACTCCACGGTACACGCTATATGCTAGCCTACGCCTACCGTCTGGCGCAGGGGTCGGGAAAAATCATTTCGCCCGAATACCTCCAGCCGCTTATCCGGCGTGCCTATGACCGCAACAATCCGTTGCGGTTTGAAGAACGCAGGCTGCTGAAAAATCTCGTCGGGAACAGAGGCTTATGGCTGATCAGGCAGATGGGCCTTGTCGGAGAGGAATGCGGGATCACCGATTCTTGGGATACGGCCACCCACGGCGAGCGTAAGGAGATGCTTGCCAGATTCAGGCAGCAGGATTCTGCCGCAGCCCTTGAACTGCTGCGGAAAGACTGGAAGAGCGAACCGGCCAACCAGCGCAACGAGCTGCTTGAATGTCTCCGGATAAACATCAGCAAGGCCGACGAGCTCTTCATACAGGAAGTGCTGGAGTCGGACCGCAGCTCCATTGTCAAGGAAACGGCACGGAAACTTCTGTGCATGATTCCCGATTCAGCCATGGTGATGCGCTGCTGCGAACTCCTGCGTGGACATATCAGACACAACATGCTTACCGGATGGTCATACGACGAGATCGGATACACCCCGGAGATGAAGGCCATGGGGCTGTCCGAGGTAAGCTCCAACAAGAAAGAGGGCGATTCCGAATTCATCCTGAGGCAGCTCGCCGAACGGGTGCCTTTGAGTTTCTGGTGCGAGGTATATGGCTGCGGTAAGGAAGAGGCCGCGAGAAAATTCGCCAAGCATCCCCCTTTCAGGAAGTTCCTGGAGCTGGAGGACCCGATACTCAACTTCTCGGACGGGCTGTGGGCTTTCCACACCCTGAAGGAAGACCCTTCCTATCTGCGCAAGCCGGAACTCGTGGCGATGCTCACTCCCTCCCAGCGGGAGGAAATCAGCTGGCCGGAAACGGTCCGGGATTTCGGATTCATACCCGACTCATGGTACGGCAACGACTACGAGGCATGGGGCCCGAAATTCTCTTCCAGCGTCATGTCTTGGATTCTGAAAAAGGATTACCTGTACTATGCCGCAGACATGGCGGAACGGCTTGCCATGCATATCCCGTCACATCTAAGGAACCTGATCAAGGCCAAGGCCGCCTCTTCGGCGGAGGCTTCGCCGTCCATGAACGAGTTCTGCTCGAAGATGCTGGAATTCATGGATCTTAAATCTGAAATAGACACTTTGTTAAATGAAAAATAAATATTGATATTCATATGAGCACTTTACTGAGACAACATGCCGAGCAACAGTTTGCAGAGGAACTTCATGAACTGAAAAAGAACGAGACCAACCCGATTCCCGAAAACTGGGAGATGTCACCCCAATCCGTGGTCACCTACCTCATGGGAGGGATACTGAAGAACGGTTTTGAGGTTTCACCGAAATACATAGGCAACCGCCGCCTGATGGAGATTGCCGTGGCCACCCTTGTCACCGACCGGGCGCTGCTTCTGTACGGTCTTCCCGGTACGGCCAAGAGCTGGGTCAGCGAGCACATGGCGGCAGCCATATCAGGCGATTCGACGCTGATAGTACAGGGTACCGCCGGAACGGGAGAAGAGGCCATCCGCTATGGCTGGAACTATGCCCGTCTTCTCGCCGAGGGGCCGAGTGAGGGTGCCCTGGTATAGACCCCGGTGATGAAGGCGATGCAGGAAGGCAAGATCGGCCGCATTGAGGAGCTTACCCGTATCGGTTCTGACGTGCAGGATACGCTCATCACCATCCTTTCGGAGAAGACCCTGCCCATCCCCGAGCTGAACAAGGAGGTGCAGGCCATCCGCGGATTCAACATCATAGCCACGGCCAACAATAGGGATAAAGGTGTGAATGACCTTTCAAGCGCACTGAAACGCCGTTTCAACACGGTCATCCTCCCGTTGCCCGACACGCTTGAGGAAGAAGTTGACATTGTCCGCCGCCGCGTGGAGAGCTTCGAGAAAGTGATGCAGCTGCCGGCAGAGAAACCTGCCCTTGATGAAATCCGTCGTGTCGTCACCATTTTCCGTGAGCTGCGTCAGGGAGCCACCGGCGACGGCAAGACGAAGCTCAAGAGCCCGAGCGGCACACTGAGTACGGCAGAAGCCATATCCGTGGTGAACAACGGCCTTGCCATGGCCGGCTATTTCGGTGACGGCCAGATCCATGCGGAGGACCTCGTTTCAGGCATCCTCGGTGCCGTGGTGAAAGACCCTGTACAGGACAAAGTGGTATGGCAGGAATACATGGAGACAGTGGTCAAGAACCGTGAGGGCTGGAAAGACATCTACAGGGCTTCAAGAGATATGATTTGATTGACGTATTTTGCATGAGACAAGTAATATGACAGACATTCATCTATTGGGAACACGTCATCACGGGCCGGGCTCCTGCCGGAACATCCTGCAGGAACTTGAGCGTATCCGTCCCGACCTCATACTGCTTGAGGGACCGGCGGAGGCCGAGGCTCTCATGCCGTTCGTCTCCTACGGGCAGATGAAGCCTCCGGTAGCCCTGCTCGGCTATCAACCCGATGTGCCGCAGAATGCCGTATTCTATCCGTTTGCCGACTTCTCGCCGGAATGGCAGGCTTTGCGCTATGCTCTCCGGGAGAATGTCACCTTACGCTTCTTCGATCTCCCGCTTGCCCATTCCCTTGCCTTCGAAGCGGAAAGGAAGGATGGCAACGAGCCTGTAGAAGCGGATGATGAAGCTATTAAACAGCCGGGTGATCCGTTTGACCTGCTGGCAGAAGCTGCCGGCTATACTGACGGTGAATCGTGGTGGAACATGAACATAGAACAGCGCAGAGACGGCAGCGGCATCTTCGAGGCCGTCAAGGAAGCTGTGACCGCGCTCAGGGAAGCCCTCCCGGAACATACCTCCCGCAGGAACCTTGTCCGTGAAGCGTGGATGCGTCGCATGATACGAGCGGCCCAGAAGGAACCTTTCGGGTGCATAGCCGTAATCTGCGGGGCATGGCATGTCCCGGCACTGGAGAATATGCCGAAGGTGAAGGATGACAACGAGCTGCTGAAAGGGCTCCCGAAGGTAAAGGCGGAATGCACGTGGATTCCGTGGACGTATGACAGGCTCACCTTCCGCAGCGGTTACGGGGCCGGCATAGACTCTCCGGGATGGTATCATTACCTGTGGCATCATCCGGAAGATGACGGCACCTGGTGGGTCAGCCGTATAGCGGCCCTTCTGAGGAAGAAGGACATGGACATCTCGGTGGCCCACGTAATCGAGACAGTCCGTCTGGCGCAGACGACAGCTGCGTTGCGTGGATTGCCCGCCCCGACGCTTGAGGAATACAACGAGGCGGTGACCACCGTAATGGGCTTCGGGGACGATATGCTGCTGCAGCTCGTCAGGGAATCGCTCATCGTGGGCAACTGTCTGGGCAAAGTGCCGGAAGCGGTACCCAAAGTCCCTCTCCTGATTGACGTGGAACGGCAGCAGAAACGCTTGCGTGTTCCTTTCACGGCGGAAATAAAGGAGATGACACTTGACCTGCGCAAGGAGACCGACCTGGAACGCAGCCTGTTCTTCCACCGCCTGGCCCTGCTTGACATAGACTGGGCCAAGCCGGAAACCGCAGGCGGCAAGGGTACTTTCAAGGAAAAATGGAGTCTTTACCATAGACCGGAACAGATTGTCTGCATCATAGAACGGGCAGTCTGGGGCAATACCGTGGAGGAAGCCGTGCAGAAGTACGTCTCCGACCGCATGACCGGAATCACCAGAATCCCCGAACTGACGGGACTTCTTGACCGGGTCATTCCGGCCAACCTTCCGGAGCTTGTGGAAGCGATGACCATCCGTCTTGACCGTCTGTCGGCGGCATCCACAGACATTGTGGAGATGATGGAAGCGGTTCCCGACCTGGTGAACATCGTCCGTTACGGCGATGTCCGCAATCTGGATTTCAGCAAGGTGGGCAACATGCTCCGGGCCATGGTGGCACGTATCCTTGCAGGAGGTCTGCTCGTCTGCATCAACATCGACGAGGAGGCAGCCGGAGAACTTCTTGAACACCTGTCGGCTACCAACTATGCCGTATCCACGCTTGATGACGAAGAGCTGAACGGCATGTGGTATGGGTTCGTGCAGCAGATCCGCAATTCATCAGGAGCGCATCCGCTGCTCTCCGGGTACGCGGCACGCATACTCTACGACAAGGGCAGGATATCGCGTGAAGAGATGCGTGACACCTTGAGCTTCTATTCATCGGTGGGCAACGCACCTTCCGACATCGCATACTGGTTTGAGGGATTCCTGCGTGCATCAGGTTCGGTACTGCTGCTGGACGACAACCTGTGGCAGCTCGTGAACGGCTGGCTCTGCGGTTTGAGCGACGCAAATTTCATAGAACTGCTGCCGGTGATCAGACGTACATTCAGCAATTTCACTACAGCCGAGCGCCGCAAACTCGGCGAGAAGGCCAAAGGATTCGAATTGAACGGAACCGATACCGGAATCGCCTCCGGGGAACATTCCTGCAATGACGGGGATGCATCCAAAGTAATACCCCTGCTCGGCAGACTTCTGGGAATCGGATAAAAAAGGAACAGAACATGGAAACAGAATATTTGAAAAGATGGCGTATGGCTCTCGGCGGGAATGCCGCTGACGGGACGGGTGTAACGCTGACGGTGGAAGAACAGCGCCTTGACAGTTCGCTGGAAGCCGTCTATGACAGTGACCGCCGCGGCGGACTCGGGTCGTCGGCCCCAAAGGTAAGCCGCTGGCTTGGCGATATCCGGGAGTTTTTCCCACAGACCGTCGTGCAGGTCATCCAGAGGGATGCCATCAAGCGTCTGCATATCGATTCGCTGCTTACCGAGAAGGAGATGCTGGCAACAGTTGTCCCTGACGTACATCTGGTAGCTACACTGATGTCACTCGGCAGGGCCATTCCCGAAAAGAACAAGGACATGGCCCGTCAGGTTGTACGCAAGGTCGTGGATGACCTGCTGCGGAAGCTCTCTTCCCCGACCCAGCAGGCCGTCACCGGTGCTTTGAACCGTTCGGCGAGAAGGCGCAATCCCCGTTACAACGAGATAGACTGGAAGACGACCATCATAAAGAACCTGAAGAACTACCAGCCCCAGTACAAGACCGTCATTCCGGAAGTCAGGATAGGCTACGGCAGAAAATGCAAGGCTCTGAAGGACATCATTCTCTGTCTCGACCAGAGCGGTTCGATGGGAACCTCTGTCGTATATTCCGGCATCTTCGGTTCGGTACTGGCCTCCCTGCCGTCCGTCAATACGCGTATGGTGGTGTTCGACACTTCGGTCGTTGACCTTACCGATGACCTGCAGGACCCGGTTGACCTGTTGTTCGGTGTCCAGCTCGGCGGAGGAACCGACATAGCCAGGGCCCTGACTTACTGTCAGGGTGTGATCACACGGCCGCAGGACACTGTGCTGGTACTGGTGACCGACCTCTATGAAGGCGGTGACGAGAAGGAGATGCGCAAGCGTTTCGCCTCCATTGTGGCCAGCGGTGTGCAGCTGATTGTGCTTCCGGCCCTGAACGATGACGGGGCGCCCTGCTACGACAAGCGTAATGCCGAGTATCTTGCCGGTCTGGGTGTTCCCACATTTGCCTGTACGCCTGACAAATTCCCCGACCTGATGGCTGCGGCATTGAGCAAGCAGGATATCGGGATGTGGGCATCAAAGAATATCAAAGAAAAATAGAGGAATATGGAACTTTCAGATGAACTGTACGACAGAATCGAAGAACTGTCAGAAACGGGAAATGAGGCGATGGAAAGCGAAGATTACGCGAAAGCCATCTCCTGTTTCCAAGAGGCACTGGACATCCTTCCTGAACCGAAGGAAGACTGGGAAGCATATCTCTGGCTCGTCGGCTCAATCGGTGACGCCCATTTCATGATGGGGAACTACGGCAAGTCGCTGGAGTTTTTCCGCAAATGCTACAATATCGGAGAGACAGACAATCCTTTCATCCTGCTGCGCCTTGGCGAGAACTATCTGGAAATGGAGGATGAAACCAATGCAACTGAATTTCTTCTCCGCGCCTATATGCTCGAAGGGGAAAAGATTTTCAAGGAAGACTGGAAATATTTCCAATGGCTGTCCGGGCATGTGAATCTCAAACAAAAATAATAACAAAATTATACGGCACTCATGAAAAAGGAAATAACAGACAGAATCAGGCTACTGGGCGGCAACGTAGCAAACCTGAAAGGGAATTCACTGAAAGAGGATCTCTGTGCCATTACATTCGATACGGCCTTGTTCCTTAAACCGGTGGACACGCCCTGGCTGGCTGCCGAAGATACAGAGCCGATTGAAGGTTTGGGCGATTGGGTGGATGAGCATATGGAGTTGTTCAATTCTGACAGGGAGGCGTTCTATAAGGAAATGACAGATACGTTCTTTACCTTGGATGAAGAACCTCGCCGCCAACTGTTTTGGGTTGCCAGACCATTTACGCCATTCCAAAAAGGGACACCGGATTTTGAAGAATGGAATGGTTGGTTTACGGATAATGCAGAGCTGGGTGAAATCATCAAGTATTCAAATTGTGCCACTCCGGATTTTGTAGAGCTGCTTTATACGGACGGTTATCCCAATTACTATCTCATCTGCCTGTCAGATAACGACCCTGAGAATCCTGTCGTCTGGAGTACGGATCATGAGGAATTTTTCACGGAAGTAACCAATGAGGGACGACTGAATGATTTTCTCGACAGGTTCATGACTAAGGAGGAATTCCTGAAATTGGTGAAAAGTAAACTTGAAGAGTGAATATAATAGTTGGATTAATGCTTTATTTTATAGCAAAGCTATAAGAATGGAGAAATTTCTTCAAAATAAATATAATAAGCGGTTTGCCCCCCCCCTGAAAATCAGTTTGCCACAGAACATTATCAACCTCGAAAAATAAAAATATACGACATATGAATAGAATGTTGATACTATACATTTTTTTGTTGCTTTGCGGCACGGTTTCCGCACAACAAACAGTAGAATGGAATGATTTGCAGCCCCTGACGGATGATGCACACCGCACAGTATATTATAAAAAAGACAGTAAACGGCCGTTGCAGGGAAAATATCGCATTATACGAGGGCTTGACGAAGAACACGTGAAACTTTCAGACGGCATGATAAACGGTGACTATCATCGCTACCGTGACGGGGTATTGCGTGAGTCGGGCATATATGTCAAGGGCAAGCGTAACGGTACATTCACGGAATACTACCAAGACGGCGTTACTCCCCGAAAGGAAACACCCATACTACAAGGCAAGATAGACGGAACTGTAAAGACCTATTTCCGTAACGGAAAAATAGAGATAGAAAAGGAGTACAAACAGAGTGTGGAGAACGGGCGGGAACGTCGCTTTGCCAACAAGACGGGTAAGCAGATTTTTGAATCTCATTATATCGACGGGAAAAAAGATGGCGAGGAATGGGAAATCTTCGAGGACGGCCGCGCAATACGCAGCAAGACTACATGCCACTACCGTAATGGAAAACTCGACGGTTCGTATCGTGTGGAATCAACATGGGAGGGTAAACCCTATATAACCATTGAGGGACAATACACCGACGGTGAGAAATCAGGGCAATGGATACAGCATAACTATCAAGATAATACCCAAACCTGCACATGGCATGGTGAAGGTGGGGCTTAAACTTAGATGAAAACCGTCATCATAACACTACTTTTGACGGCTGCATCGGTCATGAGTTGCAAGCCGCCTATGCCTCCGACAGACAATGAGTCCGCCTGCACATCTTCATGCAAACAAGACCAACGGACAGCGGATGTTATTGGCGAAGCGGATATAATAACGGGGATTGCTTCCGATGATTTTCCCTCCCTTTTCATACAAGGCAATCATTTCCAGTTCCAACGCAAGAATGGATTATATGCTCCTTTGGGTATTGGGTTCATGGAGGTCATAGCCGAGCAGAACCCCGTCATACCATTATACCGGACAGCAACGTGCAAGGAGCCGGAAGATAGCATTGCACTGCATCAGTATCCGTTTGACAAGGATATTGCCGAGCGGAAAAGGAAGGATGACAATCCGCAGGAATGGCAGGACGGACAGAATAACGCTTCATGCAAAGATGGCAGATATTACTATCGTTACTCTTCGGAATCAGATACGTTAATGCCCTTGGCATGGAGATCCGGAAGCAACATACATGAATACTTAGAAGAGACGGCAAGTCTGATCTACACTTTTCCCATGCTCCGTTTTAGAGTGTTGGGCTTAATGGCGGGAAGGGCTGAAATTGTACTGAACGAGGAAAGCGGAAAAACGGCATGGATCAACTGTTCATCTGGGCAGATTATGATGCATGGAAACAGGATGCAACGCAACCGCAGCCTCATGCGGATAAATGGTATTCCAGCGAAAAGAACGCATGACTTTGACACCTACTATATCTCTTGGGAAGACTATCTTCGCATGGTGACGGTAGTCTGCTTCAAGGACAATACAGAAGTCCGAAAACCGTTTGAGGTACAAGGCGATACAATAAAGAGTGAACAAGGCTGGAAATTATGGAAACAAGGAGAAGGGCTACTGATAAAAGATATTATAGAATACTACCTTGAATAATGTCGGCTGCCGGACAAACGCCGGGGAACTCTTTCGGGCGGGACGGGGCGCGGGAAGTTTCGGCGAACAGCCGAAGCCCCGTGTGTCAAAGTGCAAGCGCAAGATAGTGAAAACCCTTTCACCCACGTTAGGGATTGCAGGGGAAAAGCCACAGCATAGCGAGGACTTGTAGCGGAAAGCCCGACCCGAAGGGGGAACGCCCAAACAACCACCCGAACAAACTGCTTTTTGGCAAGGATTGCATTTATGGAAAAATACGAAGTAGATTATAGTGAGTCATCCTATTTTGTTTTTTAATACAAACAATGCGATTTCGCCCAATAGCAAAGTCAAAAAGCTACCTATCCAAAGATAATAACCTGTTGACAAATGAAAAACTCCAAGAGTGCTTTCAATGCCCCGGATGAATGTTCGGGGGATTTTTTTTCTTTTGGGCGTTCCCGTGGGACGGTCGGGCTTTACGTTTCAAGTCCTCGCCTAAAGGCTGTGGGCTTTACTCTGCAATCCCTAACGCATGGCTGAAAAGTCCTCTTGCCGGTGTTCTTCTTCATACAGCCTCATGCGTTCTTGTAATGCTTCTTTTAAATTGTCGCTTTTTTTCAGTCCGAGTTTGGCACGTATGTTCGCCCGTTGGCTGGTTATGTTTCCGCTACTCCGATGTAATAATTCGCATATTTGGCTGACGGTCTTGTCTTGCAGTATTAAACGGCAGATGTTTAATTCGGACGGGGATAAATAGGGATATATTCTCCTGATCGTATCAAGTTTACTTTTTTCCTTTTTCTGGTGTGCGGCAAGGGCTGTAAAAAGATTTTCTTTGGATTGTTCCCCTATTATGTTTAACAGGGAGCTTGTCTTTTCTTCCGGGTTATTCTCGCTTAACAACTCGGCGAACGCGAATAGTTCTTCCTTTTTCATTTGGAGACGTTTCAAAAGCATTTCCTCTTCCTCTTTTAGCAAGTTGCTACTTTTTAGCAAGCTGCTGATATTACTGTGTAAGGATCTTCCTAATAAGGGGATCATGGTGTATATGATGATGATCAAAGGCAGATAACTGTATAGGAACGGTTCGTCGGTGATAAGTGTGCAGATTGTATAGGAAGCTATGGTAAGGGAGGACAATAGGATGGAGATATTACTCATATAGGCACAGATGGAAAGCATGGTAAATAAGAGAGAGATAGTAATGTTACTCATTATCAATGCTCTTTGATAACTATATTCATATCCGCTACATATTGAGCAATAAATTATTTCGATAAAAATCTCGATATGTATGGCTATCAGTATAATGGAAAAGGTCGTGGTCAGATTTACTCTCTTTTTAAAATAAGCGAGAGTGCACATAATGATAAACAGGAATAATACGCTGTTAATATAATAAAACTGTTCATTGGGAAATGGAACTGAATATATGTATATGGGTGCGCATAAGACCAGCATGAGCAGGGATAGATGAAAGACTCGTTTTTGTTGATACGTTATTATCATTTCTCTTTCTTTTTTGTCGTAAGTTTGAGTTTTTATTGAACTTAGAAAAGAGGCGGCTTTTGTGCTGAATATCATGTATTTTATTGTTTTAAGTGTTATTAAGTATGATGTTTCTTGCAAAGATAACTGTTTTTTTGTATGTTTAAGTACTTTTCTTTATGATGTTAAGTATTTTTAGTTGTTGTGTAAGCATGATTGGCTGCTGTGGTAAGTGTTGTAGTTGTTGTGTGGTCGTCTTTTTAAGTATTTATAAGTTTAAAATATTTGTTTTTTGCTTTGGAAGCTGGTTTATAAGTGTGTATTTTTGCGGTCGAAATTCAAGGGGGTGTAAAAGCCTGGGTTTGGATTGTCATATTAACAAATGATTAAATGACGAAAAGAGGTTTTTATATTAAATGTGTATTGTTCGTGCTCGTGTTGAGTATAAGCGGAGAAATATCCGCTCAGGAGAAGCGTGATTCGGTAAGGATCTATTTTCATCAAGGAAAGGTAAATATAGATACATGTTTACTTGACAATGGGAACGAGATGGAGCGGTTTGCTAAAATCTGTTCCGCATTGAACGACTCCGTCCGTCTTATCAGGAAAATTCAAATAATAGGAGGAGCTTCCCCGGAAGGAGGGGGGCTGTTGAATGGAAGGCTGTCTGAAAAACGAGCAGAGGTTTTGTGGCGGTATATATCACCTTATATAAAGATTCCGGTATTGGAGAAGGATTTTCATTTTTCGGGAAGCGACTGGAACGGACTTATAACGATGGTGAGAGCGGATGTGAATGTTCCGGAGAGGGAGGATGTCCTTCGTTTGTTGGAGAAGATCGTCCGTTTGGAAAACCAGGACAGCCCTTATTTGGGGGGAGAACTGAAAAGACTGAAAGGGGGGAGGCCATACTCATATTTGTATAAATTCCATTTTCCGAAACTTCGTTCGTCGATGGTGAAAATATGCTATGATAGTGATCCGATAAATCCCGTCAGAGATACGGTATATATACATACACGTGATACGTTGTGCATCCGTGATACCGTTACCGTCATAGCTCCGGTAAAGAAACGGCCGTTTTGCATGGCGGTGAAAACAAACTTGCTTTATGACGCTGTTTTGATACCTGACATCGGGGTTGAGTTCTGTTTGGGGAAGAACTGGTCTGTGGCCGGGAATTGGATGTATGCCTGGTGGAAAAGTGATCGGAAGCATAATTATTGGCGTATCTATGGGGGAGATGTGGAGTTGCGCCGCTGGTTCGGTCGGAGAGCGGTGGAAAAACCGTTTTCCGGGCATCATGTCGGATTGTACGGGCAGATCGTCACCTATGATTTCGAATTGGGTGGGAAAGGTTACTTGGGGGATAAATGGAGTTACGGGGGAGGCGTGGCTTACGGCTACTCGTTACCTGTGGGACATCGGTTCAATGTGGATTTCACGTTGGGAATCGGCTACCTTGGAGGATCGTACAAGGAGTACATCCCTTTGGACGGTCACTATGTATGGCAGACCACTAAAAAACGCCGCTGGTTCGGCCCGACCAAGGCGGGTATCTCTTTGGTGTGGTTGATCGGCCGTGGCAACTACAACGAGAAGAAAGGAGGCAGGCAGTGATACGGATACGCTTTTGTCTGGTGTTCATATTTTTATGGATAGGACTGACGGCTTGTGAGCATAAGGATTTATGTTACGATCATCCGCACTTTGCCAAGGTGCGGGTAGTATTCGACTGGACCAAGATTTCCAATCATGACAAGCCTGAAGGCATGAGGGTCGTATTTTATCCGACCGACGATGAAAGCAACACGTGGATATTTGATTTCCCCGGAGGAGAGGATGGGGAAGTGGAGCTCCCCGAGAATGATTACCGGGTAATTTGCTTCAACTACGATACCGACGGGATGGTTTGGAAAGAAAACGGCAGTTACACGCTTTTTACTGCCGATACGCGTGATGTTCAGTCGCCGGATAACCGGACAATGGCTGTCACCCCACCCTGGCTGTGTGGCGACCATATAGACAGAGTTATCCTCAAGGACATTCCGGGAGGAAGCGCGGAGATAGTACGGCTAACTCCCGTAAACATGGTATGTCACTACACGTATGAGGTGAACGGTCTTCGGGGACTGGATAGGGTGGCGGATTTGCGGGCTGCTCTTTCCGGCATGTCCGGCTCGCTTAACATGTCCGGCGACAGTTTGCCCGCCGGTCTTTCGGAGAGCCTGCTCTTTGATGGAATGGTTTCACGGAATCAGATTATAGGCGGATTCTATACGTTTGGACATTCCGCACTTGAAGGAGAGCCCAATGTTTTCCGGCTGTATCTCAAGAACCGTTCCGGCAGCATGTCTGTATTGGAACAGGACGTGAGCGACCAAGTGCATGATGTCCCGGTAGCGGGGCATGTCGGTGATGTGCATCTGGTGTTGAATTTTGATTATGAGGTACCATCCGAGCCGGGAAGTGACGGTGCGGGATTTGATGTGGACGTTGATGATTGGGATGATGTGAATATGGATATAGTGTTGTAATACGAGTTTGTTAATTATATGTATCAATTTAAATTGTTTTTATTTATGAAAAAAAGTACAGTAATGCTTTGGGCAATCTTTGGAGCTCTACTCATGGGTTGCTCAGACGAGGAGATTGCGAATGTGGAAACCTCCTCACGGAATGCGATTGGTTTTAACGTGTTAAGTAATGCGGCGGAAACGAGGGCTATCCCTACTACCCCCGACAACTTGACGAGCACCGATTTCGACGTGTTCGCTTTTACGACGGATGGTACTGCCTTCATGGGAAAGGTAGACACGGATTTTGGACATGACGGAGTGAAGATCGTGTACAAAAATGGTAAGTGGGATTATGACGATGCGAACGACCTTCGTTATTGGCCTACCGAGGCTTTGGACTTTTACGCGTTCAATCCCGGAACGGTTAGTGAAGACATGATAGTGTTTTATAGTTGGGAAGCCACCAAGGATGTCCAAAAGATAAGTTATACCTGCATGGATGAGTATGGAAGCGGTACTACTCATGCAAACTACGACGTGATGTATGCCATGGCCAAAGGCCAGACAAAAGACATGAACAACGGAATAGTGAAATTTAATTTCAAACATATTCTGTCACAGGTCGTATTCAAAGCAAAGACCCAATACGATAACATGCAGGTGGACATCGACGTGATCAAGATTCATAATTTCAAATTTGCCGGCGCCTTCACATTGCCTGCGGCAGCCGATGGAACGGGAAGTTGGAGTTCGTCTGATTTAGCATTTCCACACGCATTTACCGTAGTGAAAAACGCAAACATCACGGTCAATAGCAATACCGAAGCTACCGATATTACCACAAATACTCCTATGCTGAATATACCACAGGAGCTGACTGCTTGGAAAGTTTCCGAAACAGCCACCAAAAGCAAGTTGGAGGCCGATAATGCGAAGCAATGTTATCTGGAGATCGCCTGCAAAATCCGGCAGTCCGGAGCTTATCTGTTGGGTTCAGCAAGCGAATACGAAACAATTTATGTTCCGTTCGGAGATACATGGGAACAGGGCAAGCGTCATATCTACACGTTGATTTTCGGTGGTGGTTATGATGATCAGGGAGAGGCTGTGTTGAATCCGATCCAGTTTGATGCAGAGACAACAGGCTGGGTTGATGCAGATAAAGACGTAAACGTCCAACCTTAATCCAAACGTTTATTAATATCGTACCCGTTGGCAGGTTAAACATACGCAAGATTAACCCTGCCAACGGGTTTTTTATAGGGAATCGCATTTTCAATATACTTTTTGATGTGTAGGGGTGCTTTTTGCGTACCTTTTTCCTGGAGAATTTCTTTTGTGGAGTGTTTGCCCTGTATATTCCCGATACGCTGTTATAGCAGGGAACTGTTTTTATCCAAGTAGTCAGATATAGCCTCTTGCAATACCGATTTTAGCGAATCGCCTTTGCGGATCGCGATCAGCTTTAAGTTCTGGTGATAGGTTTCGTCCATGACAAAATTACAATGCACGGTTTTCGCTTTCTTCGGCTTTTGAGCCTCTTTTTGCCCGGCCGTGGATTGGGTCAGGCTGTCTAATCCCCCGGTCAGCCCGGCCGACATACTGTTTTTTAAATCGTTCTTCTTTGCCATATGGTTACTTTATTTCTGTTAGCAGTTCGTTACATACCTTCTCGTAGTCCTCTGCCCCGGCAGATTTTGGGGCATAGTGAAAAATATCCTGCCCTTGTGTCGGGGCTTCGGCCAGCGTAATGGCGTTGCGTATATGGGTGCTGAACACTTTGCCCTGGAATGTTTCCTGTACCAGTTCCGAAACGCTCTTGTTCAGGTTCTTTCTTCCGTCGTACTGGGTTATCAGGACCCCGGCGATCGAAAGATCCGAGTTCAAACGTTGCTGCACCTTGTGGACGACCTGCATAAGTTTGGCCATTCCACGCATTGCCAGGAATTGAGCCTGAACCGGGATAATCAGCCGATCCGAGGCCGTCAGTGCGTTAAGCGTGAGCAGCGACAGCGAGGGGGGGGCAGTCGATCAGGATATAATCGAATTTTTCCTTTTGGCCCTTGATAAGGTGGGCTAAGATAAGTTCCCGCCCGGCCTCGTTGATTAACTCCGTTTCAACGGCCGAGAGATCCAGGCAGGAGGGAACGACGCTAAGACCGTCCTTATGCTCGTAGATCGGCAGGTCGTATTCGCCTTTCATCGCACCGTAGATCGTTTGGGGAAGCTCCGCGGAGAAGCCCAGCGATTCAGTCAGGTTGGCCTGCCCGTCAAGGTCGATCAAAAGAACCTTGTACCCTTTTTGACGTAACGCGCCGCCCAGGTTGATCGTGGTTGTGGTCTTTCCTACTCCCCCCTTGTGATTCAATACGGAGATTACTTTTGCTTTGCTCATAAATTCAGTTTTTTAAATGGTTGTCATGTCCGCAAATATAGTTAAAATACTAATATACTAAAATACTAAAAGTAGTATTTCTCGTTTTTTGCGTGTTTTTTGTACCGATCGGGGAAGCGTACCGAAATAAATCCTGTTTCCGTCTTTCGGTACGTTTTGTTTCTGTACCGGAATTAATCAAAGACATATTAAACGAAAGAAATCAAACAACGGTAGATAGCAAACGGCGTAACCTCCCCTAAAGGTCGGTTAGCCACCAAATATTATATTTAGAATGAAGAAACGGGACTATAAGGAGCAAGAACGACAACGGCGCTATTATTTCTTCGACTACCTGTTCTGGTTGGGAGAAATGGCACAGAGGCATTACAAGGGCGAGCCAAGACGCCCCGACGGGGAGTCCATGCTGATGCTTTGCATCATGATATTTATCTATGAGCCGATCTTCCTTACAACCGCTCATTTCCTTTTCGACTCCACGGTATTTGAGTGGTTTACAGTCGCCATGATAGCCGGAATCGTCGCAATTCTCCACTATCTATCGAATGGTCGGATATACCCGTTTTCACGAAGGGAAGCGGTCATGCAGCACTATGAGGGACGCAGGTTCAGCCCCTTCAGATGTTACTTCTTCCTGTTCTCCCTCGGCTTTCTGATGATTGCCGAAATGTACCTGTTGCCAAGCACACTGATGCGGATAGACGGGCGCAAGGCGGAGCCGGTGGAGAACACACGGACGGAAGTTCCGCAAAGGTGGAGGGATTACCTTGCGCTGCATATCACGGTAGGAGCCCGTCAGGAAGTACCCAGCGAAGCCTTGCAATATCTGATTAATCAGGACGGTCGCACATCCCGATACGGGCAACCGGTCTATGTCATGCAGGTAAGGGAGGAAGATATGGGAGGAGAGTTCCGTGTAGGGCTATTGAACCATGCCACCTTTGATGAAATCCAAGACGGCAGCCAGAAGTTTGTCGAATGTACATGGGTCAAGGGATATACGCCGGACAGCATAAGGGTACTGCTGACCGGGTGGTACGAGGTGAGAAACACCGGGCTTTGTCCGGTGGACTCTCTGGAATGGACGGAAGATACGGAATTTTAAAACCTACAAAAGTATGAAAAGAGCAGAAACAGGAAGACCTCATTTATTTCGCTTGATTGCGATGATACATAAAACCGCATACATCCTTGCCTACGATATGCTGCGAAGGAAAGGGGGGCATGATTGGGTGGAGCGTCGGGCTGGTGGGATAATTGGACTTCCCTATCTCTCATTAATTTTGGTGGCATTACTTACGCTAAAAGACGACCCGAATAACGGTCAGAAAATAGTTACCGGCATATTGATCGGATGGGCGGTTGTCGCAGCATGGTGCATCTCCGGATTTCAGTTCAAACCTTCTGATTGGAGAATGGAAATCCGAGAAGAACTTGATTTGCGTCCTCTATATTGGAAAAAGGCGATAGAGGTGTACTATGCCGTTGTCATTGCAGTGGCGGTAGTGGCAGGCATTGTCATGCCCAATGTATAAATCCGAAGTGAAACATTAGTGGGAAATTCGCTACGGTCAGGGCGATGACGATAAGGACTATTTTGGCGAGCTTCCTGCCGGAGTGTTTCATCTTTCCGTAATATTTACGGAGCGCTTCACGCCGCCCGGCTGTGTAACGGAGCTGGCAAAATAAGTCGGGAAGAAAGCAAAGAATCATTACTATGGCAAAAGCAATTATCCAACTGAAAAGGCGAAATAGTAGCGGTATTCCAAGCGGTATGGTTATGGCAAACAGCCAGCATAGGAAAAGCAACATTCTCCCATTGAGATTGTTATGCTCTCGCTCGCTCCATTTTTCGGCTACATACCACATATAGTCGATGAAGCAGAACCGGTATTTGCGATTGTCCTTATCCATGCTCTCACCTCCATACAAAGAAATCGACCAATATGAGGATAATCAGAACGCTGACCAGCACTATCTTAATCCGTCGGCGTGTTTCGGGTTTGCAATCATCAAAGAACCATAGCTTTCCATGAAACTGCCACTCACATGCCCATTTCCAACGGAACAGCAACCCTGCAAGCCATAGGGCAAGCAACCCGACACCAAACAGCAACCCGTATTTAGGGTGAGCCTGCAACCACTCGAAAAACGCTTCCGCCTTGCTGTTCATAGCTTCGTATATATCGGTAACTTTCATTGCATAATTATCATTTGTCATACCATAATTCAATATACCAATCGCCCTCAATGTGTCTTGATGCCATACCGCCCGGTGCATCCGGATCATTCCTAACAAGCTCAATCAGGTCGTTCAGTTCCCAATTGACCGCATAGGTTGAGTCCTCCGCGAACCTGTAAGCATACTGCTTGTCCACACTCGGCCCGACAGACCAACCGGCAGAATAGTAAATGATAGAGATGCTTGGAACAATGGTGTCGGGCAGTTCCTCAATGGGAGGAATTGAGCTAAAATCGCCATGTTCAATCTGCCACAAAGTATGCCGGCTTTTGAAATACAATCTCCTACCACCCACCGATGCAAGCAGGGAATCAAGACGCGTGCATTTTTCATTGCCAAGACTTGACAAACACAATGAATCCGTTGCGCTCCCGATTGGATAGAACGGAGGGTAAATGTCGCCATACGGGCAATTCAACAGAATTTCGGTTATTTCATTAAACGCATCTTCATGGGCATAGAAATTATGAATCATATCCTCGTCAGACGGAGGATTGAAACCTCTGTTGCCACACCCTACGGCAATGAAAGCCACTACAGTTGCCGACAATAATACTTGCAGAAATCTACTCGCCATAGCCGATAATCGTGATTCCGAACGCAAAAATAATGTTTTTCGTCCACTCAATCACCACGTTATGCCGAAAAACAATGTGCCGGATGCTCTTTGTCTGCCGTAAAAACAGTATTTTTGTAAAAATGGAAATCAGCTATGGCTTTCAAACGGAAATATAAGTTCAGCATAATAGACCACCTGTATTATGCGGGTCGCATACGACGCATCCACAACAGGTGGTCTATGCCGTTGGATGCTATCTTCTTGTGGGTTTTCGCTGTTGTCCCTTCGCTTCTTATAATAAGATTCCTATACTGGGTAATACCGTTGTGGCTGCCGTCAGCTTTGTCTGTCGGCTTGGTCTGGGCAGCAGTAGAGGTGTATTCAAAGATTGAAAAGAAGTACTTTACCAAAGCGCGGGAGCGTGCCTATTACCGCCTTTATCCTGAAAGAAAGGATAAAAACTATTTCTGGCTTCAGTTACTATTGCCGCTTGGTCTGTTTCTGATTAATTTGGGCATAGCCTATTGGCTTTTCTTTGTGTATCAATGAGCGGGAAGAATGGTAATAGTTTATGGTTCTGATATTTTAAAATTTAGACAATGAGCAAAATTCCAACGATAATTGTGATAATGTTATTATGCGGTTGCAGTTCCATGAAACACTACGGCGTGTTTCAATGTGACAATGGCAACGATTATGTCAGCGAGGGATTGTACCGTATCGTGGACAAGCGAGGGCGTATCGGGTACGCGGACGAAAGCGGCAGGACGGTCATCAAGCCCCGCTTCGCCTTCGGCTTCCCATTCGAGAACGGCAAGGCAAAAGTAACCGACAAGGGAGAAATGAAAGAAGTGCCGGGTTCGGACGGAGAATACCACTATTGGAAAAGCGACGAATGGTATTACATCGACAAGAAAGGGAATAGAAGTGAAGAAAACAGACAACAATAGTCTTACTTGAGAGACTTGAAAATGCCGCAAGGGAAACCGATTTGGGTTTATGGATGAACGAGACAATACATGCGTCAGATACATAGATATTTATCGTTTCGAAACACGGACGGGAGCTTGAAAGGCTTTCTAAAAACATCCCTGCTGTGCGATGATGCTTCTCAAACGGGACAAGTTTTCTGCTAGGGCAGTCTTCACGGAGAGCAGGTAATTCCTGCGCCCCCCCTTCCGTGCCGGAATCCATCACGATCTCGGAAATGCCGGCATCCCATTCCGAGGGAAAAAGCTTGTAGCCGGTATGTACTTGTCTTGCCAGACGGTTGTGAATCACTTGATAGTAGAGCGAGCCTTCCTTCATCTCGACGGAAGAGGCACGGAATTTAACTTTTATTGTTGCCATGAATATATCTGTTATTTAATTTTTCACCTGAAAACTAATCCCGGGGAAACCATTGCATGAATATTCATCTGCCTTTAACACATCTAAAAGCAAAAAGTCCCTTGGCGCACCGGCGTCACAGGAACTTTTCACATATAAAAGACACATGTTCTTTCACTGTATGCGTATATATTCCGAATACCTGATTTCCACATACGGGTTGTCACTGGAAATGGACTGATGGATAGCCTTTACACGCTTCCAGAACCACCATCCCTTGTATTCTACCCAAACCGCCTGATTGAGGGTTACCGGAACTTTGATGTCGCCTTTGAGCCGTTTGTTCTCGATCAACCCGGTAAGTTGGATATACGGTGTAACCATCTCCACCTTCTGCCGCAGCAGTGGAACGGTATCACGGATAATGAGCGTGTCACGGATGGCGGCATCTATCGGGGCTTTCACTTCGACTTCATGCCGTGCAGCCACTTCGAGGTTCCTGATTTTCACGCCTAGCCTTTCGATGGTCTCGGCATCCTTGGCACGGAACTCTTTATACTCATCTATAGTCAGCCGCAATGCCTTGGCATCGAGGACCATCGTCGCTGAATCGATCTGCATCCGCTTCACATCGGAAAGCAGTGCGGTGCTGTTCATGCGGAATCGGTCGCGTTCTTCCGTGAGGCGTATTGTCCGCCGGTGCTGCAGCCAGAGGATGCTACAGAGCAGCAACACCGTTGCCAGAAGTATTCTGTTTAATCTACTCATATGATACTGATTCTTCGGGGATGAACCACAGAAATTCATCCATATAGATTTCTTCCAACAATACAAGGCCGCCCCGGTTCTTTTTTCGGTTCTGCGGGAGGTCTTCAACGACCAGTCCACGGCGACCGACCAGTTCGTCCAACCTCATTTCGGAGAGTTCAGGCGAAGCGATGATGGTAACGTATGCATTCTTTTTCATAACTGGTCTTTCCATGATGTTTTTACTTGTGCGTTCCCTGACATTTGAGAAGTTCACGGATATCGGCACGGATTTCGTGCAGGTCATTCTGTACCGTGTTGAGCTGCATCATGGTTGCCTCGAACACGGACTTGTCCAGCTTCATGGCGTTGATACGGTCATACTGGTTCTTGATTTCCACTTCCAAACCGATACATTTGGTTTCCAGTTCTGCAATTTGGGCGGTGTTGTTGACATGCTGTATGTACAGTGTCAGCGAGAACGAGAGTACCACGACAATGATCTTGAAGTACTTCATTACAAATTCTTTGAGTTGTTCCATATCTTATTCCATTAAAAGTGAGAATGCGTCCCTGATAGCCCTCAGCAGAGTCTCGGCTGCCGCACTATCCCGGAACCCATAGATGACAAGCGCGATCATCATCGCCAGATAGACCCACC
This sequence comes from Bacteroides sp. AF25-5LB, assembly GCF_003602965.1. Lineage (NCBI taxonomy): Bacteria > Pseudomonadati > Bacteroidota > Bacteroidia > Bacteroidales > Bacteroidaceae > Bacteroides > Bacteroides sp. AF25-5LB. The sequence goes on from NZ_QTMC01000004.1 coordinate 166,364, forward strand.
AGGCGATTTCTTCCTTAGTGATTTTACGTTTCCGCTTCGCCATCTTTTACAGGATTTTGGGGTACGATTACATTGAAGATAACATTGCCGTCGCTGCCTTCGATACGCAGGCGGTTCTCCTCCTTGTGCCTGATGGGGAAGATATCCATCAGCGCCTTGGCGGCATTGACCGACACGGCCCTGAGCGGTGCCGGAGAGAGCGGCACACCGAAACGGTCTGTATAGTCCGAAGTGGCCGTCTCGTCCATGATTGCCTTGAGAGTCTCGGTCACCTGCAGCTTTACAGCCATCGTCTCCATCTCGAACCGTTCCGAGGAGAGCAATGCCTTGATATGTGCCAGCACATGCGGTTTGTTCATCAGGTAATTGGCCGAAGCATACGGGTTCTTCACCGTATCCTCACCGAATACCTCCACAAAGCATTTTTTCGGCCGTCCGGCATATTCCAGCCCGCCGTTCACATAGAGGTTGCAGAATTGCAGCTCCTGCTCCGTGAGCGGTTTCTCTTCCGGCCTATCCTGCGTGTTCGTTATCTTGTCTGACATCGGTTCTTCCTTCCTTTTCTGAAAGAGTAGCGGGTTTGTATCCCGGAGGTTTTACAAAATCCGCCTTTTCATTGAGCAACTGCTCCATTAATGCGTCATAGAATACCTGGGCCAACGCATCGGCACACGCCTCCGCATCCGCTAGCGAGTTGATGAGCCGCAGGTTGAACTTGATTTCCAGGTCGTAGCCCGATATGAACGCCATCAGTTCGTTCCCGTCATAGCCCAGCGCCCCGTAGGTCATCCGGTCCGCCGTACGGAATGTAATGGTCTCGGGAATCTGTTCCCGGTCAATGCCTTGGGCTTCCTTATTCGTGTCCATACTCATATCTTGAAATATTTACGGGTTTTCTCTTTCTTCTGTGTAGCGATTGCCGCCCCTTCCGTCTGGCGCAGACGGGAGGTATAGACCCCCAGGATGTCAAGCGTGGCCGTCACATCCGCAGCCGCATCGTGGGCATCGTCCAGTTCCACCCCCAATTTTGAGGCTACCAGTTCCAGTTTATACGAAGTAACCTCCGGATCAGCGGCAAAAGCCAACCGTCCCATGACAAGCGTGTCGATGTAGTGCGGCTGGAAGTTGCCGTAATAGTCCTTGGTACCGGAAAAGGTCTTTTCAAACTCGGCGGCCAGTCCGGCATAGTTCATCAGCTGTTGCAGGAATCCGATATCGAAAGCGATGTTCTGTCCGACCAGCACGGGCTTGCACTGATAGCCCTTCGAGAGGGTGCTGCGTTTGGCGAAGGCGATGACTTCTCCGGCGACTTTCTTCATGTCCACACCCTGTGTGCGCAGCATCTCCATGGTAATGGCGGAATAGTCCAATGCCGTCTGTTCGTACTTCATCGGGACATATTCCGGTTCTTTCGCCTGTTCATGGCGGGTACGCAACACCTTGCGTCGGGGAAGCCCCGCGTCCTGTTTCCCGTAGGGGGCGATATACGCCTGATAGCGGTCGAATACCTGCCATGTGTCGAAACGGACGGCTTGCAGGGCGATCTGTGTACAGGCGCATTCACGGCAGTCCAGCCCTCCGGTCTCGAAGTCCAGCCCGATGCCTACATATATCTTCTGTTCTGTCTTGGGTGCCATATCTTTTCAGGATTGAATGAATAACAATGAGTTCCTATAGGTCTGTAATGTATTGCATCCGTTGTAGTCGCTGTAACGGATGACGGCAGTGAGGATGACCACCCGGTCTTTGAGCGACTGGATCACGGTGTGGTGTTCCATGTAATAGTCGTTCCAGCATACACATTCCGCCAGACGGTTGTTCTGGGAGAGTGTCAGCTTGGCGAAACGCTTCCGGCTTCCCGTCTCCCTGTCCTTGTAGGTATGTTCGGTTACATCCACCACCGTGGCGCAGACAGTCGCACGCCTGCCGTCGTTCTCGTCCCGTGCCACCTCGTCCAGGGTCAGGTAAGAGGCTTTTCCCTTGACCTGCCTGCGGGCTTCCGAATTGTTGAAGATGCGGCGATAATCGATGCTGCCTATGCCCGACACGGCAATCTGCTGCTGCGACCAGAAGAAATGCCGCCCGCGCATGTCCTGCGGGAAGTCTTTTTCAGAAAGGGAGAATCCCAGTTCCCGTGCTGCGCGTTCGAGCAGCGCGCAGCGTTCGGTAACCGCCCCGACTTTTTCGATACGGTCGAAGCATCCGGCAAGGATCATGTGCTTGACATGCCGGGCGTTCACGGGGACTTTCACGGCCTCTTCCGCGTTGTCGGGGTCGTCCCAGTAACTGTATTTCTTGAGTTTGTAACGGAATATGCGGTGGATGAAGTTCTCGATACCGGTATATGCCCCGCCCCGGTCGCGTTCCGTGACGATGTATTCCACTGTCTTGACACCGACCTGTTTGATACGGGTAAGCGACCAGAAGATTTCATCGGTGGCATAGTCGGTGAAGAACTCCGTCCCGGAGCGGTTGATGTCCGGCGGCACGATCTTGGCCGACGAGCAGCGTTCCATCTCCGCCATCAACGAAGGAATCTCCTTGTCGTCCGCCCATTGCAATGCCACCGTGTAGAATGCCGAGGGGTAATTGGCCTTGAGCCATGCCCCGCAATAGGCTGTAAGGGCGTATGCCGCGGCATGGGAACGGTTGAACGAATATTTCCCGGCTACCTCTATCTTGTGCCAGATTTCCTCCGCCTCATAGTCCGGGCATCCGTTCCCGACGGCTCCGGCAATGAAATCCGCCTTCAGCGTGGCCATCAGGTCGGCTTTCTTCTTTCCTATGGCCTTGCGCAGATAGTCGGTCTTCCCGAGGTCGAATCCCCCGAGCGTATGAGCAACGGACATGAACTGCTCCTGGTAGACCATGATTCCGAAAGTGTTCTTCGTTGCTTCATAACAGCCGTAGTTATAGACCGGGGCCACTTCGCCACGCCTGAAACGGACATAATCATCGGTGGCACCGATGTCGAGTGTGGCGGGACGGTACAGGGCATTGATGGCGATCAGGTCCTCGATACACTCCGGCTGTACATCCTGGATAAACCGGGTAATGCCCGGCGAAGAGAACTGGAACACATTCTGCGTGTTGCCGTCCGAGAGCAGTCGGTAGGTCTTCCCGTCTTCCAGCATATCCTGCGTAATACGCCCGATAGTAAGTTCCTGCCCGAAATTCCGGTTGACCAACGCGATGACGGCACTCAGTTTGGCAAGTTCCTTTGTCGCCAGCACATCCTCCTTCAACAATCCGATCTCATCGACCGAATAGCCGTCGAACTCCGATACCAGTGCCCCGTCCATCTTACGGACCGGCAGGAAATCGAAGCATTCGGCGGGCCTGCCGTCCCGCGTGTCCGGTGTGACAACGATGGCCGAGGCGTGTATGGAGGCCGCTTTGGGCTGTCCGAGCAATCCTTGCACGTCCTCGATGACCAGCGGATAGGTCTGGATAAAGTCCCGAAGTTTTCTGTTGAAGGCAGCCTGTCTGAACAGTCCTGTCCAGTCCGTGCCGTCATCTATCATGGCGGTAATATAGTTCACGATGGAGTGAGGCACGCGGTGTACGCGTGCCACGTCCTTCAAGGCGGCTTTCAGTTTCATCGTGGTAAAGGTGCCGGCGGAAAAGACACGCTGGCGGCCGTCCGCGTTGTACCGTTCTTCCAGGTAATCCTTGATCTCCTGCCGCCGGTCGGAGGCATAGTCGACATCTATGTCCGGCAGCGAAGCGTGGCCGCCTTCTGTCAGTCCTTTGTCCACAAAGGCATCCATGACCGTCAGCGGTCCGTCTGCTTTCCTGATTCTTATATGTGTTACTTTCATCTGATATATTTCTTGTATCGTATTATCGCGCTTACCGTCTGGCGGCTGACACCGTACTGTTTTGCCAGGCTGTTCTGGGAAGCCTGGCCGGAGGAATACCTCACCCGTATCTCTTCCGCCTGCCCGTTGGTCAGTTTGGCGTTCACGCTTTTCTCGCCGTAATCCCGTTTGAGGCCACCCGCTATGGCATGTTCCATATTCCGCTGGTGCGTACACATTTCCAGGTTATCCGCACGGTTGTTGTCGCGGTTCCCGTCGATATGGTTCACCTCCAGTCCCGGATTCCAGTCGGGCAGGAAGTGCTGTGCCACCAGACGGTGCACGGAGAACTTCTTTCCGACACCGCCCTTGTAGAGTCGGACACAGTCATAGAGCGAAGTCGTCCCACACCAATGACACATGATACGTTCGGGTTGTGTCCAGGTGATACCGTCATGCGAAACTTGCCGTTCCAGACTCTTGACACGCCCGAGGTTGCTGATCTTGTACTTTCCTTCATAGTTCTTGATATCCACCCAGATTTCCCGGGTGTCAGCCATGGGTTATACGGTTTAGTGCTGTCTGAAAAATTCCCAGGTCTATCTCCACGCCGATGAACCGGCGTCCCGTATTCCGGCAGGCCACGGCTGTACTGCCGCTGCCCATCGCAAAGTCGAGGACGATGTCTCCTTCGTCGGTGTAGGTGCGTATCAGGTATTCCAGCAGGGCGACAGGTTTCTGTGTCGCGTGCAGGCAGGAGAGCTGCTTGTCCGTCTTGAATTTCAGCACACTGCGCGGATAGCGTTCCGTGGATATGTAATCCCGGAAATTATCGTGCTTCCGGTATATCTCGCCGGCATCGCATTTCCGCTGATGTTCGGCCATCACGACCTTGCGCTTGTGCCCGTCCGTCTTGATCGGATGATACTTCGGCAACCTGGCGTAAAAGACCAGAATGTCCTCGTGCGCCTTCATCGGCATACGCCTGGCGTTTAGGAAGCCTGTCGCCTGCGTCTTCTCCCATACCCAGGCATACCGCAGCCTGCGGAGATTGGAGCTGCCCAGCAGGCTCGTAAAAGGATGCTGGCAGAACAGCAGTACGGGAGTGTCAGGTCTGGATATGCCCTGTACAGCATTCCACATCCCGGGGATGTCTATCACGGCGTCCCATCGACAATGTGTCGTACCGTATGGAGGGTCTGACAATACCATGTCGGCAGTGATGCCTTCTTCAGCCAGCAGGGGCAGCACATCGAGTGCATCGCCCCGGTAAAGGTCGCAACCGTCATAGGGACGGTGGTGTTCGTAGGTCGGATTCATGGGTTTCGAGTTCCTTTAGGTTCCACAAGCAATCTCGGCGGTCAAAAAGGATTTCGTCGCCACACATCAATTCATCTGCGTATATCGTCCGCTCTTCTCCGTTACGGATTACCCGCATCCGGGCATCCGTGCACAGACGGTAAGTCTTGCCTTCAGATTCCATCTCCACATAGCGTTCGCCCTTGCCGAGTGTGATGTCCGGGGCAAGCACCGTCAGTTCGTCTTTCCAGCTGAGCCCGCAGCGTTCCGGCACGAGGAAGCGCGAGAAGATAAGGTCGTATTTCAGCGGGTCGATGGAGGTTATGCCAAGCAAGTAGGAAACCAGCGAGCCCCCGGCGGAACCGCGACCTATACCAGTTGCGATGCCTCTCCGGTGCGCCTCCCGCACCATATCCCACTGCACCAGGAAATAGTCCACATTGTCGGTCGATTCAATGATATAGACTTCCTCGTCCAGCCGTTCCCGATAGCGTTCCCGCTCCGGTTCCGGCACTTTCCGGTCCAGCCCGTCGTCAAGCAGTCGGAGGAACATCGTACGGCGGTCACCATACCGTTCCCGCTCTTCCGGTCGCATACGGTATTCCGGCATGAACATTCGCCCGGTCTCGAATGAGGCGTCCGCACGTCCGGCAATCTCCACCGTGGGACGGCACATGCGCCTAAACAGGGAATCGAAGTCCCATTGCCCGGAGAACAGAGGACGGAGCGTGTCATACAATTCATCCGCTGTCTTGAAATACTGGTCATCGCTCTGTTCATGGGCGGCTCCCGTGGCAATCTTGTTCACCACGATTCTGTACCCTGCATCGTCCTTGTCCATGTAGTAGCAGTCCGGAATCAGGACTGGTTCTACTGTAAATGAATCCGTGTCGGCATCATAACAGTTGCCGAAATAATATTTCAGGGCTTCTAGTTGCTCCCTGTCGATGCGGTCCGCCTTGTATTCGTTGGCGTCGACCTGGTAATAGACCGCTTCGGCACCTTTCCGGATACGCTTCACCTGTTTGGGGTGTCCGGCCATCCAGTAGACGGAACGGATGGCGAAAACCACCACACAACCTGCGGCATACATCAGCAGCTGTTCATAGCGGAGGGTGTTGTCTTCCGAATCGACCATGACGGCCCGTTGGATGCGCAGCAGATTATGCAGCCCCTCGTTATCCAAGGCATAAATCTTCAGCCCGACACGTTCTTCTTCGTGCATCATTGTCAGCGAGTAGCCGAATATATGTTTCAGCCCGGTATTGGCGCACTCCTTCTGAAGGTTCAGCGTGGCGGCCATTGTATTGCGGTCGCAGATGCCGACAGCCGTATGCCCGAGCCATTTCGCCTTGCGGCACAAATCTTCCGGCGAGCAGCAGGCGTTCAGCAGCTCGTAGGAGGTATGGATGCCGAGGTTCACGAAAGGTACATCATGTACCGGAGGCTTGGGCCGGCCGATATATTTCAGCAGGTTGAAACGGAATTCTTCCCGCAGGTCATAGTAGTACCAGTTCCTGCCGAACGGGAAGGCCACATGGAAGATTCCTTCTTCCATCAGCACATCCGGACTTTCCATCAGGTTGAACACGAGCTTGTCCCCGTCGCCGCGGAAGATGGATTCCACTCCCGACAGGTCGGCCGTGAAAAGCCGCCCGAAGCCGGGAATATCCACCACTTCCGTATCGACCGGGATATAGGTTATCCGTTGTGCATCGAGCCATGAGAAAAGTTCCTGTATCATCTTTCCTGTACTTTTTTGAGTTTGTATTCAAGGACGGACAGCAGGCGGCAGGCGAAAATCCCGTAGATTTCCGCTTCCGTGAGTTCGTCCCAGTCTTTGGCGGCATCAGCAATGTCCGCGATGAAAACCTCGAAATAGGGTTTCAGCCGTTCAGCCGTCCGCTTTACCGACTCGACGGCATCACCATCGTAACCGATGACTACGGTTCTGACGCCTTTCGATTGCAGCTTGTAGATCTGTACATCGGATATTTTCTTTCCGAAAGTGGCCACGGCTGCGACATGGGAATTGTCATAGAGTTCGAGTCTGCGGGTCAGGGCGATGACATCGAAAATACCTTCCGCGAGGATGACCGTATCGGTTTCATCCATACGGACGGCATCGTAGTTATAAAGGAGTCTGGAAAAGTCGTTTTCCGTGGAGTTCCGGTAACGCAGGATCTTGTACCCGCCGCTATGTCTGGTCTTGCGGTTGTGGGCGTCTATATCCTCTTTCGGCCAGGTATGGCGGGAGACATAGCCGACAACCGTACAGTCATCGATGACCGGAAAGACGACATAGTCCGCGTAGCGCGGATTGAGCCTGCCGGTTATCCCGACCGGGAAATACTCGTAATCGTCGAAACAGAAGCCGCGCCGCTGCAAATACGGATGCCGGAAAGTGCGCTTGTAAAAGTCCGGCAATTCGACCGGCACCAGTTCGTCGTCTATTTCTTCCGCCTCGTCCTTCTCCAGCAGGTGCAGGTTCAACGGTGCGGCAATGTCAGCTGTCTGCAAAACCATCAGGTCCATGCGACCGATAGCCGCCAGAAGTTGCTCCAATGTACGGGTGGATGCCCCGCAGGAGAAGCAGTGGGCCATGAAAGGCCGGCGGTGGGCAGTCGCCTTGCCGATGTAGATACCGAACTTACCGCCCGACTTTCCGCAGAACGGGCAGCGCGGAACGATAAGGTTCTTACCGCTCCCGTCCCGTTTGGCACCCGTCTCGCGGGTTATCTCCGAAACCAGATATTGATATTCCTGTACCGACAGTTCCATATTAAGGTATAGTCGTGACCGCTACAGGTTGGTTTGAAATGTTTGGAAAAAGAATCCGGATTAGCCCAATAAAAATAGACCGGCAGAATCATGGAAGGTCTTTCCACCCAAAGGAAAAGAGAAATTGTCTTCCCGGCTGGACAAAAAATGACTGCTTTTGTCTAATCGATAAAACAATATATAAATAAGGAGATTGATAATCAGCATTGGCTGATTATCAGGTGTAGAGATGTACTTTTCTAAAATGATCACTCTCTACATAAAAAAAGCGTATTTTTTGTGCAGTACAATAAACATACTGAATGAAAAGTATCGTTTTCCAATTACTACAAATAACGGATTTGTATTTGCGAGGTCATTCGAACTTTCCTCGAACAAAGGTCGTATGATATCTCGAACGCCAAGACCCGTGAGCGGAAACTGAAAGTCTTGGAGGCGGCAGAGGAATTGAAATGTGAAAACCTGCTGTTGATAACATGGGGAACGGACGATATGGCGGAATACAAAGGGCATACAATAAAAATCGTATCTGTCCGGAATTGGTTTTACGCATGTAAGCTGCCATATATTCTCAACATTCCAGTCGTTACAAGTCAAAAAGCCACCGACACGCCGCATCCGGATCGATGGCTTTTTATTCCCTGTTCAGATTCAGTGTCCTCTGCCCGTCATAGAACACCTCATTGTCGTAGTCGGTGGCAATCCTGATAGTGTCTCCTTTCTTGAAGAACCGGCTTTTGGCCACGTGCAGGCGCATAACGTTCTCCTTTCTTTCAGCCGATGACTGGTTGAGCGAAACAAGGTGCGTGCACGGGCGGGCCAGACCTTTGGCCTCCGAACAGTTGTACTCGGTCAGCACGTTCCGCTCGTCATTCAGCCACTCCCGGTCTTCGATGGTAGACTGGTAAGTCACCACCATCCATACCTTTTCGTCCGCCGCCAGGTCCTTCAGGTCATTAGCCACCGCGATACGCTTCGCCCGTTCATGGTCGGCTCCCCATGAACGGCGGTTGGCATCCGTCAGCAAGTCCATCGAATCCACAATCACGATGTCCGGATTATATCCTTTGAGCTTCCTGTATTCCGAAATGCCGTTCTTGATGTCGAGTGTCGAGACCTGGGCATTGAAACGCGGGTAACTGCGCACCGTGATGCTTCCGGCATACGAGGCGACCAGTTTTTCCAGATGTCTCATCTCCGTATCCGAAATCTTTCCCCGCTCGTAATAGTAGGCGTTCCTGGAAATCAGTCCGCCGGAATAGGCGTTCAACGCCTCTTCTTCCGAACCTTCCAGCTGGAAATGCAGCACATGCAGCCCGTCATCGATGTCCGCCCTGACACCGATCCATTTGGCGATGTGCGACTTTCCCACGCCTGTGCTGGCCAGGAAACAGGTCAGCTGACCTCGCAGGTTACGTCCGGCATTGAGCGCATCCAGATACGGGATGTAGAAGCGGGACACACGAGGGGCGGCCGAGCGTTCCTCTTCCTCCTCGCGCCGGCGGTTCCTCTCGAAACGCTCCTTGAAAGTCGCGGCCACATCGACGAACGAGGAACTCTTCAGCGTGAACCCTGCCAGCCACTCGGCATATTCCCGAAGAGTCTTCTCCGCCTTGTCCTGTTTGTTCTCGTTATACAGTTTCCCGACCTCCGCATAGACCGACTGCAACCGGACCCCCTTGATGTAGGACTCCAGCATGTCGGTCATCACCTCGGCACTCTGTCCCTCGTCATACTCCCGGAAAGTGTCTATCAGCTCGATGGCGTCGTAATCCTCATGGAAGGTCTGTGCCAGCACGGCATACGACGGCGGTGTCTTGTATGTCTTGAAGTGTACGGCTATCGCCTCCTGTACCTGCTGGAACGAACGGTCCGGCAGGTATTCCTTACGCATATGCCGGGCTAGGACAGCACACAACGGTTCCTGTCTGAGCGCCGTGGCATAGAGTTCATACAGGAACTCGGCACTGAGCGGATTGACGGCACTCATGGCTTCGCCTCCTTTTTCCGCCACGCCTCACAGCGGATACGGTACAGTTCCGGATAGCGCGCCTGTGTCCTTCTGCGGCATGGCTCCGCTTTCGCACATTTTGAGCATGACGGGGAGAAAGGCGTCCACATCAGCGTGGAGAGCGCACAGACGAGATATCCCGCTTCGGTGGAGAGCAGTCGCCGCTTGGTCGTCTCCTCGTATTCCGGATAAATAAAACGCCCGAACGGATGGCTGCGGCGGTCTTCCACTGCCCGCGCCAAATCATGCCGTGACAGCCCGAAACTCTTCAGCCACCGGTCCTCCCGGTAGCGGCGTTCCTTTCCCGAGCGGAGATAGCGGCCGATGGCTTTCTTTCCGAATGAATGGGAGACGTTCCATTTCCTGCGATACGCGGTATCATATCCGGAAATGGCATATGTCTGGCAGATACAGAAGTCGGACAGGCGTTCCGCACTGACGGAGACGACCTCCCGGCACAAGCCGTCGAAACACATCCCGAGCTGCCTGTCCGACTTGCCGCCGGTAGGGAACACAAAATCCGCCCACACCGTGGTGCGGACCAGCCGTGTAAAGAGCCTCCGGCATCCGTCAATCCATTCTTTTCTCTCCATCGCGTGTCAATAGTTTGCGCAGCTGCGTCTTGGCTAGGAAGATGCGGCTTTTTACCGTTTCTACGTTCCTGGTCTGCAAAGTACCGTTGTTATAGGTGATTTCCATGATTTCCCCGAGTTTGTAACCAGCCTGCTGCAAGAGCAGGGCTTCCCGGTAAATCGGTTTGAGCCGGTCCAGTGCCCAGAGGATGTCATCGTTATAGAACTCGCGGTAGTTGTCCATCCCCATGCTGTTTCCCGACGGTTCGTCCTCATCCGACAGCGAAGAGGATATTTCCGAAATGTCGATATTGTCGTCCGGGGGCATGCGGTTCCTGTTGCGGTTGTTCAGGTCCGCCACAAGCCGTTTGGTCACGGCATAGATCCAGGTCTTTACCGGACGGGCCGGGTCATAACTGTCCATATACTTGAAGAAGTTGGCCAACGCCTCGAGGTAGTTGTCCTCGATGTCCTCCTGGTTATAGGTATATTTGATACAAATGCTGTATATCAGATTCTTGTGCGGCATCACATATTTTCTGAGAAGTTCCGCCCTCTGTCTCGCGGATTCGTCTTCAGGCTGGAGAACCGCAATAAACACATCTTTCTTTTCCACGTTTCCACTGACTGAAAAGGTTGATAATGAATCTCATGTCCTAATCTGTCAGCTACCGTGAGCGTCAATTGAAAAAACGGGCGGCAGCATTACCGCCGCCCGGAAAAAATCCAAACCGTTGTCGGCTTGTCACAGCCTGTGCCTGCGGATGTAATAGTAGAAGAGGTGGCAGGCATCCGCCGCATTGTCATCCACCGGGACAATACCGTATCTGTCCTTGCAGGCCGCGACCATCTGCGTCTTGGTGGCGTGTCCGTCTCCCGTCGCCCATTTCTTGAGGACAGCCGGGTTGACGAACTCCGGTTCCGGGATATCCAGTTCATCGCACACTTCGAGCAGGATACCCCTGAGTTCCGAGAGCCGCCGCATGTCGTAGAAATGGCGGTTCACGCTCACATCCTCGGCCACGACGCGGCGGATGCCGTAACGACGGAGCAGCGAGAGCAGCGTAGTCCTGAAAGCGCCGTGCATCTTGTTGCCGTTGCGCCGTTTGCTTTCGGTGAAGTTCCATGTCCCGGCCTCATGCAGGGAGAAGTATCCGGTATGCGTGGCGATGTCCAGCGCCAGTACCTGCTCCCGGGTCAGTACGCTATTCTCCGAGTCTCGATTCGCCATTCTCTTTCACGATTACCAGTTTATGCGGATAGCCTTCAGCCACATTCCCGTGCGAGACTACCAGCACGGTACCGCCGAGCGAGTTCAGCGCCTCGAACATGGAGGCCAGCCCCGCTTCATCGACCGCCTCGAGTATCTCGTCCAGCACGAGCAGATCCAGTCCCTTGTCCCCGTCGCAGTTGCTGTTCACGAGTTTCTGCATGGCAAGGATGGTCGCCAAATTCACACGGGCGGCTTCGCCTGCCGAAAACTTGCCGAACGAGCCGCAGTCCATGCCGTCGCGCAGCAGTGAGATGGAGATTTTCTCCCTTACCTTACCACTCTTGAGGACGGTATACCCGTCGAAGCGGATACGGATGTCGCTGCCGATGTCTTGCAGGAACTCGTTGGTGATACGGCTGAGCGCCTCGATTTTCGTGTTGGCCAGATAGGTCTTGAACTGCACGAACCGTTCCCGCTGTATCTCCAGGGCACGGACCCGGGCATCGACGGCCGTCTTGCGCCCTGCCGCCTCGTTGGACTTCCCGCGCGTTTCACGGAGAGTGTCCTTGAGCGATTGTATGAGGTCGGGTGAAGCCGCCTCATCCAGCTCCCGGATCGTGGCCTGCAAAGTGTCGATGGCGCAGGCCGCAGCCTGTATATCTTCCTTGCCTACCCGTATGCCGCGGTTCAGTGCGGCATTGCGCTCGTCTATGAATCCGAACACCTCGTCGAATACCTTGCGGCGGACACCTTCGATTTCACTTTGCAGGGCGGTAATTTCGGAAGCGATGCGTTTATGCCCGCTTTCCACCTCTTCCACGTGGCGGGTGGCATTCCTGATGGCCCGTTCGTGCCCGGCCAGCTGCTCCTCCCATCCGGTGCGTCTGCCTTCCAATATCCGGCGCTCATGGTTCAGCCGGTTCTGCTGCAACTCCACGGCATCCGTCTCCTCCTGCTTCTCATCGATACGGCCGTTGATTTCCGTGAGCTGCCGTTGACGGAGCTTCAGTTCCTTCATGCCGGCCTCGATGTCGAACTGTGGTTCTGCCACCAGAAACTCATGCCCGCAGAAAGGACAGGTGATGGAGCCGGCCAGTTTGTTCGAGAGGCCGTCAATACCGGCAGAAACGATACGCCGTTTATGACGCAGTTCCTCGATGCTGCCGGACAGGTCGCGCAGACGGATGTCGATTTCCCGCAGTCTCTCCGCAGTCGTATCGGACTGATCCCTGTATGCCTCACAGAATGCGGCATACTCCTTCTTGAACTGTTCCCAGCCGTCAGTCCTGTTTTTCAGTTCCTGTTCCGCCTGCTTCAAGACGGCATCGCAATCCTTCAGCCGCTCTGTGGCGGTCTGTAACCGTCCTTTCTTTTCGGCAATGACCTTGTCCCAGTCCGTCTGCCGGGCATCGGGAAAGAGGGACATCATTTCCGCTATCTTTTCCAGACATGCTTCCAATGCGGTATCTCCGGCTTCCAGTTCCTGCAAAGCCTCGTCCGCCCGCTGCACTCCGGCAAGCTGTTCCTCAAGCCTGTCCACGTTCTCGTGCCCGGTACGGATCTGCTCCCTCTTGGCCGCTATGGCCGTTTCCAGTCCCATGATACGTTCCACACGGGTACGCCCCCGCTCGGCTCCGGCTTCCTCCTCCTTGCGTATCTGCTCCTGTAACATCCCGATACGCCCGTCCAACCCGGCCAGTTCCAGTTCCACCTGCCGTTTCTTTTCAGAGAGCGGCACGATGTCTTCCTCCACTTTGGCGATGGCTTCATCCACCAGGATACCGTTGGAAAAGCGGTTGATGACCTCTTTCTTCTCCTTGTCCGATGACGAGAGGAAATCCTCATACCGGTATTTGGAAAGGATGAAATTGTTGAGCAGCTCGTCGCGTGTGATACCCAGTTTGTCAAGAATATACCGGTTATAGGCATCCACCGAAGGCTGTACCGCTTCATCGGTTACCACCTGCTTGCCGCCACGGTAAAGCGTACAGCTGACAGAGGAAGCCCCCTTGCGCGGGATACGGCGGTTGACGAGCAGTTCCTCGGCGGCGGAATCGTTGATGAAACGCAAAGCGATACGGCATTCTTCCGCTGCATCGTTGATAATCTCCTCCGAGCGTATCTTTCTAAGCGGGCTGCCCGTGATACCCACGGCAATGCATTCCAACAGGGCAGACTTGCCGGCCCCGTTCGACTGCTGGGACTCATTGTCCCGGTTATCGCCGAAAATCAATGTCGTCACGCCTTGCCGCAGCATGTAGGACAGCGAACGGAAGGCGCAGAGATTTTCGGCTTCTATCGTCTTTAATTTCCACATGATCTGTTTTCTATTCTAGATAAATACTCCAATCCCATCGACACATCCTCGATCTGTTTCTCCCGGCAGAAGTCCTCGTAGGTTTCCCGGATGCGGCGGCTGTCGAATTTCTCGAAGAGCGAAGAGGATACCGCCTCCGGCAGCTGCTCGTCATCGGCAACCAGTTCTACCTTCGCCGCTCCGGCTTCCAGCAAGGCGGCTTTGTCCACCGATTTCATCGCGGCGGCAGGTGCATGGACACGCACCTTGACCTTGTAGCGACCATCGGCCTCCATTTCACGCAGCTCGTCCATCAGGTGCAACCCGGCACGTTCCGCCGGCATATCCATGACACGGTACCGCATGTTCACGCGGTTCTTGACAAACTCGTACGTGCCGTCCGTATACAGCACCGTGTATCCTTTCTCCTCGTCCTCCCCGAAGTTATGCTGGCGCGAGGAACCGATATATTCGATTCCCGTCCCCGGAATGACGGTACGGTTGTGGTAATGGCCGACAAAGACCTTGTCGAAAGGAGAGAATATCCTGGCAGGCAGTTCCTTTTCCGAAGGCTGTGCCAATGCCCCGTTGATACCCTCATGGATGTAGAGGAAGTGCTCCGGTTCTCCGGAAAGCGCTTCCGCAGCCAATCGTCCGAGCCTTTCGGCAAAAGAGCCGTCTTCCGGAAAATAGCTCATTACATGGAGCGCGAACTTCCATTCCGGGCGGCACAGGGTCAGGTACTCATCCACGACAGTCACATTCGGATGCCGGTCGAAGACATGACAATATCCGCGCAGGGATTCCTGGTTCACCTTGTCGTGGTTCCCTTCCGCCAGCGTGACATGAATGTCATGGTCCGCGGCGGATACAAGCATATCCCTGACGGCCAGCAGGACATCGAGTGTCTGGGCGGCACGGGAAAAGAACAGGTCTCCTCCGACAACCACTTCCCGGATATCCCGTTCCCTGCAAATTCCCATGGCCTCCTGCCAGTTGGCCTGGAATGCAGGGATGTTGTCTTTCGAGATGTGGATGTCATTCAATAACAAAAGGCAGGGTTTGTTCTCTTTCATACTAAGTGATTGTGATTAGGACGGGAGGCCCGGATGCCTCCCGTCGGATTAGAATTCAAGAACTTGTGAAAGGCTTATCTGCGGTGGCGGGGACGCCCGGCACGCTCTTCCGTTTCCTCCGGCTGCTCTTCTTCCTCCCCGGGGACATCCTCCGGTTCGTCACTGGGCTTCGGACCCTCCAACTCGCTTTCGATCAGGTCGAGTAGTTCCCGGTTGCTCGTGGAGCGTGTGACACGCACGGAGAGCCCTTCCTGCTCGATGTAGCCGCGGATCATCGCACGCAGCTCCTGGCCTTCCTCGGTCTTCTCACCGAGTTCCTGCCGCTGAAGCTCGTCATAACGTTCGAAAAGGTCGTCCAGCGAGATGCCTCCGCCTTCACGCCCGTTTTCTCTGTTATCTTTCGTACGGCGGTCGAACGAGAACGCGGATATATCCTCCTTGGGCAGTTCACCGTCCAGCGTGTCGATGACCGTCTTCATTTCATCCGTCTCCATGAGCGACATGCCGTAGATACCGTCGCACTGTTTGAGGAACTCGACGGTGGCTCCCAGATGATAACGGGTGTAGCGGTAGATGATTTCCGGGATACGCGGCGCACCCATCAGGGCGGTCAGCTCCTCCTTGGTCAACGGTACCGGTTCCGATTCGTTGTCAATGGAAATGACATACTCGGTCTTGGCTCCGTTCTTGCGCTTTTCAATCTCCACCGGATAGGCGTCATACACCGAGGAAATCGGGCACGGGTAAGACGGATTCTTGGCCAGTTTCTTGCTCCACAGCTTGAACTTCCTCTCATCCAGATCCTTGAACTGGGCATGGGAAAGGGTCATCATCTGCACGCCTTTGGCTCGTTCACCCAGGTCGAATACATAGAGACAGTGGCCGTAACTGTATTTCAGACCGCCTCCGAACGAGCCCCCGGCAATCTTTTCCGCCAGTTTGTCGTCCCCGTCCTCTTTTGCGGCTTCGACGGCCATGCGGCGGTAAGTCTCGATGGGATCAACGCTATATCCGGCATCGGTAGCGCGGGTGACAGTGACATACATCTTCTGGGGCTTGTTCCCCGTAGCGGGTTTCTCCAGCTCCAGAAGCAGCTGGTGGACGGGATACTCATAGCCCGGACGTGTCGGCGAGCCGTCCGGATTGGGAGCGATGGGCAGGATACGGAGACGGTAAGTCCCGAACTTGTCCATGCGGAAGAACTCCGTACGGGCGAACGCCCTGTTCTCCTCCTGGGCACGCAACTGTGCCTCCTGATAAGATTCCTGAACGCCGAGGAACATTTCCTCGACAGACATGCCTTCCATGCCGTTGTTCTTTTCTTCTTCTTGCATAAACGCTTTGTTTTATGGATTTAAAAATGCCCGAAGAATGCGACACGGTATACCCGCATCGCAAAGAAACTGGTAACAGGACGGACGGGTTCGGTTGCACCGTCCGCGTTCAACTGATAAAATTGGGAGAGGATGTCTCGCTGACCGTATCCCGAAAGAGGATACTCATTTGACAATATGGAAAGGTCTTGCAGCGACCGTGGAATACAAAATTAGGCAAATTACCCGGAACAGCCATACATGTACATGAATGTTTCTCACCGGCATTGTCCTTCAGCGCATTACCGTTTCATTTTAAGAATGCTTTTAATCTCTCCGAGCAGTCTGTCGCCGCCCGGCGCGTTCCGCGCTTCGGCAAGCAGCCTCCTGCGGTTCCGGCGGATATACTCTTCTCTCTTGCGGCGGCATATGCCTTCATAGTAGGCTTTGCGCTCCGGCGTGAGCCGTTTCCCGCGCCGGCAATAGACCCCGTCCCGGCGGTACTCGTCCAGGTAGCGGCGGAACTTCGCCTTGCCGCAGGAAGGGTCTTTCGATGCCTCCGCCACCGACCGTATGACCTGCCAGTCCGGCTCGAAGGGCTGCTGCGTGGCGCATAACCTGCGGAGCAGATGATAGACTACCGGCATCTCATACCGGAGCATGAAGCCTATCCGTGTCTCGTCGAAAGGAAAGCGCTTAAGCGTCCCCTGCGGTCTTCCGTCTTCTCGCTTTCGGGGCTTCTGCTGCCGGGGAGACGGTTTCTTCTGCGGCTGCCGCCTGATTTTCTTCTGTTTCATGATGTTGCGGTTGAATGGTTTGCTGTACGGTTTCACGGACGGGAACGTTCCTGCGCTCCGCAATCCTCCGGCGGCTTTCAATATCGCCGTTTACATTGAGTTTATGTTTCATGACTATACAAAATAGGTGAAGTTGAGTTCTACATTGACATTGTACATACCGCGCTCGTAAAGCTGTATCCTGCGCGAACCGCCGTAGATGGTGAACGAGGAGCCCCGGTTGTACTTGTGGTCATCGTTCCAGTCAGCGGCGCTGCAGCGCACGCTGTATCTCGGGGGCTGTATCTTGTTCGGGATGACGGCAACGATGCCGCCCCAGTTGCTGCCGTCCCTGCGTGCGGTATTGATATACCCCTGTATGGACACGATATTCCCGATCTGGCGGATAAACAGCCCCTGGGTATCTGTTCCCGAGCCGCTGTTCTCCATGTGCATCCATCCCGTATCCGCCAGCAGGGGCTGGTATTCTTCCGCATAGGCGGCTCCGATAGCGCGGCAGGCCTGCCGTTTCGCCTCCGCTGTCGGCAAGGACAGGTCGGAAAGTTTGCCGTCCTTGCGCAGGTAGTCCTTGACGATTTCGTCTTTGGACAGCACGTCCAACTTGTTCCGCAGGAGCTGCCGGGCTTCCATGGGGGATTTTCCTTGCCCGGTCAAAAAGTCGATGTAATCCTGGAACAGGTTTTCAAGCGCGGCGAAGCGGGCGTCCGCCCCGGCCTTGGTATACAGGTTCAGGTTGGTGGCGATGGTATCCTTTTCGGAAGCGTTGTAGCCGCCCATCAGCCGCTCCGCCTTTTTCTTGAGTTCCCTGACAACCTGCGAGGTCATCACGTATCCCTCGACCTGCGCGTGCGAAATGCCGCCTTCATCTATGTAGGCGAACGAACCGGTCTTGATTTCCAGCAGTTTGTCCCTGAGTTCGGGTGTGAAGACAATGCCCTCGTAAGCGGAGTCAGTCCCGAGCTTGCCGTCCATCATCCGGTCTATCTCGGCCGTGGAATAGACTTCGAGGTTCTTGCGTGCCTTGCCCTTGTCCGGAAGGTCGGACAGGTTCGAGGTCTTGGCCAGTTTCAGCTCCCCGGTACCTTTCTTTTCGGCATCGAGGGTATCCCTGACGGCCGCCTGCCGCTTTGCTTTCAGTTCGGCGGCTTCCTCTGCCGTCAGCCCGCTGATCTCGTCCGCCGTCAGGCGCACCAGCTCCTTCAATCCTTCGGAGATTTCCAGAAATACCTCCCCGGCTTCCGCTTTGGAATAGACATCGATATTCTTCCGGGCGGCAGCCTTGTCCATGACATCGGAAAGGTTCCCGTCGGCGGAGAGTTTCATTTTCAAAGCCGCCGCGACGGTTCCCGATGTGACATAACCTTCGCCGCCCTCCGTCAGTTCTCCGGTAGTGATAGCCGCCAGTTTCTTCCTGTATTCGGTCGTGAAGTCTTCGGTAGAGAGCTGTTTGCCTTCTACCACATCCACTTTCTTTCCCATCGCCTCCGTAAAGGCCCTGACGGTCACATAGGTGTCGGACACGGATTTTCCGTTGATTTTAAGCGTACCGAGCACATCCACCGCTCCCAAAGGGGCAAGCACGATGTCGCCCAGAGCGTTCCTCAGCGCAAAACGGAAACTGTCAGCGGTGTCGAAGCCGACGGTGGCGAGCAGCGCGGCGGCACTGTCGCGCCAGGTAATCAGGTTTGTCAGCCTGGCATTGTCTTTCGTATAGGCGGTATTCTGAATATCGATACCCCGTCCGGTGCTTTGCAGGGAGAGCAGTCCGCCGACCTGCAGGGTGGCGGTACGCCCGATGACTTTCAAAACAGGTGTGGTGCAGGCTTTTCCGTCATGCACGGCAAAGTCACGGTATTTTGTTCCGCCGCCCTCCGTGCCGTGGTAATTGATACGGATACAACCCTCATCCGTCACATCCGAGGTGTTATAGATGTCGTATCCCTTGATGCGGACAGCCCCGATCCGGGCGTTTTCATTCAGCGAAGTACCGCAGGATATGCCGTCTTCCGTAACCCTGGCCAGTTCCTTGCCTTGTTTCATGAAACTGAACGTGCCGTCCGTCCGGATGACAATCTCGTTGACAAGCAGACCGTGCAGGTAGGCACCGATGGCGGCATGGCCGTCCGCCTTGACGATGCCTTTGAGCATGTAGCCGTTCCCGCCGCTGACGGAGACGGCGGTCTTGGAGCTGATTTCTTTCTGCCCGGTGAACGTTCCGGCCAGCACCAGATCCTTCTTGACGGTCTGCCGGGCAAAAGGTGTATCGAGCAGGACAGCATAGCGGCCGAAGAACTTGTCGATGAACCGGGGTGCATAGCTCTCCGTCACCTCGATGGCCGCCGGCAGTTTGTCAGTAACCGGATCGACCGTATCCGGGACAGCCTTGGCTCCGGCACAGAGATAACAGGTACGCCCGCGCTTGTTGACCTCATTGGCGTAGACCACCGATTCATGCCGGTTGATTTCGTATATATAATAGGGATAGACAGCATCGGCGCAGCCGTCGAAACGGCGTACCTTTCCGCCGAGCCAGACATAACCCGGGGAGACGCGGGGACCCTCGATCTCGCATCCGGAGATGATGAAGTCCGAGCAGCCGTCAAAAACGGCACTCATGCTGAGAGCCAGTTCCTGCAAGTTCAGGATATCGTCCGAGTAGGTATACCGTCCGCCGGTTTCCGCAATATATTCTTTCATTGTCCTGTATTCTTATTGGGGGTGTATTCGTCTTCGTCGATCTTGATCAGGTAGGTCTTGCCTGCTGTCTTATAGGTGTTCACCACATAGGAAAGCATATAGACCAGTTCCCGCGGAGGTATGGTGACGGGCGGGACGCAGACCATGAAGCTGACCTTGTTGATCAGCTTCTCTTCCGCCAGCAGGTAGAACGGACGGGGGCGTTCCGCCTCATTGTCCGTTGTAACCTGTTCCCCGTTGTACCATACGGTGAAAGGACGCTGGTATTCCGCCCCTTCGTGGTACAGGTCCACACCGACACTCGTGCTGTCCTTGATGAAGATGCGGTCCTTGCCGTCCTTGATGTATTTACCGAACCGGTAGTTCAGGAACCACTCGAAATAGATGACCTGTGAGGTCATGCGCGCCTCGATATGCCGTTCCCGTGCAAACGTACGGAACCGTTCGTTCAGGCTTTGCAAGGGATAGAGGCAGCTCTGCACGAAGAGGATGAACCGCCGTCCCGACAGGTAGTGCGGCACGAGCCGGTTCACCGAACGGTCTATGGGCAGCTTATATCTCATGGTTTTCGACTTTGAGCGTGATGGCTTCCCGGAAGGTCGGCAGTTCCGACTCCTCGTCCTTGCGCGAGGACTCTTTCAGGTAGCCCGAGGCGGTGTATGTCATGCGGCCGACACGTTGCAGGGGCTGGATTTGCCCGTCCGTATCGTGGCAAGCAATAAACACGCCCTGCTCGGGGATTGCCGTCTCGTCGATATAGACGTCTGTAACGTGTTCGGCACGGCGTATGGCATCCGTCAGGCGGGAGACATAGACCGCAGCGTCGAAGTCGATGCCCATAATGTAGTCCCGGATACGGGTCTCGATGCTGTCGTACATCTCCGCCTCGGGAACGGCACCATCGTAGAAGACCGTAAGACGCGGCACCAGCACGTCGCCTTTGGTCGAGATGACCTCGATGCGTGTGCCGGCGAATTTCAGCTTGCCGATATAGGCATTGATGGGCACCAGCTCCTCGGCGGGAATAGCTTCCAGATGTCCTTTCGTGCCGGTAGCGATTTTCAGTACCAGCTTGCTGTCGAGGTTGCTGTCGTCCGTGCTCTCCACATAGGAGACCTGCGTAATGATGCGTTTGGTCTCATCGACCTGGGCATACCCGAAAGCCAGTCCGTCCTCGCGGACGGTCAGCTCGTCGCCCTGCTGGTATTGCAGCAGCGCATTGGCGTAGTAGTCCGGCGTGCCGTTGATCCGGTTGTTGATGGCTTCCGAGATATCCACCGCGAAGACATCAAGCAGCGTCTCGAAACTGTAGATGACAGCGGCTACGGTCCATAGGATACCGTTCATGACAGACAGCTTCGAGTCGCTGGCGAACTCCGTCAGTTCCAGCCGCCGGTTGCGTTCCTGCACGGCTTCATTGTATATCTCCTTAATCGTCCGGCTCATTCCACTGTATAGGTTATATCGTCGATAATGAATTTCCACGCGCCACCCTCATTCCAGGCCTCCTCGTGCAGGATGACCCATACGGCTTCCATGCCCGAGGCGATACGGTAGCGCCCCGTTTCGGTATCCCGGTCCGGCTCCCGATAGGTTCCCGTCGGGGCTGTAGGTAAAATGACCGTGCAATTCCGTCGGTCGCCGTAATGTTCCACAAGGGTTGTCAGGTAATGATCTATGACTGTCGGTTTCAGTCGGGCGGCGGAGAGGTCGAGTGTCATCAGTTCCCGGCATTCGGCAAGCGGTGCAAGATCGGCCAACGCGCAATTCGACAGGTTCAGGCTGTAGGTTCCGGAAAGCAGCCGCAGGCTCTCCAAGGAGAGTGTGGCGTGCGTGAGCGTCAGCTCCTCCACCGGCAGTGTCTGCACCAGTACCAACGACCGCGGTTTGAGCCCGCTCCAGTCGATACTCCGGAAGCAGGCATCGGTAAACCAACGGATACGACGCCTGTCCCTGACTTTGTTGTCGAAGGTATGGGTGAGCAGCTGCGGCGTGTCCGCGAGGAGGACGGTCTCGGTGTCGCTGTTGTCGCCCCAGTCGATTTCCAGCTGTCCCGCACCGGAAACGGCACACTGCACGGTGATGATCCCGGCAGCGAGCGTGAGGACGACAGCAAGCGGCAAGGTGAACGTTTTGGGATAGACATGCCGTTCACCGTTAGCGGGGACGATGCCGTGCAACCCGTTATAGGCGACTACATCGGCGCGGATAACGAAATCGTCCGTGTAGACAAGTTCCCGGCCGGCAGTCAATGTCGTGGCGAAGGAGAGATCGGGGTTGTTGATGAGCAAATCCACGACTCCCTCGATGCTGCCGTACAGGTACAGGGCCACATCGTAGATATTCTGTCCGGCTACGACCCTGTACTTACCCATCGTTCTCCTCCTTTTCCTCGGTTTCTAAAAGCAGCTCTCCCGTGGCAGAATCCATATAGGCATTCTTGATGACGACCTTGTCCGACAGGAATTCCGACTGCAGTTTGGCGGCAAGACCGTTGTTTTCCAGACTCGAATGCAGGTAGTCGACGAGGCCGACACCTGTCGTAGAATGTTGGTAGAGATTTCCGGCTGAAGCTTTCAGCAGAAACGTCTCGTTCTGGGCTTTGGCGGCTCCTATTTCGAAGTCGGTCTCTGAGCCGCTGTACACGGCAAGGTAACCGTCCCGTGACAGCAGGTTGTAGACTCCCTTCTCATTGAGGGAGAAAAATGCGGCCAGGGCGATATCGGCCGTGCCGGCTTCCGTCTCCGCCACGACGGGAAACCAATGTTTGCCCGTCGCAGGATTTCTCAGGTACTCCGTGCCGCCCGAACCGCTTTCCATAACCAGACGGACCGTCAGGCGGCGCATGTCGGGCGTATAGGGAATCCTGACATGGAACCCTTTGCCGTCGTTATACGTGTACACGAAGCCGACGGGGACGGTAATCTCTCCGTAGCGGAAGGTGTCGTTGTCCGCACCCGCGACGGCATCGAGCAGGCGGAAGTCGTAGAAACTCTTGCCGGCGATATTGCCGGAAGTCTCCACCTCACCGTATTCGGCGTCCATTGTTATGTCCTGTCTTGCCATGAACGATACTTCAACAAAAAGCCCGACCATACATCAGAGTACGACCGGGCACTCTTTTCAAAAGAGTAGCGGCAGAAAGAAAGGATGGTTTACTTCTCCTGAATGAAATCGTAGATGCGCGACACGGTAGCCCACATATCGTCCGGAAGCTCCTCGTCCGAGATGCGTTCGCAGGCTTTCCGGAGATACTCCATCTCGTCCCCCGAGAACTCCACGGCAAGCGGTTTCTCCTTCTCCACATCCCATTCGATGCGCTTGTCCTCGGCATTCTCGTGAAGACCGATGGCTTTGCGCTCCTCGTCCGGAATGGCGATCTTGCGCAGAATCTCTTTTTTGAGGTTGAAGTCCTTGAAGTTGCCCCGTGCCGGCAAAAAGGACGGCAGGTAAAGGCGGTCTTTGACTGACAGTTCCATATTATTTATGCATTTTGTACGTTACTCTTTTTTATTTCGTCGATCATGGTATCGAAATCATGAAACAGGG
This sequence comes from Bacteroides sp. AF25-5LB, assembly GCF_003602965.1. NCBI lineage: Bacteria > Pseudomonadati > Bacteroidota > Bacteroidia > Bacteroidales > Bacteroidaceae > Bacteroides > Bacteroides sp. AF25-5LB. The sequence continues at coordinate 189,768 of NZ_QTMC01000004.1, forward strand.
GTGCAAGCGGCTCTCCCATAGGAATGTTGCATGAAATAACGCCTTGTTCCATGTAGATGATACCTATCTGCGGAGCGTTCCCCGAGCCATCCGTATCCTTCTTGCGGATGGAGGCGTGGACGCGGGTCAGCGCGTCATTGACGATGGAATATTCCAACTGGTAGTCGGCATTCTCCGTGCTCTCTTCGGCAACCTTGGTTACCGTTACGTTGGTGATGTTCATAATTCGCTTCTGTTTTTATTAAGTGTAGGGATATTCCCAGCAGAAAAGTTTTTAATAAGAGTGATTTAATATCTGGTAATGGAACGAGGGGTAATTGGCGCACAATACCGTAATGGAGTCTCCCTTGGCTAACGTGTAACTGGCAAGATCCCCGTTGTGGTTACGGATATTGGTGAATACAAGGCTATTCCCCCAGTTGTAGTTGTAAATTAGGGTAAATATGCAGGCGAAGTCCGACGGCAGAGTCGAGTAACCGAACATGGTGGCCACGGACGATGCCGACGGCAGGGTCACGCTGTACTTCTGGTTGGCATAAACGAAAAAGATGTTGAACTGCGAGAAATCGATCGTGTAACCGCTGCCTGTGAAATAGACATTCTTGATCTTGTTGCCGATGCAGGCAGGGGCTATAACAGAGGCATTGGACCATATTCCGTAGTTACGGTTACCGTTTTTGACATCGATATAAAGCCCGTAGTTGTTATTAAAGATGCTGTTCACCTTGTTGTTCACAATACGTCCGGTGGCACATGATCCGCCGGCGGATGCCGGTATGGTGTTGCTGCCGAACAGGACATACGAAATGGTGTCCCCCACGCGGAACAGGTCGTCGTAGATGGCAAGGCCGCCGCCTGAGCCGGTTCCTGTCGCCGTCGAGCCGATGCGCCCCTGACCGATGACGAATCCCCCGATGGTGCCGGCATTGGCGTTGATGGTGCCCGTCATCGTGACATTTCCCGAGGCGTCCCATTTGATATTCTGGTTGGCCAGATAACCCGATCCGTCATTGGCAAAGGAGATTTTCCCGCACCCGAACGTGGCGGAACCGTCCGTGTTCAGCGCCCAATAGTTTACTCCGGTGGAAGGGTTGTCGTGGTAAATATATCCTGAAGCCCCCATAACGATGCGGTGCCCCGAGGCCGGAGCCGAAGCGGTCAGGGCGCTTGTTCCGAGAATCCAGCCGCCGATCTTGCCGCTCACGGCCGTGATACCGTTCCTGTCCAGCGTGACCTTTACGCTATTGTTCGCATCCTTGACGGAGATGCTGCCGTTATAGCTGCTCCCTCCGACAGTCAGGGCGGAATCCACGATAATCTGGTTGGCGCGTACGGTTCCCGTGTAAATGCCGTTGGCATCGATGGTGGTCGTGTATTTCTCCGTGGAGGTAAGGTCGAAGACCGTGGCATAGGCCACATACCAGATGACAGGCGTATCGGAAGTCCCCTGCGTGCCGTCCACGTAGAAGAAATGGGTGCTGGAAAAATCGGCGGTGCCGCACACGACCTTGTAGACGTATTCTTTCCAGTCGCCCGTGCCGGCGTTCGACGTAAGCCACCGGTGCGAACCTCCCGTGCCGACGCTGTTCGTCGCCCAACAGAGATTTCTGCCGGCGGGGATCTTGGCGATAATGCGGGCGACGAGCACCTTGCGGTAACCGCATTTCGCCCCGAAATAGAAGCCTCCGTTGCGAGGGCTGGCACTGCCGCTGGTCTGGATTTTCAGGACATACTTGCTGTCATTGGGTGCCGTGGCATCCTGCTGCCGGGTAACGGTCACCATACCGTTCTGGGAGTTGTTGTAAACCACGACACCGTTGTTTCCGTTCCAGAAAGTCGGGTCGCGGTAGAGCATCTTCCCGAACGCCATGGCCGAAGCGAGTTCCTGCGCCGTCGTGATGCCCGTAGTCCACTGGGCGGATACGGATGCGGCAAAGGTAACCGTGCCGGCGGCATTCCATGAGATATTACCCGAGGCTATGTGCCCAGACCCGTCGTTGTTCAGACTCCATTTCGTGGAGTTGGCGATAGATCCGTCGCTGCCCAGCGAGATGTTGTTTTTCCAGATATGGTTGTGGTCGAAGGCCCACCCCGCGATACGGTTGTATACCTCCTTGCTGCCGCTTTTGGTATAGTTCACCGAGAGGCAGAAGTATTCCAGATTGTCCCATGACATCATCTGAAGACCTATGAATCCGGTCTTGACACTGTTGCCGGATGCCGCCACCTGCCCGAGGACGATATGCCCTGCATTGCTGCTCTGATACCACGTAAGGCATATACCCAGCGGCTTGTAGGCTCCCGTGTACCAGTAACCGCTGCCCGTGGAGGCGGAACGGATTTGCAACGGGATGGCACCCACAGCTCCGACGTTCCCTATGGTCATGTTGTCACTGCCGATGGAGAAACCGCCGATCTTGCCCTTCGTGAACGTGCAGCTGAGACCGTTGATGTAATCGGTATTGATAATGGACGACTTGATACCCACGGCATCGAGTTTCGAGGCGCTGATGCTGCCCGCGGCGATACGGTCTGCCGAAAGTGTTCCCGTCTTGATACTGCCGGCATCGATCGCCACGGCGTTGACCTGCGCCGCGGTAAGGGTGCCCGTGTAAATCCCTGTCGAGCCGATATAGGTCAGCGGGTGCGCCGCAAGCGTGCTGTCCGTGCTTTGCGCCAGAGCAATGAACCGATGGCGGCGGATCTCCTCCTCGACGGCAGCCGTGAGGGTGCGCGGCGCGGGGGCATAGGCTTGTGTGGAACCGCTCTGGAAGATAAGGTCGTTGCCGTAAGCGATTTGCGGAGCTGCCGGAATCGGCGAAGGACTATAACTGCTGCTCTCTATCGGCTGGTCGGAGTAGAGGTGGTACACGGCACCCGTATCGCCGCCGCCACGCAGGAAGACGGCGAACATGCAGTAGTTGCCGCACAGCTGCGCCCCGGCGAACATCCGGCAGTAGGTCTCGGAAAGGTCATAGATATCCCATGAATAGGCAATGCCACCCCAACCGCCGAAGTTGGTTTTGATAAGTACGATCAGACCTCCTTTGTGCGTGGATGTGTTCCACGAGACCGGAGCCTGCTCGGCATATCCCCGACGGACGAGAATGGTACGTTTGATGTTCTGGTCGCCACCTTTGAAAACGACTGGATAATAGGTCGCTTCGTCGCCGTTGATGATGAGTTTCTTGTAATATCGATAGCCGAAGTTCGTAACCTTGGCCGCTTCGATGTCGTTCTTCCATTGCAGCGATACGGAAGCCCCGAACGTAACGTTCCCGGCAGTGTCCCATGCAATGTTGCCCGAGGCGATCTGCCCCGAACCGTCGTTGTTCAGTTTCCATTTCGTGGAGTTGATGATCGAGCCGTCGCTGCCCAGCGACACGTTGCCCTTGCGAATGGAAGTCGTGTCGATCGTCCAGCCGGCTATGCTGTTGCTCGAACCCAGCTGTGCCACGCAGTACCCTGCACTGTCCGTGGTATAGAGCCCGAAGTCCGTGTCGCTGTTGTAGTAGAGCTGCACCCGCTGCCCGCTAGCGACACCCGAATTGGCCCCGTACACCGCGATGCGTCTGTTGCCGCTGTCTATCGAGATATGCGTGGCAGTGAGGGCCGAAGCCCCGATCATCCAGCCGCCGATTTTTCCTTTGGTGAAGGTACAGCTCAGGCCGTTGATATAGTCCGTGTTGATGATGGAGGACCTGATGCTGGCGGCATCGAGCTTCGAGGCCGCTATACTGCCTGCCGCTATGCGGTCGGCGGAGATGGTTCCTGCGGTAATCTGCGAGGCGGTGATACTGCCGGTATAGATTCCGTCGGCCGTGATCTTCGTCAGCTTGGGATAGCCGCTGCCGCCCAAAGCCGTGGTGAGGGAGCCGATAGGTGCCGTCCACAAGGCACTGACCGTCGAGGCGAACGTGACGTTGCCCGAAGCGTCCCACGCGATGTTGCCGCCCGCGACCGCTCCGGCTCCCGAGGCATCCAGCCGCCATTTATAGCCCCGGATACCGTTCGAGCCGAGCGTAATGCTACCTGCGGCAGAGGTGCAGCTCCCCACAGTGTTGTTCTTCGTACCCCGGTAAAGGGAGTCGGCATCCACCGTCCAGCCGCCGATTTTCCCTTTTGTAACGTTCAAGGTCAGAGCTTCGATGTTTCCGGCGGTAATCAAGGAGGCTTTCAACGCCGCCGTGTCGATGCGTGCCGCAGCGATAATCCCCGATGTGATCTGGGAAGCACTGATGGAAATCGTCTTAATCGTATCGGCCGAGAGTGTTCCGGTAAAGACGCCGTCCTTGTCGATGTAGGTCGCACCGACCCAGTTCAGACTCACTCCGCTGCCGAACTCGACCTTGCCTGTCGTGGCGTTATACCTGACATACTGGTCGCCATAACCCAACTGGGCGTTACCGCCGTTATCTACATAGAAGGTTTTGTAGCCATCCCTAAATCCATAGATGCCGTTTACCGCCTCTGCGGCGATCGTTCCCGAGGAGGTCTTCGTATTGAGTGTAAACGAGCCTATGGCTATCCCGGAGACGGTGCCGTCGCTGTTTTTCGTGCCCGCAAAGAGTTTGGGGGTGATGACCGTGTTGCCGTTGATGAGCGTCTTACCCGTATTCCACTCCTTGACCCAGTCGAGCATGTCGGCATCGACCCCGTCCTTGCCCGGGATACCCGCCTTGGCTTTCGACCAGACGAACGACAGATGATAGACAATACCGGAAATTGTCACGGGAATATCTATTGTTCCGTGGTCGGCGAGGGTCGTCGTACCGGCGGTGATAACGTAGGTTAAGGTCTTCGTGCCGTTATTGACGGTAACGGATGAGAATCCCGCCGGCTTACCCACCGCACCGATGGTAAAGGCCGTGAGTTCCTCGTCCCCGCACATCACCCGTACGGTCGAGGTGAGAGTGACGGACGAGAGAATCTTCCCCGTGTCATCCGCGGGGAACACGTATTCACCCAAAGACTGGGTTATGGTATACCCGTCCTTCTGGACATAGATGGTCGCCTGTCCCCGGGCGATGAGAATCTTTGCCATGAAACCTTTTTCTGAAAGTATAGTGCGGAATGATTCCGGCAGGTTGCGGATTTTTTTTCGTGTAAATGATATTATTATAAAAAATATTTGTATTTTTGTAATTGGAAATGGTTCCGGGCGGTTCGCCGCCACGGATGAAAAGGGAATCCGGTGAGAATCCGGGACAGTACCCGTTGCTGTAAGTCCCCTCAAGGTTGCCGCAACCTGCCACTGGTGTAATGCTGGGAAGGCGCGACGACTGGGACGAGTCAGAAGACCTGCCATGACCGGAAAAGGATTTACACCCGCGGGAGAAAATCGGGTTGCGATCAGATACGGAATGCCGTAGGAGTCATTCTCATATTTGAAGACAAACATAATCCCGTTCGTGTAAACCTGCGCGAACGGGATTTTTTGTGTTTGTTAAAAATATGTTTTATTAAAAAACAAGTAAGCTATGAAAAGAAATTTACGCTTTCTGGCGGGAGCTTTCCTGTTGACGGCAACCGCCCTGTTCACCGGCTGTAATTCAGACGATGACTTTTTGATGAATCCTCAAACTGATTCAGTAACTCCCGAAACCCGAGCCAACTTTAATGATGATGGCACTACAACCATTACATTCGATGACTTCGATGAAACATTCATGGCGGTTTCGCCTAAAGCAGAGAACTACTACACGCTTTATGGATATACTGCAGAGAACCAAATCAGGGAAATATACGATCCCGATTTTGTGTTTGTCTCCGACATGAATACTGTAACCAATTCTTATGGAGCGTATACTGAATTTTCCAGTGGTGCCATTGCGTTGTCGAAATACAATTATCGTTCTGATTCTGCTGCCGGCAAGACTTCTGGAACTAATTGGTGGTATACTTGGGAGAATCAATGTAGTGTCTATAATACAGCATCCACAGATGGGGCCAATACAGGGGCAGGTCACAGCGGTTCCAATTTTGCTGTTGTATACGGCTACTCTGATTTCGGAAATACGGAGTGGATGGCCAAACCTGAATTCTATTTTGACTCCCCTCGCAAATTCAAGGGTTTATGGTATTGTAACACAGCATATACCTATGGTGTGATTATAAATGGTAATCAGTTCGGAACATCGGGTGTTGCAACACCGTTGAGTAATCTGAAAGATTCTGACGGCAACAATATAGGATATTTCCAAGTCAACATCGAATGTTATGACGTAGATGGAAATTTGATCACCACTGTATCGAAATTGTTGGCCGACTACCGATATGATAAACCAACAGTGTCCCCCGTAACTACATGGACATATTGGGATATTAATGTAGCGGATGTGCAAAGTGTAAAATTCAATTTTGAAGGATCTGATGTCGATCCTATATATGGACTCAATACTCCGGCGTATCTTTGTATAGACGACGTTACAATAGAATAACAATTTAATATAGTTTGGCATAGAACTGATTTCAGTTCTATGCCTTTTTTATTATGAAGGCTTTCATATTTAGTATTCTTGTACTTTTGTTTTTTATTACAAGCTGTAATAAGAACGATGTAATTACTGAAGAAATAAAACAAGCTCCTATAATTGAACTCGATAGTGAGACTGGCATTTACACTATCAAAGTTGGGCGTGAACTGACAATTGCCCCGACATATAAATATGCGAATAATGCACTTTATGCATGGACAGTAGATGGAAAACTTCTTTCATCTGAATCAATATTGAAGTATACATGGAATCAGGAACAACATCTATATATCAAATTGCGAGTTGATACACCAGAGGGTTATGCGGAAGAAGAGTTAAAAGTAGAAGTATTGGAGTTAACTCCACCTACAATTTCAATCATAATCCCCTCTAAAGGATTAAAAGTGCCTCAAAACACGGATTATATTTTATCTCCAGATATTCAACATGACGATCTTGAAAATTTTAGAATTGAATGGGTACGCGATGGAGAAATCGTCGGAACAGAAAAAGCATATACGTTTCACGAAAAAGAACTCGGTACATATTCGATAACAATCCGGGCATCCAATATAGACGGAGAAACAATCCGTGATTTCGACGTAGAAGTTGTGGAAACAATGCCTTATTCCGTACGGTTTCCGACACCATCCTATACACAAACTTCTACGGATCGTTATACTTTTGCAGGGCGTCCTGTATATTTGCGGCCTTTGCTGGAATATTTCGATTATCCACAGTATCAATGGCAGGTCAATGGAAAAATTATGGAAGCCGCTACCGACAGGGTTTTTAAATTCACGCCGACGACTCCTGGAGAATATTTCGTTGCTGTTACTGTTACAGAAAAAATGCCCAACACACAGCCACTTTCACGTAACATAACACGTAGTAATACTTCAATTACAACGACAGTTAAGGTTATTTGTGAAGAAAAAACGGAACAAGAACGCTATCGGCAAGCGACAGCGACAAGTTCAGGTATTTGGGATAAGGTTTATGAATTCATTCCTGCTCCCGGACAGTTTATTAATGAGTTATCCCAAAATACCGGATTTATAGGAAATGAAACGACGCCCCAACAAGCCATAGAGTATGCAACGAAACGATTGAACAAAAAAGCGCATGTTTCACTGGGATCTTTCGGTGGTTATATCATCATCGGTTTTGACCATAGTATTGCTCCGAGTGGCCGAGAATACGATTTTGCAATACAAGGAAATGCTTTTAACAGTTCGAGCGGTGGCTCAAATGAGCCGGGCATTGTTTGGGTAATGCAAGATATAAATGGCAATGGCCAGCCAGACGATGAATGGTATGAATTAAAAGGATCTGAAACCGGCATCGATGGTACAATACAAGACTACGAAGTAACTTACTATAGACCTGCACCCAGAGCACATACTCCGTGGGTAGATAGTGAAGGTAATTCAGGTTCTGTCGATATGAATGCATACCATGGCCAAGAATATTATTATCCCAATTGGATTAAAGAAGATAGCTATACATTATATGGGACGCGTCTGACTCCTCGCAACAATCAAGATCCCGTTACAGGATATTGGGCGAATAACGCTTATGAGTGGGGGTATGTGGATAATATGGGTTCAGATAATCTGGTAGGAGGAAATGTCATTGATGGTAGCGGTCAGCGCAACGGATTCAAAATAGCCAATGCAATATATCATGACGGGACTCCAGTAAAATTGCAATATATAGACTTTATCAAAGTTCAGTGTGGAGTATTATCGAAAAGTGGTTGGCTTGGAGAGATATCCACAGAAGTATTTTCATTTGAAGACTTATCAATAACTAATAATCAATAATATGAGACAGTTTTGGCTTTTACTATTCATTGCCCCATTTCTTTTTTTATCATGTTCAGAAGATAATCAGACTCCAGAAAGTCCTGCTGATGCCGATGACAATTTTATCACATCAGTCGTGATGACTGTGGCAAGTCAATCCTATACAGCGGAAATAATTGACAATATAATTACCATAACAGTTCCATATACTGTTTCGTTAAATAATGCTCAAGTCGAATTCAAATACACATCCTCGGCAACAATTATTCCCGATCCGGCAAGCATTACTGACTGGGATACGGAACGAACGTTTCGTGTAACCTCTTACAATGGAGAAGCGAATGATTATACATATAAAGTCATTAAAGACGAGATTCGCTATGAAGGGGATGTGGAATTGAAGACAACAGCGGATGTTACGGCTTTCATTGATACGGACGTAACGGTTATCAAAGGTGATTTGATTATCGGGTCGGATGCTGAGGATGCAGAAGAATTGTCGGATATCGCCGCATTAAAAATATTGAAGGAAGTCGAAGGAAACATCATCATTCGGAAAAGTTATGTTGGACAAGATCTTACGGGACTTGATAATATCACTTCAATTGGAGGTTTGCAAATAGGAACTGAAACTGCCTTTGCGACCAACAGTAAATTGCAGATGGTCAGTATGAGATCTTTGCAGCATATTACTGGCGACATCGTTGTCTGCAACAATCAAGTAGCATATGTGCAATTCGACAACCTTGAAACGATTGATGGAAATATAATATTCAGGACTTCATCTCTACAAAGTTTTGAATTCCCTAAATTAACCACTGTCGTAAAGGATTTTGATCTCCAGTGTCTGACAAGTGACGGAGAACCAGGAGGAGAAATCACATCTTTGAGAATTCCTGAATTGACAAAAGTAAACGGTCGCTTAGGGGTTAATAATTTAGGCAAAATGATTTCTTTGGAATTTCCGAAATTACAAGAAGTTGGAAGTGTGGATTTTGCTTCTATACCGATTCCGTTGGAGACCCTTTCATTGCCGGAATTATCGGTAGTAAACGGCGACCTTAATCTCGTTTCCAGTTATATTGCGTCCGATGCTTTTACATCTACGGGAAATAATAAATTACAAGAAATAGATGGACTGTCTAACTTGTCGATTGTTAAAGGCACATTGACAATATCTAAATTCCAAGTCTTGAAAAAATTGCCGGATTGGAGTAAATTAGAACAACTCGGAGGACTGACCTTGCTGCGTTTATTGGAGTGTTCTGATCGAATTTTAGATTTGAGCAAAGTAAATTTTGTACCTTTTGAGGATAACGAACCTTTAATTTCTATTACAGACGGGACTATATTCTCAAAAATTATCACAAAAGAGGATATGTCGCAAGTTAGCATGTTTCTAGCTCCGAGCGGTATTACCGGTTCAAGTGTTGGAATAGATCCAGAATTGAATTTTAAGAGTATTAAGAATTTTAAGTATTCTAGCAATATGACAACAGATCCTGTATTCCAATTTGAACGAGTTTACGGGAATATGGAAATTATAAGAGGTTCAAAAAAAGGCGTTTCAGCCCCTAACTTGGTAAGTGTAGATGGATATTTAAGCATCGAAACTACAATGGCAAACAATATCTCGTTCCCGAAATTGGAAATTGTCGGAGGTCAGTTATGTATTATCGGTAATCTGAACGCTGTTTCTAACTATGATTATGATTTTACGAATTTAAAGTCAGTCGGTTGTTCAAGCAATCCTCAATATATCAAAGAAGGGGTGATTAATAATATTTTATATGGTTCTTTAGATTTTATGGCATCAAATAAAGATTTTACATTTCCGTCATTGGAACATGTCGGGGGTGTTGGTATGACTGTTCGTGCCGTAAAAACTATTTCATGCCCCAAATTGCAGGCCATTGATGGAACACTTTGTGCTGCAAATGCAGCATCGCTTACGACTTTCAATATGCCAACTTTAACAAAACTCTCAGGAGTTCGATTTATCCGGTTGACACGGTTTGTTGATTATACGTTCTTCAAATCTTTTGTAGAAGAAGAGCAAATCAAGAAAGAAGACTGGCTTGTAACCAATTGCGGTTATAACCCCACCTACGAGGATATGCAAGCCGGTCGCTATACCCAGCAGTAACACCCATTATTTTACAAGGGAACAGGGTATTGGCCGAAAGACCGGTACTCTTTCCCGTTTATAACAAGCCAATGAAACATCTGATACGACATATCATTCTTCTATGCGGGTTGCCGCTGTTGCTGGCGGGCTGCATGGAGTGGGACTACGGAGATGCGGTGGAAGATTTCAACGCTACCGGAGCCGGGTTGTTCATCACCAACGAGGGCAACTTCCAGTACGGCAATGCCACGTTGTCGTACTACGACCCCGAAACCCAACAGGTGCAGAATGAAGTGTTCTTCCGTGCCAACGGCATGAAGCTGGGCGACGTGGCGCAATCGATGTGCATCCACGACAATAAGGGCTGGGTCGTGGTGAACAATTCCCACGTGATTTTCGCCATCGACCTCAATACGTTCAAAGAGGTGGGCCGTATCACGAACCTGACTTCGCCGCGCTATATCCATTTCCTCAGCGACGAGAAAGCCTATGTCACCCAATTGTGGGACAACCGCATCTTCATCATCAACCCCAAGAAATATGAAATCACCGGTTACATCCAGGTGCCGGACATGACGATGGAAAGCGGCTCCACGGAGCAGATGGTGCAGTATGGCAAATATGTCTATTGCAACTGCTGGTCGTACCAAAACCGCATCATCAAGATCGATACCGAAACGGATCAGGTGGTAGAAGAACTGAAAGTCGGCATCCAGCCCACCTCGCTGGTAATGGACAAGAACCACAAGATGTGGACGATCACCGACGGTGGGTACGAGGGTTCGCCCTACGGCTACGAAGCCCCGTCTCTCTACCGCATCGATGCCGAGACGTTCACCGTAGAGAAGCAGTTCAAGTTCAAGATGGGCGACTGGCCTTCGGAGGTGCAGCTCAACGGTACGGGCGACAAGCTCTACTGGATCAACAAGGACATATGGTCGATGGACGTGGATGCGGAACGTGTTCCCGTGCGCCCGTTCCTCGAATACAGCGGTACGATTTATTACGGCCTGACCGTCGACCCCGTGCGTGGCGATGTCTACGTGGCCGATGCCATCGACTACCAGCAGCAGGGCATTGTCTACCGCTACTCGTCCGAAGGTGAACTGATCGATGAATTCTATGTCGGGATAATCCCCGGCGCATTTTGTTGGAAGTGATGGGCAGGATACGACACCTATACCATCTCATCTTCGTTACCAAAGGACGCAAGATGACGATTCCGACAACGGGAAAAGGATTGATGCTCGAGCGGATGACACGGATTTTTACAGGGAAAGGTTGCCGCGTACATGCCGCCAATGCCTTTCTCAACCACGTGCATGTACTTGTCGAGATTCCGAATTCCGGGGATTTCAGCAAGATCGTGAACAAGGTGAAAGGCGCCACGGGAACGGTATACCAGAAAACCCCGGAATATGCCGACTTCTCCGGTTGGGCTGCCGGATTCGACTCGTTCAGCGTGTCGTTCAGCGACCTTCACCGGCTCAGACGGCACATCGAGGAGCAGCATACAATCCATCAGGAGATCTCGTTCGAGGAAGAATACGGACAACTGCTTGAAGAGAATGGGTTCGACCCGCATCAAACGTCCGTGCCGGCATCCTCCACGGTACATTTTTCCGCGAATACCCACCCTAAAAACGGAATCAAATGATTTATACGAAATACATACTTTTCTCGCTACTGCTCGTCTGTCCGTCCGTATTGTCCGCGCAGGGAATCACACGACGCATCCACCAGATAGACGAGGTCACGGTGTGGGGCAAACGCCCGATGAAAGAAATCGGCGTGCAGAAGACGAAGTTCGACTCGCTCGCACTGAAAGAGAACATTGCCTTATCGATGGCCGACATTCTGACGTTCAATTCGTCCGTGTTCGTCAAGAGTTACGGACGCGCCACGCTCTCCACCGTTGCTTTCCGCGGCACGTCGCCCAGCCACACGCAGGTGACGTGGAACGGCATGCGCATCAACAATCCCATGCTGGGTATGACCGACTTTTCCACCATACCGTCCTACTTCATAGATCAGGCCTCGCTGCTTCATGGCACGTCGTCGGTGAATGAAACGGGCGGCGGACTCGGCGGACTTGTCAAACTCGGTACTACGCCGCAGGTCGGCGAGGGCTTCCATGCCCAATACGTGCAGGGCATCGGGTCGTTCCGCACGTTCGACGAGTTCGCCCGCTTCACCTACGGCAGCGACCGATGGCAGGTCTCGACCCGCGCGGTCTATTCGTCGTCGCCCAACGATTACAAGTACACCAACCACGACAAGAAGATAAATATCTACGACGAGGAGAAGAACATCATCGGACAGTATCATCCCAAGGAACGCAACCGATCGGGTTCGTTCAAGGACCTGCACCTGTTGCAGGAGGTATATTACAACACCCTGAAAGGCGACCGTTTCGGGTTGAACGCATGGTATATCAACTCCAACCGGGAACTGCCGATGCTCACGACCGATTACGGCGATGAGACCGCCTTCGAGAACCGCCAGCGGGAGCAGACGTTTCGTGGTGTCCTGTCATGGGACCATATCAAAGAGAAATGGAAAGTCGGCGTGAAAGGCGGTTATATCCATACGTGGATGGCCTACGACTACCGTCGTGAGGTGGCGCCGGACAACTGGGCCTCCATGACCCGTTCGCGGAGCAAGATAAACACGTTCTACGGACAGGCGGAAGCGGAATACTCGCCCGGCAGGAAATGGTTCTTCACCTCGAACGTATCCGTGTACCAGCATCTCGTGCGCAGCGAAGACAAGAACATCATCCTTCAGGATGGCAACAAAGCCGTCGTCGGATATGACAAGGGGCGTGTCGAGCTCTCCGGTTCTGTATCGGCCAAATGGCAGCCTGTCGAGCCGTTGGGCTTGTCGCTGGTCTTGCGCGAGGAGATGTCGGGCGACAAATGGGCTCCGCTCATCCCGGCATTCTTCATCGACGGACTGATTTCGCGCAAAGGGAACGTGATGGTGAAAGCCTCCGTATCGCGCAACTATCGTTTTCCGACTTTGAACGACCTCTACTTTCTGCCGGGCGGCAACCCCGACCTTAAAAACGAACACGGCTTCAGCTATGACGCCGGAGTGAGTTTCGATGTCGGCAAAAAGGGGGTATATAAACTGGGCGGCAGCGCAAGCTGGTTCGACTCCTACATCGACGACTGGATCATCTGGCTGCCGACGACCAAGGGGTTCTTCTCGCCGCGCAACGTGAAGAAAGTCCATGCCTACGGTGTCGAAGTGAAGGCCAACCTTGCCGTGCAGCCGGCAAAGGACTGGCTGATAGACCTGAACGGTTCCTATTCGTGGACCCCCTCCATCAACGAGGGCGAAAAGATGTCGCCCGCCGACCAGTCGGTGGGAAAACAACTGCCTTACGTGCCGGAGCACTCCGCCTCGCTGACAGGACGGCTGTCATGGCGGACGTGGGCGTTCCTCTACAAGTGGGCTTACTACTCGGAACGTTTCACCATGTCGAGCAACGATTACACGCTGACAGGCCACCTGCCCCGGTATTTCATGAGCAATATCTCACTGGAGAAAATGCTGTCGTTCAAACCGCTGGATGTACAGTTGAAACTTGCCGTCAATAACCTGTTCAACGAGGACTATCTCTCGGTGCTGTCGCGTCCTATGCCCGGCATCAACTTCGAGTTCTTCATCGGCATCACCCCGAAATTCGGGAAAAGCAGAAAATAATGTAAACGTAAATAAGGTAATGATATGAAAGTATTAAAGAATTTGAGCCTGATGGTGCTGCTTGCGCTGGCATTTGCAGGCTGTCGTGGCAAGAGTTCCCAACTTGCCGATTTCAACAAACAGCTTTACGCTCCCGAATATGCCTCGGGATTCAAGATTGAAAGAGCAGACGGCAGACAGAGCGTGCTGGTTTCCGTCATGAATCCGTGGCAGGGCGCGGATAGCGTCACCACCCGGTTGTTCATCTCCCGTAACGGGGAACCCGTTCCCGAGGGTTTCGACGGGCAGGTCCTCGAAGGGGATGCGCAGCGCATCGTGGCGATGTCCTCGACCCATATCGCCATGCTCGACGCCATCGGCGAGACGGCACGTGTGGTCGGCGTTTCGGGACTCGACTATATCTCCAATCCCGACATTCAGGCACGCCGCGACAGCATCGGCGACGTGGGTTACGAGGGAAATATCAATTATGAACTTCTGTTGTCGCTCGACCCTGACCTTGTGCTGCTTTTCGGCGTGAACGGGGCCAGTGCGATGGAGAGCAAACTCAAGGAGCTCGGCATCCCGTTCATGTATGTCGGCGATTATCTCGAAGAATCTCCGCTGGGCAAAGCCGAATGGCTGGTGGCGCTTTCGGAGGTCGTCGGGAAACGCGCGAAGGGCGAAAAGGTATTCGCGGATATTCCGATCCGATACAATGCGCTGAAACAGAAAGTGTCCGGTGCCGTTCTCGATGCCCCGTCGGTCATGCTCAATACGCCCTACGGCGATTCGTGGTTCATGCCCTCGACGGAAAACTATGCCGTGCGGCTGATTACCGACGCCGGAGGCGACTACATCTACAAGAAGAACACGGGCAACTCTTCGACGCCTATCGACTTGGAGGAGGCATACCTGCTCGCTTCGGAGGCCGATATGTGGCTGAACGTCGGCATGGCGAACACACTCGACGAACTGAAAGCCGCCTGCCCGAAGTTCGCCGATACCCGCTGCGTCCGAAACGGCTATGTCTATAACAACAACGCCCGCACCAATGCCGCCGGAGGCAACGACTACTACGAATCGGCCGTCGTGAATCCCGACCTTCTTCTGCGCGACCTCGTGAAGATATTCCACCCCGAGTTGGTCGAAGAAGATTTCGTATACTACAAACAACTGAAATAGATGCGTTCACGCCCCGTCATCCTGTTCACCGCGTTGTCCGTGCTTACGGTCGGCCTCTTCCTGTTGGATTTGGCTGTGGGCGCGGTTCGCATTCCCGTCGGCGACGTATGGGCGGCCCTGACGGGCGGCGACTGCCCGCGGACTACGGCGAAAATCGTACTGAACATACGGCTGATAAAGGCGGTTGTGGCTCTGCTGGCCGGGGCGGCGCTATCGGTCAGCGGCTTGCAGATGCAGACATTGTTCCGCAATCCGCTGGCCGGCCCCTACGTGCTGGGCATCAGCTCGGGTGCAAGCCTCGGCGTGGCGCTCGTGGTGCTGGCAGGCGTCGGCTCGTCGATAGGCATCGCCGGAGCGGCTTGGCTGGGTGCGGCCGTCGTGCTGCTCGTAATCGCTGCCGTCGGACACCGCATAAAGGACATTATGGTGATATTGATTTTGGGTATGATGTTCTCGTCAGGCGTGAGCGCTGTCGTGCAGATATTGCAATATCTGAGCAAAGAGGAGGCGTTAAAGGCGTTCGTCATCTGGACGATGGGGTCGCTCGGCGACGTGACGGTGCCGCAGCTCGCCATCCTCCTTCCGTCGGTCATCGTCGGGTTGCTGCTGGCCGTATGGACGATCAAACCGCTCAACCTCCTGCTCTTCGGCGAGGAATATGCCGTAACGATGGGACTGAATATCCGCCGTTCGCGCGGTCTGCTGTTTCTCTCGACGACGCTGCTGGCCGGCACGGTAACGGCTTTCTGCGGCCCGATCGGCTTCATCGGTCTTGCCATGCCTCACGTCGCGCGGATGCTCTTCCGCGAGGCCGACCACCGCGTGCTCCTGCCGGGAACCCTTCTCTCGGGGGCGGCGGTATTGCTTCTTTGCGATATCGTTTCCAAAATGTTCACTTTGCCCGTAAATGCCATTACCGCACTGCTGGGAATCCCGATAGTCGTATGGGTGGTTTTACGCAATAAATCGATGACGGTATGATAGAACTGTGCGATTTTTCCATAGGCTACGCAGAGAAGAGGCTTCTCGATAAGGTCGATGCCTCTTTCAAAAGAGGACAGCTGACTGCCCTTATTGGCAGGAACGGCACGGGGAAATCTACACTTCTCCGTGCCATAGCCGGACTGAATCATAATTATTGCGGTAAAATCCTGCTCGACGGACATTGTATCGCAAACATGAGAACTCCGGAGAAGGCAAGGCAACTGGCATTTGTCACGACCGAGCGCACACGCATCGCCAACCTGCGGTGCGAGGATGTCGTGGCTATCGGCCGCGCCCCTTACACCAACTGGATCGGCCGCATGCAGCCTCAAGATAGGGAAATCGTCATGCGGTCGCTCTCTTCGGTCGGAATGGAGGCGTATGCCGGCCGCACGATGGATAAGATGTCGGACGGTGAATGCCAGCGCATTATGATAGCCCGTGCTCTGGCTCAGGAAACGCCCGTCATCCTGTTGGACGAGCCGACCTCGTTTCTTGACATGCCCAACCGTTACGAATTGTGTTCCCTGCTCGCACGGTTAGCGCATGCTGAGGGCAAATGCATTCTGTTCTCCACTCACGAACTGGATATAGCCCTCTCGCTGAGTGACAGAATAGCCCTTATCGATACGCCCGTCCTTCACTGTCTGCCGACCTCCGAAATGATCCGCAGCGGGCATATCGAGCGGCTGTTCAACAATGCCGCCGTACAATTCGACCCCGTGAGCGGGATCGTGAAATCCATGCCAAGAGACTGACTTTCCTGTCGGGAAACACGTCAGACGCAATGAGGGTGTCCCAAAAAGTATTTGGCACCCTCGTATTCGTTGTAAGACATGTCGTTTATTTCGATACCTCGCACATCAGCACGCCTTTCCCCGTCACATCGGCTTTCGAGACCGTGATGGATTTTCCCGTGTAGGTCTTCACGACGGAAGTCCCGGCAGAGTTCCACAGTTTCCATGTATAGGTATAAGCTGTCCCGCCCGTGTCGATTTCCTCACCGCCCCTGTATAACACGGCTTTGGCATCCACGTCATTGCCGTTGTTCTTGATGGTGAACCCCTTCTGGCTGACCAGATCAACCGTGATGGGGTCGGACATATCCGTGAAGGAGATGATGTCGCAGACGACCTTGTTCGCCGAGGCGTTGCCCGCCGAGGTGTCCGTATCCTTGATGGCGCACTTGAAGGTCTCGAAGTTGAGAACGGCATCTGCCGTAATCGTGATTTCGTTTGTCGTCCAGCCTGCCGTCACGCCCCGAGGATTGGTCGAGGTAAGGCATGCCCAGCCGGCACCCAGCATGGAGTTGTAGTAGGGACACGAAACGGCGGCTCCCGATGCGGCTGCGGCACTCAGTGCGGAGGTCAGCGTCACGACCTTCGTGGAGGCGTTGACTGCCGAAATGGTGTACTGTGCCGATCCTATGGTTATCCTGCCTCCCGCCTCCATGTTCATTACCGAAGCGACCGTTATGGTCGTGGCTCCGGCTGCCGCGGCAGCTGTCAGTGTCGTGCCCGCGAATACCGCCGAATCCTTGATGCCCCACGCGTAGGTGACGTTCGTCGTGTCGATAGAGGCTCCGCGCCACAGGTCGCAATGCGCCCTGAGCGTCGCCACCTCGTCGTTCTTGAATACGATGCCGTCGGGTGCATACGCCACGGCGGCGATCATCGCTCCGGCGTTCAGGTGCTGCGTGAACTGAATCTCCGCCCGGAACGGAATCTCCAGCCCGTTGGCGTCGATGTAAACCGCCTCGAAAGTATAACGCACTTGCGGAGCGGAAACGGTCATGTGGTTGGCTTTGACGGTAAGGGCATACTTGGCCGATGCCGCGCCGATGGTGCAGCTGTCCTGTCCGGAGACGATCGCCGTACCGTTCTTGTACCACTTGGCCGAGCCGCTCTTCACGCCTGCCGTAAGCGTCGCGGCATTGCCTACCGAGGTGATCTGGTCGGTCGCCGCCTGACCGCTGACGAAGAGCGAAGGGGTAAGTACCAGATAGGGAGAAGCCGCCCACGAAGGGGCATAGGCATTGTTGTCTCTGTTGTACACCTGTGTCAGGGGCTGCGAGGAGCCGATGAATGCCTGCAACGATACCGCGTCGTTCTGGTCGATGATGGTGACCTGCCCGCGGGCTACTTTTACTGCCATAATAGATTATCGGTTATTTGTTATTTCCACTTCGCAATCGAAAACGGCCTTGCGCCACACGTCCCCGCCGGTTATCTCTATCTCCCTGCCGTAACGCGGTGCGGCGTTCCATATCCTGTCACTCTCCGTATCGCGGCTCGTCCGTATCCAGCGGAAATTGCCGTCGGGAATGAGCGATGTAATCTCTTCACCGCCCCTGTACACCCTGGCACGGAGTACCGTCGAGACGATTCCGTTGCGGAATGTCGTGCCGTTTTCAGACTCCACATAAACAGTATAGGAGGGAGATCCGTCGTAAAGTTTGAAAAAGGTATGGGTCGCACTGATTTTTTCATTACGGTATGTTGCCGTGTAGCGGAGGGTCAGCACGTCGCGCCCTTCCCAGCCATGAAACGGGGGTGTCATTTCAAATACGGCGGCATTGCATCCGGCATCTTTCCATATGCCGTCAACGGCAAGGTATTCCCACTGCCGACTTTCCGGCTCGAAATTGTATTCGGTCGCCACAAGCGGGATATTCTCCGGCTCGCATGCGCCTGAAAGCTCGTCCTTGAAATGGAACGCCGTGCCGCCTGTCAGGGAGACGGAACGGGGCTTGAGCAGTTCCTGCGCCTCCTCATCGAGGTCTTCCCAGCGGATGGTCACATCGCGCAGTTCGATGGTATCCTTGCCCCACTTGAACCGTCCCGAGGCGAAATGGCCCGTCCCGTCCGGATGGATGACGAAAGAACCGTCCCGTGAAACGATCGAGCCGTCTTCGTTCAGCCGCAACAGGGGATTCTGTATGGTACCCCCGATACCTCCCTTATTGAACCAGGCACCGTAATCGTCCGTGTAGGACAAGGCTTCATCGGTCGCCTGATAGGGGGTCACGTTCCTTCCGGCCTCCAATTGAGGGGCGGACAACGACAGGGGGACGGAAGCGGCAATGCCGAGACACATGACGGGGGAATCTGACCCGCGTATGAGGAACGGGACATTATAACGGACCCATCCTTTACCGGCAGCCACCGTCCGATCACCGACAAGATGTTCATCCTGATAGAACCGGATGGCTGCCGTATCTTCCGCTTTTATCCAGACTGAGAAACAATAACAGACTCCTGTATGAGCCTCCCGCCAGGCGGCACTTTGCGCACCAAGAAGACTGTCTCCGGCTATCCGTACACACCGCCCGAGTCCGGCGGGAGATGTTTCATCCAGCTCTTCCGAATGGCTGAACCGGCAGGACAGGCTGTCGGGTATGACATTCTTGTGGATTTTGCCCACATAAAACGTGCTTGAAAAACCGTTCTCGTCTCCCGCGGTAAGCGTGCCGGCTATATTGACATTGCGTGTGGCATAGAGATTCTGGAAATAGGCCCCGTAACCATCCAACATGCCGAAGACCGGATCGATGATGCCGCTGACCTTTCCCACACGGGCCTTGCTCGCCTCGCTGAAAGCGGATACGGAGGCAAGACGAACAATGTTCAGGTCGGCGACCTCGCACCAGTCCCCCTCGGAGGCCAGGCTTGATGTCAGGTCAAGAAACAGGCTCCGGCTGTACTGTGCCGGGTAATCCACGGTGATGACCCATAACTTGTACTTCCATTCCCGGCCGATGGAGATTTCATCTTCCGCATCCGTCTTTTCACGGTTCGTATAGCCGAATCGGATCGGTACGGAACCTGATGTTTTGGAAGACCTGACCTTGAACGATACCAGCAGGCGCTCCGGGTATCCGACCGGTTCTTCCAATGTCAGCATCAGCCCGAAGGAAGCGTTTCCTGCCGGTTCCGCGTTGCGGATAATGCGGACAATGCGTGTCGCTTCCGAATCGGCATCCAGATATTCCGTTTGCAGCATGCTGCCATAAACGGCGTACCTGGACTTGTCCGGCACTCCCGCCATGCCTCCGTCCATGACGGGATAGCACAGGGAGCGTTCGGTCGCCATGCCGTCGATGACATCCATATAGGGTGAATCGCTGTCAGAAGCCGTCAGGTACAAGGCGCCGCTACGTGCCGTATCGAACAGGTTGGTAATCCGCACGAAGTCCAGCAGTTCACCGCCCTGCGGTTCGTCCCCGTCCAGCAATGCCCCGATGAAATAAGGGGCGTCCTTGTCTCCGACAAGCTCCGTTCCGGTTTCTGTCACGCACATCAGCGAATAGACGGTACGCTCCCGTTCGGCATATTGCCTGCGGATGATATCCCCGGCTTGCAGTCCCTGTGTCTTCTGCGAGTCGGGGGCAATACGGATCTTGTATGTCGGATAACGGAATACGGACATGGATTATGACAGTTTTTCCACGGTGTCTCCCGAACAGCTGTCGCTGATCCAGAAGGAACCGTTGGTTACCGAAGTCTTTTCGACCTCGAACTCATAGGCGCGGAACTTACGGCGGGCCACCACCTCGTCGAATGTGGCGGAGACGCCTCCTGTCGTCCGGTTCCGGCGGACAGCCCATCCGCTTCCGGAAAGGCCCGGGGAAAAGAACTCCGAAGAGAGCGACCCGGTAAAGACGCTGTTTCCGTAATGCCGGATACCGTCCTCCACCGCTTGCAGGCGTAACGCCTCTGTCAAGTATAGGATTCTGTCAGTAATCCGGGTGGGCGACGCATGGATTCCGATATGCCCGGCTGCTTCCAACGGAACAGCGACCGTAACGAAATCGGCATCGGTGCGGATATGGAACGATTCGCTGTGACGGTTCTGCGGGGCATAACAGCTCACGGACGGACGGTGTGAAAAATCCGTGCTGTGAGGGATAGCCGTCCTTACGTCCTCTTCCTCGTAGATTACCTCGGAAGAAAGCGATACGCGCTCCCTGTCGCCTGTGAACATAAATCCCTCTGCTGTGCCCATCCGCAAGCGCTTGTGGATAACGATACCTTCATCGGAAGTGTCTACCCGGTATGAGGAGAGCAGGTCGGCGCCGTAGTTGTGGCGGACAGTCAGCGAGCCCGGAAAACAAGCCTTTCCGTAAGGGGAAAGCATCAGACACTCGCCGTCCACGTCCGATATGCCGGAGAACAGGCGTATCTTCGGGGTATGGTCGCCGCCTAAAAGAAGGTCACCGCCGATACTCCCGAACTGTATCTTGTCCTTGTCGGTACAGAGCAGTACGGGAACATCTCCGATCCGGATGCCGAATCCGTCCAGGAACGAGAGGAACCCGCCGAGCGCGACATCCTCTTCCGAAAACGAAAGCAGACATTTCCCTTTGTCGCCCAGTTCCACGCCTTGCAAGGCTTTCAGTCCGCCATCCATGACCGTACTCCCTCGCACCGTCAGATTCCGTCTCACCATGCCGTCCCGCATCGTCCAATCCACCGTGTCCGTATTGGCGTTGCCACGATGATAGACATCCTGCCCGCCCACGGCCAGCCGTGTCGGGGAGATGGATATTCCTGTATCCTCGTCCCCGATAATCCATGCCCCTTTGGAATGTACCGTCGCATCCAGAAAGTCTATATGGGAAGCGTTGATTGTAGCGGTGGCCTTGTCCGCGTCGTAACGGAGCAACTGCCTGCCGCCGATATGCAGGCTGTCGCCCCCGACTTTCAGGTTGCCGGTAATCCTGATACCGTACTCGATGGCAGTTACCACACCTTCCGGATCGGTAATGTCCTGCGAATAGGTTTCCAGGATACGGGTGTTTCCAATGCCGGCTTCGAAACCGTAATTGGCACTGAGCTTGCCGGTCATGTCACCGCCCGATTTCTTCAGGTAATCCAACAGCAAGCCACCGCTTCCGGAACCGCCTTCTCCCGTAACGGCTCCGGCAATGGCGGATGCAAAACCGTAAGCGGTATTCTTCAGTCTCAGGCTGGTCTCGTCGCCTTCCTCGATGCCGTAAGGATGCTCGTCGTCCTTTTTCTGCTGGGCATTGAAAAAGTTATGGTACAGCTGTGCATAGATGGAATAGCACAGGCTCTCCTTGTCGAGGGTTTCTATATCGGGATGCAGTTGTACGCTCATTTGGTATAGCTGGTCTTGGAAAGAAATTTCTGGATACGTGATGTCAGCGAGATGAAGTTCGGCATATTGATCGGCGACATCGTGCCCATCAGTGTGGGAGTCATGATTTTCGAACATTCCGTCAGGAAGTCGAGCATCAGCCGGGCAAGCTCATTACCCAGAACCAGCGGCTCGGTGGCATTCTCGTCACCGAGCGTCACCTTGTTGTCGGCAACGGCAACGGTCGTGGAATTGACCTTTTGTACCACTTTATCTGCTGTCTGTCTGACTTCAGACTTGTCCACCGTATGCGTGATGCTTTCCGCATCGATAACGGTTGTCGCTTCCTTGTCCTTGTCATTCCTAACGGTTGTTGTGACGGCCGTCGGCGTATAGTGGGTGGAGGTCTCGTTACCGGTGGTTTCCAGTTCGTCGTAGTCCGGGGAAGAGTCGTTTTCCGGATCCAGTTCCTCCATTTCGGTCACGCCGATGACGGTTTCCGTGCGGGCATTGAGCCGCAGGATATCCACATGGGAGAAGTTAACCACATAGGCATAACGGGTGGCGGCATCCATGAAGATGGTCACGTCGGAAAAAAGTGCGGGGACGATCAGGAAGCCGCCTTCGCTGTTGGTGGCGGCCGAGAGCAACACGCCTTTATGGATAACAGGTTCGGCGGAGGCCGTCTCGTCCGGGTACTCGCCGACATCAATGGTACCGCCGTAGTCGGAAAACTCCTCGTCCGAGGGGTTGTCGTGTATCTTGGCGACATAGCCGTGTATCATGCGGGCCGTACCGATACCGGACATGCCTCCGGGAGCCAGATTGATACGCTCCATACTCCGTCCCAAGGCTATCTTGCGGATAGCCTCACGGATAAGCAACTGGTTGGATTTGTCTGAAGACATGAGTTTTTTGAAAGAATAGGAGGAGCATAGTTTATTGGTTGCCAATTATTTTGTACTTTTGCAAAGACAATGATATTACTTATGAAACAAGAAATTTTAGAATCCTATATTACATATATATTTGATTTCTTTCAAAAATCAAGATGCTTTAAAGCCGGGCAAGGTAACATGCTCAGAAATTTTAGATTTGCAGCTGAAAAGCAATTTACTCGTAATCAATAGGGTATATTGTATTTCCTGGTAAATACCCTCATTGATAATGGCTATCTCTACTTAAAAGATAGAGATTTTATAGCTCTTACGGAGAATGGTGCCGATGTTATAAATGGGGGAGAGTGTGTTATTCCTAAAATTTCCCTTGAGCGGACAATTTATGAAAAAGAGACCAGTAGATCAGATATATATGAACAGCTTTGGAATATTATCGGATCGAACAAAGAAAATGATTATGCGCCGCTGTATGTAGATGGACCATTGTTTTATAATACAATCAGGCCATATTTAACAACATTGTCGTTACCTCATACATATGGGGAATATATGGCAGAATTGCGGGAAAAGGAAGAATTTACATCAAGAATTAAATGGTATAGGACTTTATTTTTAGCTCTTGATGAGAATGATGTACAAAAATTCCTCAAAGATTTGTCTATCAAAATAAACAGGCTGCTGCTAATGAATACTCCAAAAGATGCGATACAAGAAGCTTTGAATCCTTGGGCAGATGTAGACATTCCTACAATCGATAATACGCCTCTGCCTGAAATTCTCAATAAAGTGGCGGAAGAACCAATTGTGAATAAAAACAAGCCGTTTGTGTTGATTTCGTATGCGTGGGAGGTAGAAGACAATGTCTTTATGAATTGGATTCAAACTTTCGCCAAAGATTTGCGAAGACGAGGGATTGATGCTCAAATAGACCAGTATCAACCTCATGGAACTGACTTGCCTAAATTTATGCTTGAAAGCATCCGTAAGGCAACTAAAGTTCTGTGCATTCTGACTCCAAAGTATAAAGAGAAAGCTGAATCCGGTAAAGGAGGTGCCGCTTATGAAGGGGGTATAATATCACATGAAATATATAACAATCAGGGAACCACTAAATTTATACCGGTTGTACGCAAAGGGTCTTTTGAAACTTCGACACCGGATTTCATTAGTGGAAGAAAAGGTTTTGATTGCTCTACTGACGATAAATACAATAGCGAACTTCCGAATATTATCAAGGTAATAAACGAAGAACCATTGATAGAAATTCCTCCTGTTGAATAACGGTAAATCTTATTTCCTAATTTTATACGGAATACTCAGTTGTTGCCTGTATCCACCCACCCCGAAAGTAGTCGTTACCTCTTCCACGAGGTATACGCCGTTCTTGGAAGGATTACGGTAGTCGATCAGTTCCACCTGTACGGCAGGAGACAGTCCGAAATCCCCGAATACTGTCACATTGCCGGTGATTCCGTTCAGATTGTAATTCCGAAAGTATTCCGTCGTCTCTTCTACAAGCCGGTCGGAATTGATTCCGACATGAGGTGACATATATGGTACGATGGTATATGTGGATAAATCCACCTTGGTCCTGGTCTTCGCTCCTGATGCCGTCGTGTTGCCCGTTACTTTGTGCGTCTTTTTTGAAATCTGCGTGGCATTGACCGTCTGAAACTCCTTGCTGCCCGGCGTCGCCGGGTCGTATTCAGGATTCATGCGTACTGTCACCTCAAAGAATTTTTCATCCGTCCCGAGTGCCTTGCCCGTCACCGCCAAAAACTTCGGATCGGTCTTGACCACTTTCAGGTTGCTCTGCGCCACATGCTCGTTGAAGTATATCCTGTACGGTCCTGTCGATTCATCCTCCGGGAATACCGGCTGAGCCTTGCTGGACGAATAAGGACGCCCGACGGCAATGGACGGTATGGCCCCGTCATCATCGGCATCGTATTTTAAAAAACAGTAGACCTTGTACTTCGACCATTCGGAAAGGATATCCGCTACCGTGAAGTTGTCCGTGACCTTTACCTTGCCGATATGTATCTCAAACCGCTTCGTATCCGAGTGTATCCTGAAGCCGGTATCTTTCAGGATATTATACTTGCCTTCCAGCACCTCGTTCACCGTCGTCCCTTTCGCCGGGGTCTCGAAATGAGGTGCCTGTTTCAGTTTGAGTTTGTAGGCCATATTCTCACACTGGATTTCCAGCGTGCTGTCCGAATTGTATCCGGTAATGTATCCGTCGAACATATTTTTCAGCACGCCGTTGTAGCCCAGCTTGATATTGATGCGCTGTCCGACCTTGAATGTCGTCTCGTCAACCAGACGCTGCGCGCTGCGTTTCTCGATGATGACACCGTCCTGCATCACCTCCGTCGTTATCCTCGACACGTCCTTGCCCTCCAATGTCACGTTCCCGATAATCGTGGAGCGGCATACCGACCCTTTCGGGAATATCACTTTGGCCGTTCCGATCAGCTTCTTGTAACTCTCGTTGATTTCGAGCGACTGGACTTCCGTAATCTCCACGCCGTTCTGTATCCTCATCGGATTGGATGGGTCGGCATCCCCGATGGTGATGCGACAGCAGAGGATATCCATTGCAGCTATACCCATAAACGTGTCAGTTTAAGCAACGAGGCGGGGTCGATGACCTCCGTACCGAATTTAACATACTTGATCCACTTGTTCGTGTGCTTGATGGCCGTGTCCACCTTTTCCTGTTCCGCCAGTTTCAGTTCCACGGCTTCCGATGGCTCCACGGCGACACAGTTCAGCGAATACGGCTGCACGTTCCGGCAATCCGTAGGCTGTAAGGTATAGCCCTGTATAATCAACCGTGAAATGTTGAACTGGCGCAATACCGTGTTGTCGCAATCGATGACACCCTTGTATTGTACCAGCCTGATAAACTTGGACACTTCCGCCTCGGGATACACGTCCGGGTATTTGGAGGTGATCTTGCCGTTGATGGTAATCTCGAGGTCACCCCCGGATATATATTCCTTGCGGGTATAGTCCCGCCCCTGTACCCGGGTCAGCAGGATATTGTTCCGGCTGCTGACCTGTACCTGCGGTCCCAGGTCCACGAATGTCACCAGTCCATACCGGCTGTTCGGCAAAACCTTGCACTCGCTGTTGTCATAATACTTCCCCTCCTCTGATATGGACAGTTCCAGAAAATCCGCCACTGTCCGGCCGACGATGGAATCGATATGGTTTTTCTTCTGCGCCACCGCCTGCTGTTCCCTGATGAGCTGGTAGTACTGTCCGGTCTTGTTCGCAAGGCTGGACTGCGACTGTGTCTGAAGATATTTGTCCCGCACCTGCTGTTCCCAGTATTTGAGGTATCGGGGATAGGAACGTAGCAACCCGTAAGCCGTCTGCGAGGCAACCTGTATGGCTGCCCGTTTGAGCAGGTCATGGTGCCTGGAGAAGTAATGTACCTGCCCGTCCTGCAATTCGGCAAGCCCCATGCCCAACGCCAGACGCGTGGCGTTGCTGATGTATCCGCCAAGCGAACCGTGGTTGAGTATGCCTCCGCTCAACAAAGTCGAGGCCGCGATTTGTATCAGTCTTCCCATAATCCTTTCATTTTATGCGTTCCAGGAGGCATCGAAGTCATGCACGACATCGATGAGCGCCTGTGCCAGTTGTTCTTTCAGGTTCTGTATCTCTTCCGTCTGCCCCTCCTTCGACTTCATCAGGTCGATGGTCCTGACACTGAGCAGGCTCTCTATGTTCACGATGACCTGTTTAGGTGCCGCCGAGGACAACCGCCCCGTGCCGGAATAGTTGCCGCCGGCCCCTCCGTCATCCAGATGCGTGTTGGTAATCGGGTTGGCAGCAAACGGACGTGTATCGTTGGAATCCGGTTCGTTGCCGTACTGGTCGGGAGTGAAGCCCGCCACGCGGAGGATGTTCTCGGCTGCCTCCGCCGAACCTCCGAAAGTCTGCCGGAGCGATGAAAAGAACTTCACGAGTGTCGTATGTGCCAGCTTGCGATGCGCGATGTTGTCTATACGCTGCGCATCGGTGGCGTTCTGCCCCAGTGCCCGCTGTTTCCATAGCCCGTTTTCGTCCTGCTCGAATCCCCAGGCCCTGAACTGGTCAAAGTCGAACCCTCCCTTACGCATCAGCTCATGCGCATTGGCGGCACTCGATATGGCATTCCGATAAGCGGTGGCGGCACGCACAATCTCCGGAACGGTCTGCGTGTTCATGTACCGGGCATAGTCGTATGTGCGGGCGGCAACCGCTTCCGACCTGTCCCCGATATCATTCACATAGACGGCCTTGCCATCCTGCATACGCCACAAAGACTTGTCGAGATCCTTCTCCTGTTGCCCGAAACGCTCCTTTACCGTCTTGAGGAAAGCGTCCACTTCCAATACCGTACCCATCTTCCCGAACTCGGCGTACGCGGCATCGATACGTGTCTGGCTGTCGCGTTTGGCAAGGGTGACAAGCGCATCCCTTATGTCATCCTGACGGGCTTTGTCCATGTTATACACATGGTCTCGCGATACCATCCCCTCAGATGAAGCGATGGCAAATTCCCCCAAGAACCCGGCCCACCAGTTGGATGTGAAGGCTCCGATTTTATGTCCCGAAGCCTCTTCGATACTTTTGCCGGCAACGACCTCGTCCACGGCACGCTTTGTCTTGACAGCCATGTTATAGGTCTCGCTCAGGGAGGAGTAAAGTGCCTCTATGGACGGATAACGGTACTTGCGGTTCGATTCGATCTCTTCCAGTACGGCATCCTTCGCCTCCTTTATCTTCCAGGTCTTGTAAGCCACCCATCCCAAAGTCCCGACCAATGCGGCTATACCTGCCGTGGCGGCAACCGCGCCTGTACTGATGGCACTCAACGAGGCGGCAGCACCGGTCAGTCCGCTGCCGGTAGCCACCTGTGTGGCAAACAGCGACTGCAGGACTCCTTTGGCTCCGATGACACCGCCCCCGGCCATCAAGGCGCGGTTCATCGCTCCCCGTCCCGCCACGCCTGCGGACTGCATGGCCGACACGATGGCCCGCTTCTGGGCAAACGAAACCTTACCGATACCACCCGCCCCCAGCAGCCCCTGCACGACACTGATTGATGTCGTGGCCGCAGACTGTTTGCCGATAAACCCCATGGCGATGCCGATATTCGTCAGGGCTCCCGCCACCTTGAACAGCCGGGTCGCGACAACGCCTGTAAAGACAAGCGGTTCTATCCAATGGAAATTGCGGGTCACCCATGCGCCGATATTGCCGATCACGGTGAAGATGTCCAACAAGGCATTCCCGATGGACACCAGGCCACGGGTAAATTCCGGAGCCTTGAACTTTGCCAGAAAAGTGCGGAGCACAGTGCGGATAGAGGGTTCCAACACCTCGTATGCCTGCATGAACCCTTCGGTCAGCTGGGAGGTCACCTGCGCCCACAATCCCTTGGTCGTATTCTGCTTTACCAATGCCAGTTCTGAGGAAACGCCCTGGGACCCCCGGTTATATGAAGTCAGTTCTCGTAGTTTGTCGTAGTTCTTCAGGAACATCATCGCCGCGTTACCGCCAATTTTCCCGAAGATTGCCTGGACATCCGCCATCGACGCGCCCTTCTTGTTCAATTCCTCGAAAATGTCCGCTATAGGACGGAGTTTCTCGACCTGCACCCCCTCGATGTCGCGCATTTCCGTGAACCGGATGCCCAGGCGGTCCAGAACTTCCTGTGCCTCCTTGGTAGGTTTGGCAAAACGTGTGGAAAGAGCACGCAACGAGGTTCCCGCCAGCGTTCCCTTCAGACCCATATTGCCCAAAAGACCGATGGCGGCACTGCTTTCCGTGAAGTCCACGCCCGCCATACGCAGGTAACCGGCAGCCATCTTGTATGACTCCGCCATCTCCACGATATTCACATTCGAGCGGGAAATGGTGGAGGAGATAATGTCCGCCACGCTGTCCATGCTGTCGTTATGGATATCATAACCGGCCATGATGTTCGTGGCCAGGTCGGCGATATACGACACGTCGTTGTCACCGATAAGTGCCAGGTTCGTGATCGGGCGGATGGACTTGTTGATTGTCTCGATATTCATGCCCGCCATCGACAGGTATTTGACGGCACCGGCAATCTCCACGGCTGTGTATTTCGTGTCGATGCCGATTTTACGGACATGACGGGCCATACTGTCAAAACGGGTCTCGAATGTCTTGAGGTCGCTGTCCGCCACACGGAGGATGGAATGTGCCGATTCCATGATGTTGGAATAGTCGATGGCCTTCGTCAGTTCCGAACGGATCAGGCTGTAACCCATATAGGCATTGAGCATCGAAGCGAACGGGAGGTTCCTGAGTGACGGCGCTTTCGAATACTGGATACGGTTGATGGCGGCACGGCGTTTACTGCGGTAGAGCGTACCGGCTGCAGTATGTTCCCGCTGCATGAGCCTGACGGACTGCATCGCATTGCGCTGTTCCTGCCGTCTTGCAGCCTGCTCGGCCTTTATACGTTCCGTTTCTGCCTTACGGCGTGCCTGTTCTGCCTGCCGGCGTATTTTCTCCGCAGCACGGGCGGCATTCTTGCACTCCCGTTCTTTAGCCCGCGCTTCATCGGCACGCCGCTTTTCCGCCGCGGCGGTTTCTGCCAGAGCCGCCTTACGGCGCTGGTCTGCGGTAAAGAGCTCCTCCGCGTGGACCAGTTTCTGGCGATGCAGCTGCTGTCCTGCATAAAGCCGTTCCATCAGTTTTTGCCGGGCCTTTTCGGGCATTACGAAGGCCTGCGGAGCATATGGCACCGGAACGGAAGGTGTGAGTCCTTCGGATGGTATGCCTCCCTGCATGTTGAAAGAAATGACAGAAGCACTTTTGATACGACCCAATAGGGAAAGTATCTGCTGCAACCTGTTTTCCGCCGTCCCGGTCTTGATTTGCAGTTCCCGGTCACGTTCCATGGAAACCAGGGCGGAGTTGATTTTCCCGATGGCTTTGGTAATGCGTTTCTGCGCGTCTGCCATCGTGCCAACGGACGAGGCGGCATTCTTTTCGATCTCCGCTTTGCGCATCTCGGCAGCCTTTTTCTCGTAAAGGCTTTTGGCGTTGGCCTTGATTTTCTTGCTGTCCAAAGCCTGACCGGCATTGATGGTCAGGCTGATGCCTTTGGAAAGCGTGGAAATATCCGTGAGTAACCCCTTGATACGTTCCAGCTTCTCTTCGCTTTTTTTCGTATCGATGGTCAGGCGGTAATCGAAATTACGTTTCTTGCCGTTCTTGGTGCGGAACACGCGGTCTATCTCGTCCATCATATTCTTGATGTTCGTGACGGCCGGAGTCAGGGACGCTTTCGCCTGTACCAGCTTGCCTACCGCCTCACCGAAGGCGATAACCTGCTTGGTGCCCTGAGAGGCATCCACGTTGATGGAGTAGTTGACCTGATAGTTCTGTTCCTGAGCCATGGTAATGGGTACTGCGTTAAAAGAATAGTCTTTCCGCAAGGGCGGAGATTATGAAACGAAGGCCGCCGCAAACCGGAAGCTTACGGCGGCAGGTCAAGGAGTCCTCTCCGGCAATGACATCGGAACGGGCATACGGCTGATGAGCATCTGCTCGTGCAGCCACAACGCCTCTTCGGAAAGCATCGCGAACTCCTCGTCGGAAATCGTGTCGAGGTTGACGCCGGGAAAGTAGTGGCGGACATAGATCATCCGCTGGCGGATGCGCTGCTCGTCGGTCACTACCCACCGGCTTATAAGTTTACCAGGACACTCTGGCGGGTGGTGATCAGCTCGGAAAGCTGTCCCATCAGACCGAACAGGAAGAGCGACTCGTCGTCCACGAGTTCCTTATCTCCGTCCACGAAGCAGTCGCGGGCCAACGTGCGCATGGCGATTACCTCGTCCTTTTTGGAAGCGGCCATGAATTTGCTGAACTGCGGAAAGCTCGGTTCGGACATGTAGGCCACATAAATCTCTTTCTCGCCGTTTGCGGTGTCTCCGAAAACGACCATCGGACAAATCTTGCGGAGTTTCTTCTCCTCTTTCAGTTTGAGGGCTTTTTCCTTGATCTTGATCTCCTGTTCCAATGAAAGCATTTTTTCGTCCATATCGAATTTGTTTTGATTCACCGAAAGAGTAGGACAAAGAATCGTGGAAAGGTTGAAGACACGGTTCTTATTCACTTGTAATCCATATGTTATACAAAAAACTTCTTTGCTCCTGATATTCCCAGATCAGTCTTTAAAGGAAATTTCGCTGAATATATTTCATATATTTCTTTGATATATAGTATATAATCGTTAATTTTGCATATTCTCAAACATAAATGATTATGTGCAAAATAGATGATTTTATAGATGTGACAAGCCGGTACATCGCTGAATTGCTTGATTTGAGGGCGGACATCAGGCCGGTCGAAAAGGATGTCTTGCATACATTCCCAGCCAATATTACTGCCGGTTATACATTTTGTACGGCTAACTTGTTGGGGCATGACGTAGTTCTTCTGTATAGTGCAGACAGTTCTGCATATACTCCGGGGCAGATGCGGAAACAAAAAGAACTGGTTGAGCGAAAAGCCCAATGCCCGGTAATATTTGTATTGCGTACAGTGGCGGCCTATAATGTACGGCGTCTTGTCAGACATCGTGTAAATTTCATCATACCGCAAAAGCAAATGTTCATACCGGATTTGTTGATAGATTTGAAACCGCATAAAAATAATATCGGGGGAGGTGAAGAAACGCAGATTCCTGCAATTGCCCAATGCATAATCCTTTATCATCTTGAAGTAAAGTCTCTCGAAGGGAAAGGAACTTATGATATTGCAGATCTTTTCAACGTGTCGTATGCCAATGTAAACCGGGCGGTCAGATGGCTGAAAGATAAAGAAGTTATCGCTTTATCCGGCGGCAAGACAAAGAGTATGATATTTCAGTTCAAAAAGCGTGAATTATGGGACAGGATGTTGCCGTTCCTGGCGAACCCCATCGAGCGGATTGTATATACCGATAGTCTGCCTGATGAAGTATTTTGTATTAGTGGAGTAAATGCCTTGTCGGAATATTCAATGCTGAACAAGGAAAAAAATGACACTTATGCCATTGCAAAAGAAGAAGCTCGACGGTTGCAAATCCGGACAGACAAGGAATATGGCGAGACCCGCATAGAGATATGGCGTTACAATCCATGTTTTTTCTCAAAAAACGGCATTGTAGACAAATTGTCTTTATTTCTGGCCATGAAGGATATGGATGATGAACGCATTCAAATAGAATTGGAAACTATGATAAATAATATGATATGGTAAGAGGAATTGATAAATTCAGGGAGTTTTTCACCGGATATGAAGGAAACTATGTCATCATAGGTGGTACTGCCTGTGAAATGCATGAAGAAATATATGCACAAACTCCAAGGGCGACCAAGGACATAGACATTATACTGATTGTGGAGGCGCTGTCTTCGGATTTTGCTGCAAAATTCTGGGAGTTTGTAAAAACCGCAGGGTACAGACAAAGGAATAAGGGAACCGGGAACGGGGAATGCAGGCATGAATATTACAGGTTCAAGGAACCGGGAAATCCGGATTTCCCGTATCAGATAGAACTCTTTTCACGAAATATCGGGGTTGTCAAATTCCCGGACGATGCCCACATTACCCCCATTCCGGTTGATGATGACCTGTCAAGTCTGTCAGCCATTTTGATGGATGATGACTATTATTATTATACCATTGAACACAGCACGTTGGAGGAGGGCGTACATATTGCGAACATTGAAAGTCTTATCTGTCTGAAATGCAGGGCCTATTTAGAAATGACCGAGCGGAAAAGCAATGGAGAACAAGTGGACAGCAAACATATCGTCAAGCACAAGAAAGATGTATTCCGGCTGGTTGCCATGCTTGCTCCTGCCGACACCTACGAAGTTCCTGATTCGCTTAAACAAGATGTTGACAGGTTTTGCCTGGCTGTCAAAGAAGAAGTGCCAAACTCTGATTTTTTCAAATCGGCAGGACTTAAAAGCATTTCCGGAGAACAGTTATTGGAACAACTTGAAGCCAATTTCATAACACAACAATGAGAATCCAATACGCATCCGACCTGCATCTCGAGTTTCGGGAGAACAGCAGTTTTTTGAAGCACAACCCGCTGGCTGTTGCCGGAGAAGTGCTTGTCCTTGCCGGAGATATAGGATATATCGGAGATGAGAACTACTCCAGACATCCGTTCTGGGACTGGGCTTCCGGAAATTACAGCCGGGTCATCGTGGTTCCCGGAAACCACGAGTTTTACAAGATGTTCGACATAGACAAGCTGTATAACGGCTGGTCGCTCAAAATCAGGGAAAACATCACCTGCCACTATAATGCCGTTATCCCATTGGGTAACGATATAGAATTGATCGCTACCACACTGTGGTCACATATCCTGTTGCAGGATGCCTATGAAACTGAGGCAGCCATCACAGATTTCCGCAGGATGCGTTACGGCAGCGAACCGCTGGACTGGACAAGGTTCAATGACGAACATTCGCGCTGTTTCCGTTTTCTGGAACAGAGCGTAAAACAAAGTACTGCCAGACATCTCATTGTCGCCACTCATCATGTACCGTCATTCGAACTGATGGCGCCGGAGTTCAAGGGCAGTCCGCTCAATGGGGCATTTACCGTGGAGCTTGGCGGTTTCATTGCAGACAGCCCGATTGAATACTGGATATATGGCCACTCGCACCGCAATATCAATAAGGTCATCGGAAACACCCGGTGCATATGCAACCAGTTGGGCTATGTGTTCAGTAACGAGCATACGTCATTCGATAAGGAAGCGCATATTTCGATTTAAGTCTGCCATACATAAATCCCGTCTGTCAGCCAAGGTCAATATCCGGCAAACAGACGGGTTATTATGTAACAAATTTATGGTTGACTATTGAAGTCGTGGCTTCACCAACTTCCCGTCGATACCGCATGTTTCCAGAACCGCGGTATTTTCTTTGTTGAAGGCGATCAGGCATGACGGCGCTCCGGCCGTACCACCCTGTTCCCCCGTAACATGGTAAAAACTGAGCCGTCCCTTGATAAAGAGTATTGAATCGGCGTTTGGGAATATCAGTTCGTGGAACAGGCGCGTGTCCGTGCGGGCAAAAGTGAGCGCGACGGCATTCCTGTGTTCGACACACCTGCGGATAAACCGGACAATCAGTGCAGTGTCATAGGGAGGATTGCAGAACACACGTCCGAACCAGGGTTGTTGCAGGCCGTCATCCTCAATGGTATAGTGATGTCGCGCCGTATCCCATGGGCGGTTTACGGGCGAACACGGATCCAAATCGAACGGCCCCAGCCTCCGAAGCAGGCAGGGAGGCGTGAGCCATTCGTTCTTTCCGGTAGAAGATTTCCCCTCGAAAGTTACATCCATGACAGCTTAGATTGTATCACCCGAGCCGATTTGGATATCGAACGGGTTGAGATCGAATTCATGGGTGATATTGGTATCATCCTGCTGTGACTCGAGACAATCCTCCGTGAAGATGCAACCTTTGAGCGTTACGGTCGTCGTTGTCCAGTCCTCGCCGGCCATCGGGTTGGCAAAGCTGATAATCAGGTCGAACTCGCCGATTTCGAGCAGCGAGCCGTACACCGAACGCAACAGCTGTTGCGTGGCATAGTCCATCGTGATGCTCGCCGTATAGGTAATGTTCCCGAACCCCCTCGACACCGGCCGTCCTCCCATGCCGTAGTTACTTTCGACCTTGCGCTTCTTCGACCATTTGATGGCCGACACGCCTTCAAGGGTCGTGGAACCTTCATCGATTCCCAGGGCGGTCGATGACAGGGTTATCATCGACCACGAGTATGCTACATTGTTGATTATTGCCATATGCTATGTCTTATTTGCGGTTAATGACAGTCCTTCCTCTACATAAATCTTCACGGCCACGCCCACCGGGACAAGGACATAGGAGATGCGCAGCGTGTCGTCCACCAACACGTTCTGGTTCGGGTCGATAGTGACGGCGTATCCTGAAATTTCCTGCGCCGCCTGCATCTTGGCCAGTATATCCCCGATGAGTGTCTTGAAAGCTGTAATCTTCGACGGGGCGAGGAACCCGGTTGAAGGATTGACCATCAGCGGTGAGTTCACATACGGCAGCAGGGCTGCACGCACGGCACGGCGGCTCTTGTTGATGGTGCGGTTCCGGGCAATGGTACGGAAATCCCCATGTGAGCATGTCTGGTCTTTCGAGATGTAGATCCCGTTCTCGCGGCCGGCATACTTGATGGGAAAAATATACCCCTTATCGTCGAGTTCGTCCAGCAGTGACGGGGAGAGTGACTCGTACCGGTTCAGGCTGAGGAAGTTCTCCTCTGCCTCGTCGAGGTTGATGTCCCCGAACCCCAACTCTATTTCCTGGAAATCGTCCGCGAAGAGATTGAACTGCTTGACCCATGCGATGGATTCGTGCACGTTGGCCTTTGCTATGGCTCCCATAACCGCTCCCAAAAATCCCACGGGCGTATGGTTCCTGTTGCACATCTGCATCGTGGAGATCTTTTCGTGATGCGCCTGGCCGAATATACAGCTGATACGGCTTGATTCACAGATGCATGAAGGTATTTTATTCAGGTCAATCTGACGCCCCTCAGTCGTATCCGCCCCCGTATTGGAAGGATTGGCGGAAAGGATGAGCGAGAGCGGCTGGTTCTGCTCCGCAAGCCCCACGGCCACGTCGTTGAGCCCCTTTACCAGATTGAGGTTGTATTGTTCCGATGCGCCGTTCGCTTTCCACAGCGGCTGTTCCGTCCATATGCCTATCTGGTTGATCATACCCCCGGCAGCACGCTGCATGATTTCCAGCGCATCCCAGTTCGCCGAACAGTCCGCGAACATCACGTAGAGTTTTCCTGAACCGCCCGGATTGCCGGACATGCGGAAAAATTCACGGATATGGTATGCCGGGATGCCGTGCAGGAAATTGACATTCATCTCCTCCTCGTCGGTTGCCTCCACACGTTCGATGATACCGAAGTCGTTCACGGCGGACTTGAACGAGGTGATGTAGCAGACATCGCCAGGCTTGAGCCTGGTCTCATTGGTTTTACCATACCCCTCCGTGAAAAGCGTCGGCTGGAGGGACACGTCGAACAGCAGTCCCGTCACCTTCTCGCCCGACGAGCCGGTATCGTAAGGAATATTGCCGTCCACATCCTTGATAAATACATTACCGAGTGCCATTATGATTTCTTTTTAAGTTCGTTGTAGAAAGGATTCCTGTAGAGTACGGCCTTGCCCCTGATGGCGGCCGCCGTGTCCGGCGCATAGGTTCCTCCGTGCGTGTCGATGTACAGCGACGGATATGCCGGGAACTTTTTCAACAGGGACAGGATGTGAGGCTCTGTCGTCTCCTCCGACCCTGCATTCCCTTTCCCCGCGGTCTTGGCCGGCAGCCTGTCTTCAGTCTCGCCGCCTGTCCCGAGGTTTTCCGATGCCGTTTCCGGAACGGGCACCGCCTGAGCCTCCGGTGCAGGAATATTATTGTTGTCTGTCTGCGGAGTTTCCTCCGTGTTGATTTTCTTTGCCATAACAGTAGAATGAAAATGGGGAACGGGGCCTTGCCTCCGCTCCCCGGGTGGATATTGAGAATGAAGAAAGGTGTGTTATTCGCTCTTCTTGTAGGCGGTATGGACCACGATCTCCGCCGGGCGGACGATGTTCACGTCCATTTTCATGCGCATCTGGAAAAAGAACAGCTCGGAGTTGGCCTGCAGACGGTCGATTTTCAGGATGTCCGTGTCGTTCGCGTAATCCACCCCCATCCACAGGTTGGAGTCCATGCCGGTGGAGAACTCGCCGAGCACCATCGTGTGTTCGGGGATTCCCACGACCGGGACGATGCGCTTGCCCTTGAAGCGATAGCGGTTGACCTCGGTATTCTCGGAATACTTGACCTGCTTGTCCGAGATATATTGGTCATACGCGTCCCAGGCGTCCCATCCGACCACAAAGGTCAGAGATGTCTTCTTTCGGATCTGCTTCGGACATTTCCTCCACATCGCATAGAGCGCCGCCTCCACCGCGGCCCCGTCCGTCAGCTCGGTCGTTCCCGAAATGATGCACTGCCCTCCGGCAACCACCTCGGCATCGGAGGAGTTCACATTGTCGAGGATCCGTTTGATGACCCCGTCAAAATATTTCTCCTTGTTGGCTCCGATTTTCGTGCAGCCTTCCGGTGCGGTAATCTTGGCCACCGTCTCTCCTCCGCGGGCGGAAGTCCAGATGGCGTTTCCGATATACTCGTTTTTCTTGTCCATAAGGAGACGGAGCATCGTCGCCTGGATTTTCGGGTCGAGCTCGCGGAACACGAGATTGCCTTCCGGCTGCGCGAAACGCCAGTACTTCTCGTAGTCCCTCGGGTTAAACTCGAGATAGACCATAAAATCGGACGGCTCAAGATGGCGTTCGGTGAACTGGTACTCGTTCGTGCCGTCATCGCCCTTGGCTCCGTGGATGGGTTGTGGGGTCGGCACGTTGTCCTGGATAATGTTGCCCAGCTTGATGGCAGGAAGCGTATAGCGGTGCTGGATGCCCGTCTTGATATGAATCAGTCCCTCGCGGACTGTATCATTGCCCTGCACGGTATAGGTCAGCAAGTCCTCAAGTACTTCGCCGCTATACCCGTTTTGAAGAAAGTTTACTGTATCAGCCATTGTCGTTTTAAGTTTTCCGTTGAAGAATGAAACTCGGCCGACTGGCGGATACCTGCTGTTTCCGCGCGAGACACTGCGGTCTCCGGCATGTCAGTTAAAATCGGGCGGACGCCCGCGGATAGTCTGTCAGAGCTTTCGGAACTTGAAATCCGCACCGACCACTTCCGCCACCTTCTCGGCCATCAGCTGTTCGGCGGTCTTTGTCGCTTCCGCCGTGGCCTGGATGTTGGCAGGGTCATCGGCGATTTCCTTCGAGATTTTCTCCCGCGCGGGAATGGAAGCCAGCGTGCTTTCCGCCAACTCGAAGTTGGAACCGGCCATCTCCACCCACTGCGTTTTCGCCTCACGGTCAATCTTGCCTTCTGCAATGGCATTCTCCACCAATGTCTCGATACGGGAAGCCTGCTCGTCCTTCTCTTTCTGCTCGTAGGCGGAAAGGCGTGCCGTCGCTGCGGCCAGGTCTGTCTGCAAGTTCCGGATGGAGGCGTCTTTTCCGGCGATGACGGTCTGCGCGTCGCTCAGTGATTTCTGTATTTCTCTGTATTTGGGTTCCATCGCGGCCAGTTCAGAGATACGTGCCATCACGTCCTTGACCTCACCGTCCTTCATGCCCAGCGAGGCTGCAATCGCCCCGTACTC
This sequence comes from Bacteroides sp. AF25-5LB, assembly GCF_003602965.1. Classification (NCBI taxonomy): domain Bacteria; kingdom Pseudomonadati; phylum Bacteroidota; class Bacteroidia; order Bacteroidales; family Bacteroidaceae; genus Bacteroides; species Bacteroides sp. AF25-5LB. The sequence continues at coordinate 228,367 of NZ_QTMC01000004.1, forward strand.
AAAGCCTTGTGTCTTGTTTTCGTTTGCCATATCGTTTTCCGTTTCTGTAAGAGTAGGTTCAATGCCTTTGAAAGGTTTATTTCCCGCGCTGACACGGCTCATCAGTTCCTGGATGGCGGCCGTATCGGTCAATCCTTCTATCTCGTCATGCACTTTACGGCAAAGCTGCTTCGAGGTATGGATGACATGCTCCGCAGGTATGATGCCGGCCTTGACGGCAGCCTGTGCGTCGAAATAGGTCCCGTCCTTTCCTGCCTGTCCGTCCATGATGGCCCGCACATGCTCCGCTTTCAGGCCGAACCGTTTCCGGTAAATCGTCTCGATCTGTTTGGTAAAAGCCGTTACCATGTCCGACGGTTCCCCTCCGTCATCGTCCGGCAACATCGGGTTATGAATCATCAGTATGGCATAATCACGCATGAGAGAACGCTTGCCCGCCGCCCAGATGATGGAGGCCATCGATGCCGCGACCCCTTCGATGATACATTCCGTATCCACCGTGGCATTGGCGATGGTGGAATAGGTGGACATGCCGTAAAGGACACTGCCGCCCTCCGAGTTGATCAACACGCGGATACAGGAGGGACGGATGATATTTTCCAAAAAGTCGAACTCGTCATTGAAACGTGAGGTCGTCTCTTCCGTCACGCGACCGAAGAAACGGATAACAGCCGGCTGGCCTGCCTTCGCCTCTCCGACGACATATTGAAGTGTGTTCATATCCATATGCAAGGGTTATTTGAACAAGAGTAGGCGGTGGAAAAAGAAAAGGTTTTGCACTGCTATTTATGGAAGTGGAAATATGAGAATCCATCCATTTATGGAAATGCGATTATCTTTACAGTATAATAGATTGTTCAAATTACAGACCGGTTGCAACTATTTGTATCAAGACCGGCATGCTGAACATTCTAAATTCAGCAAGTACAGAAAATGTATCATGAGTCTTGTATTATCTGCTGATTCATGTCTGTTTATACGCAGTGCGGATAAATCTCCTGCATGGATTTCAATTTTCCGATCCAGTATCCGAAAAACCAGATACTTCGTCATGTTCCGGACGCGGATGGAAGCCGTGTCCGCCGCTGTCATGTTGCGGCGCATCGCTGTGTTGGGTGAACGGGGGCATGACCACATACCTTTTTACCCAGTCCCTGTATTTCCACGCGGAAGATTCCCTGAACCATACCTCGTAGTCTATCCAGTACGCCTGCAACATATTGGTTGAAAGCGGCATGTCGAAATAGGTCAGGTTGCACCGCTCGCTCAGCGCCGGCTCATGGTTCTTGGCATCCTGTATGGCTACATTGAGCCGCTGGAAGACCAGAAACGCCTCGCATTCCTTGTCTTCGTCCGCATTGTTGAGCGTATTCAGGATAAACCGCACGCGCATGGTGGCGCGTCCCTCACCGATACGCTGTTGCTGTACCAGGTACCTCACGTTGATAAAGTGGATGAACACGGCAGGGAACACAGTCTCATACTCCGTGTTATCGTCACGGACAATGCGGGCGAACTGGCCGTTGTCGATAGCGACGGTTTTGAACAGGGGCGGCGACAACGGGTCGTCCGGATTCTCCCGCAGGGTCAGGACAGCCCGCTTAACGGCCCGGTATATCTCCACGAAAGGGTTCGCGGAAACTTCTTCAGGCAGGCTCTCCGCCGGTGCCGACGGTTGTGCGGGCTGTGGTGCTGGGTGTTTGTCTTTTATCATAACGGCTGGTGTGGAAATCCTTTAAAAATCATATCTATGAAATGGGCGGCGATATAGTCGTCCGTCTTCGGTGAGAATCCGATGAACTGCCGGTGTACGGGACGGCGCGTGGAATACTGGTTTACCGTGTACAGCCCGAACTTCGGATCGGTATTGTGTATGGCGGCATAATGCCCGTAACGCTCCTTGCTGCGTCCCCGCTTGCCCTTGACTGGAAAGCTCTTTTCCGTAGTCCACATGCAATACCTGGCGCCTTTCCGGAAGATGCGCGTACGGTCCGAACGCCGTCCCACTATGTCTGTCCGGCCGGCTTCCGACTGTATGCTCCGGGCCAGAGTCCCCGTATCGTTCATGAGAGGATGGGTGAACCTCTTTCCCCATTTGGAGGTACGAGGCGCCCATTTGCTACCGTTGAATCCCCCCGAAGCGAATGAGGACACGAACTGCTGCCTGGTATAGTCACCGGCAGCAGTTGCGAAGTCGAATACGTTGAACTCCAGCCGGCTGGCCATGACGCGCGTACTGGTCCTGCTTACCCAGTGGCTGCAAAACTCATCAAGCGTTATCTTGGGCATAGGCGAACTTTCCTTTAATGCGTTTCACAATATCATTCATGTAACCCGGAAGCGGGACGGAGAAATAGCGGTGCGCATCGGAAAAGATACGCCCGCCGGTTGCCAGGCTCTCCCGGAAGACCGGATCCACCTTTTCCAGATAGTCTCCCTTATCCGGCAAAGCCGCCCGGACAGCGGCGAACCCCTCCGCGACCAGAAAGCAGCGGCATCCCCATTCGATCGGCGGTATCAGCTCCGGAGGAAACTCGGATTTGCGGAAGGAAATCCCTTCCAATGAAAGATGCCAGGCACGTACCCGTTCATCGCCTTGTGTCATGTAGGTAAGCACGGTATCCATATCCACCGCCATCCACCATGCGGCCATCGAGGCCGCGAAGAATACCTGGTTGTTCTCTTCCTCCGCATGGACGAGGTTATACCTGCGGCATATCTTTTCGTATGCTTCCATGTCCTGTTCATCCGCTGTCTCGGGCAGTTCCCCGAGCATGGCATACTCCTCTGCCGCGGCAAAATCCACCAGGTTGTCTATAGCTGCAATCAGGATGTCACGCTGCTGCCGTTCCCTCTCTGTTGTAAAGGAGTTGTGATTTTTCAGTATCTCCAATGCCCGGTCCATATCGATTCGCAGACCTGTCAGCGCACGGTCTATGAGGAAAGAGGCACGCAGGGTGATGATGTCCTCTATAATGTCGAGACGTTCCGCGCTGTTCTCCCAATAGAGGATCAGCCTGCGGAATGCATCGAAAATGACACGATACTCCTTTTCCGTATCGGATTCCGTGGTTGCAGATGCCCTGACAGCCCTGAACGGAGCGTTGTCCGGGAGCGGAAGACGGGCTTCTATTCCGCTCCCCGCAGAAAATTTCCGACCTTCGCCCCCCGGGGGCGTCCGTAACGCCGGAAATACTCCTCGTCCGACATGATGCCCCGGTCGTTGTGGCTGAGACCGGATGAGCCGCCTTCGGCTCCGAAACCTAATCCCGGGATAACATTGAGCTGCCGGCCCACATTGATACCGAACTCTTTCTCGATCTCATCGGCCGCCACTTCATATTTGTCCGTGATCAGCGAATAGAGCTTGATGCGGTCCTCGTTGCTCATCTCTATCCGGTTCGAATACCGGAACTCCAATCCTCCGGGGATATACCCGATAGCCACCAGGCGGGGGATTATCTCCTCGTTCATGACGTTTTCGATATACCGACGGTAGACTTCGATACGGTCGCGGAAAATGTCCTGGTGTGCTTTCGTGGAACCCACGTACGACTGCATCCCTCCGGCCATCGACTCGGAGCCGAGCACGAGGTTGGCAACTTCCTTGTTCACAAACTCGATAAGCCCGGTATATATCTTTTCCGAGTTGGACATGGTGAATGTCTTGATATCGACCTCGTCCTCAATGCCGGTAACCACCACCTTGTTCTGTGCCGCGTTGGCTATCTCGTTAGCCAGCCTCTTGCGGTCGGCGTTGCTCTCGCTGACCGTCTTTCCGTGGATAATCGGCTGTCCGTAAGTATGGGAAAAGTTCACATAGTTGGCCACCGTGAATTTCTTGGCCAGTATCAAAGGGGTCGTGGCGGAAAAAAGTCCCAAGTCGCCGGAGTTTACCAGTACATAACAACGGTAATATGCCGGGTCATGTAAATCCCAATGCGGCTCCCACAGTCCCTGCCGCTTCAGTACCGTTTTCTGGTCCGGCAACACATTACGCCGTTCGATGATGTTGACTTCCGCCAGCCTGCCCGTTCTGGGGTCAGTATGCGGCATGATTTCAAGCAGGGTGTACCCGTAGAGCTTGGATTCCACTATGCCCTTGATTATCTTGTCGAACTGCGAACCCTGTATCTTCAGGGAGTTCGCCACGTCCTTGATGTATTTTCCCTTTTCGTTTACACGGGCAAGCATATAGCGGTCGCCGAGAATCTGGCTTTCCAGTGTCTCGACAACGGAACGTATATGAGCGTCCTGTTGCAGGCAGGCTTCATACAGGTCAATGAGCCGGGCGCGGTCATCGAGAATATATCCCGAGCCGGTATCCTGACGGCATGAACGGTAGCGGTTGTTGCGCTCGATTTCGCGGACATACTCCTGAATTGTCTTTTTGGAGGTCTTAAAAATACTCTCCAAGAGTTCCCCGTTAAATGATTTGTCCGATGTAGCCATAATTTTTTTGTTTCTTGTTCAAAGAGTAGAGACAATCCTCAAGAGAGGTTTTTACGGCTAAAAGAATATATGGAGAACGGGACTCTTAATGCTTGATTTACAAACCGAAATATACAACTTAAATATATAGATATTTCGGTTTTATTTGTGTTGTAAATATCTTATTATCAGTGATTAACAATTTATTAAAAGTGTAATTTATGTATATATTTATAGTGTATTTCATATTAAAAAGATATATCTTTGCACCACGTTAGATACAAATCCAAGAACAATGAAAAAGAGAACATGAAAGCTGAATTCAAGTTACAAATGCAACGGAATTCATATTAATAATTTGTTTAAATTTTTCGTTTGGTGTGAGGTATCCAAGTCTTTTACGAGGTCTATTATTTAGATTGTTTTCAATCCATTTAATACGCTTGTTGGTTACTTCACTAAAGTCCGTACCCTTTGGGATATACTGCCTGATAAGACCGTTAGTATTTTCATTGGCACCACGCTCCCAAGAGTGGTATGGCTTACAAAAATAGAAATTAATATCTAGTTTTTGTGATATATCCTCGTGTTTTGCAAATTCTTTTCCATTATCAGCCGTTATTGTGTGTATTAAGTTTTTTACTTTTCGCAATGCCCATACTGTAATCTTTGCTACAGGGATGGCTTCTTTCCCTGATAGCTTACGTATCCAGACTCTGCTTGTTGCTCTATCATTAATGGTTAGAATAGCACCTTTGTGATTCTTTCCAATAATTGTATCTATCTCTAAATCACCAAATCTTTCTTTTTGCTCTACTATTGAAGGTCGCTGGTCAATATCAACCCTATTGGGAATAAATCCTCTACCTGCGTTTTTAGAACCACGCTTTGAATATTTTCGCCCTTGCCTTCTAAGATATTTATGGAGATCCCCACCTTGTCGTTTATCATTCCATATCCAACAATATATAGTTTCGTGAGATACCATAGCTATATTTTCTACTTGGCTTCTGCCCACTATCTGCTCTGGGCTCAAATCCTTTCGTAGAAGCTTTTTTACACGCTTCTTCATAGCTTGTGTAAACACCTCCTTTCGCTTCTTTTCAACCTTACGTTTATCTGCCTTTCTTTGAGCAAGATCAGGGTTGTATTTTCCACTACGAATATCGCAATTGCGTTTTATTTCCCTATAGATACTACTTTTATCAACGCCAATAGCTTCAGCTATATCTTTTTTACTCATAGGAACTTGCAGCATCTTAGAAATTGCATACCTTTGCTTTTCGGTTATATGTTTACTCATCTACAACTTTTATTTCTTTGGACGGACAATAAAAACAAAGATAGTAACATTATCCATTCAGCAGAGAACAGAGGGATTTGTCTCTCTTTTCTCTCTGAAAAAATATTACTTATGCAGCTATTAATCCTGTACCAAAAAGTTGCATTTATAACTTGAACTCAAGAAAGAAGAAAAGATTCCCTGCCGGATAATCCGGTACAGGGAGTTCCCCGATCTGCTTTTCGGAACGTTACGGGAAGACGGACCGGTCTATTTCGACGCGACACGCTTCATCCAGGCCAAAGGAGATGCACGCCGGCATAATGTCCGTGATTTCCGTGTCGCTTTCCATCACTGGGCAACGGCGTTGGCAGACGCCTACGGAATAGACAGGGAAAAGATGATCATCCGTGACGAGGCGTCGGGACACCTGTTAATTGATGAATGTCTGGCTCTATTATTTGTCGTTTACATCGATCCCGCGTTCGGTGTCTACCTTCTGGAGCGCGTGGACGAACTGCTGTCCGGTGGATTTACGGTTTCAGACACTTGGCTGGTACAGGCTGCCGGTCTTAGATTTACAAAGGAGGAATTAACGCAAATTTTAGAACAACATGAGACGCAGCACATTTAAACGACCCAAGATGGTGCTCATCTTCAACGGGGCACAGGTTCTTGTAGCGGTCACGCGCTCGCTGCACAGCGCGGCGGAATTGACAAAAGGCAACTTGCAGGCTATCTCATTCTGTTGCACGGGCAAGTATGTATGCAGCGGCGGACTCTATTTCAGGCATCTGCATCCGGATGTGGAAATCGAGCTGGCCGACCTCGGCACACTGATGCTGAAAGATTATGACGCCCTTTGCGGCGAGAAACGCACGTACTATCCGGTGCGCAAGATGGCACATAAGAGAGCCTTGCTTGAAAACAAACGTAAGTCTGATAACCAAAAGAAAGGAGGAAATACCTATGAGGGAAAATAGGAATGTTCCGTTCCGGGACTGGAACATAAGGGTTTCCCGGAACCATAACGGCCAGCTCCATATCTGCGCCGTGGATATATGCGATATACTCAAGCGGGACGAACTGCTTGAAAACGGCGCCATCGCCCGTGTTTGCCCGACGGCATTGAAAATCAGTTTCCGGAAAAACGGCAGGGAACAGTGGGGTTTCCGTCCCATCGATATGCGCCGGCTTTTACAACTGGTACGCAAGGAGACTATTATACCCCGTGACCTGCTTGATGAATTGGAAGTGTGGGGCAACAAGCTTCTGGAACTGGAAGCCGGGGAGCTGCACGCCGTCCCGCAGGACGACATCGTCATGCACTTCGAGGAAGGGTTCCCCGTCACGTTCCGGCGTGTCGGCGACAAGCTGATGGTCAACGCCACGCAGATCACGATGCACTTCGGGAAAATCCCGTCTGAATGGCTACGCATCGCTTCCACGGATATGCTCCGCAGGGAAATGGCCGGCAACGGACATACCGGGAAATACGAGTCGCAAGTCTTCACCACACGGGGGCGGGGGCACGGTGCGACCTGGTTGGAATCACCGCTTGTCATACCGTTGGCCAGATGGATCGCCCCTGACCTGTCTTTGGCGGAATGGTTGGGCGAGGCTATCGGCAAACTCTCCGTGAAACGAGGGAAGACAATCGTACGCGAACGCCCCAGGGTGGCGGCACCCGGTCTGCCCTGTATGGATTGTCCCATGCCGCAGGATATGGAATCGGCGACGAGACTGATTCTGGAACTGCGGAAGGTGGTGAGTGAATCCCTGCCGAAAATCGTATTCTACGAGGAGTTTATCGAGAACAGGGACTGGTTCAAGAGCACGCGCATCGCTGACGAACTCGGCATATCGCCGCGACAGTTGCACCAGTTCCTTGCCGAAGAGGGCATCTGCAAGTACGAGAAGCGGCAATGGGTGGTCTTTCCTTCCTGCCGGGCCTGGCAATGCGATGTGCCTTACACGTGGGAGAACAGCCGGGGCAAGGTATATACTTTCGGATCCACCAAACGATGGACACAGGCCGGACGGGAGTGTATCATAGAACTGTGGCGCAAGAGGAACCCTGAATACTGCCCACCGGGTGCATAGCGATGGAAACGGCATTACAGCGGATCATCCGCAAGACAGGAAGACGGCCGGTAGAGTGCCGTTGCCGTCTGTGCAGGCAGCAATGCCGGATACCGTGCCTCGGTACGCCGGAAGACATCCTCCGGTTGCTGAAAGCCGGATACAGGGAGCGTCTTGCACCCACTCGGTGGGCGGTAGGCCTGCTGTTAGGAAAAATCCCGTATATCGTGCCGATGGTACAGGCGAAACAGGAAGCAGGCGGGTGCACATTCTTTCAGGACGGACTGTGTGAACTGCATGCGGCAGGGCTCAAGCCCACTGAAGGCAGGTTGTCGCACCATACCATCACCATGGAGAACCTGAAGTTCGGAATGTCGCTCTCGTGGAACGTGGCCAAAGAATGGCTGGACGAGCGGAACTTCGACACGATACGGGAGATTGTCCGGATAATGGGAAAATAGATGAGGGACGGTTTCATGAATGAAGTATCAGTATAACCGGTTGATTCCTCCTTTGCCGATTTCATGGAACCGCCTCTTATTAATTCATACCATTTGCAAACAGTTCGTATTAGTCGCGGCTATCCTTTATCAGGAAAACATTTAAACGCGAATGATATGAAACTGAAAAGCAGAATGACCGTCGGGGAGATGTCGGAACACCTGACGGAACATACCGGCAAGTTCGCCAACCGCGTATCCGTGGGGCGTTACGCCAAAAAACTGGGATACGCCGTGTATAAACCGATGATAAACGGCAGGATATGCCAGTTCTATGTCAATCCGTCGATTAAGGATGACGGGGAAGCGGAAACATTACGGACGAACGAACGCGAAAACGGACATGAAAGGGAATGACGACAAAAGGCAACACGTGATACCGTTTATGAAATGCTTCACCGGGCTGGTCGGCGCGTTCACCCCGGAAGAGGTCATCTTCATGCTGTACATGGCAGACCGTACACGCCTGCGTGAAAAAGGTTACGACACCTTGCGCAGCAAGCGGTACTACATGGAGAACATGGAGATGGGTTCGCGGATTTTCGACAAGTGCGTGGAAAAGACAACGCGTATGGGATTGCTTGAACGGGTGCCGGTCAGCGGGATGTACGATTACCTGTGGCACATGGATTCCTACAACCGGCTTGTAGGGATATTGGCGGAACTTGGAAATCCTTTTTCTACCAGGGCATTCTGTCATCGGATGTTCGATGTGGAAAAAAGGACCGTGGCATCCGTCTCTGACGAAGAGGTCAGCCAATGGAAAGAGAGACACCGAAAAGTTTGAGCGTATCTGTCCACGGAACGTAAATGAATAAAAACAGACGGCATCGTTGTGATTTGCCGTCTGTTTTTGTGTTTTTGCGACATAAAATCCGATAAAACCGGAAGGAGGTGGTAGCCGGGTACAATATTATCCGGGCAAACGACAGAATATGCTAAATATACTTATTCAGTTCTTCCACAAGAAGATGCACCGTTGTCGAAGATTCCGCCTGTGCCGGCGGTATTCCCTCCATTCGGCGCAATACGGCTTTTGCGTTCGTGATGGCCTGAGCCTGTTTACCGCCCAGCTCCCTGAAAACACGACCGCCTGTACCGGCTTCCTTGTTGTAGGAGAAGCCCAACAAGCCGGATAGCTTTGTTTCATACTGATTTCTGTGCATCGGGCCTTGTACCAGGTTATAGTGCAGCAAGAACCAATACTCGAAAGCCTGGTTGCTGTATGCCACCCTCATGCCACCGGCTTCCGCCATACCGATAGCCCGGTTGAAATCCCGATCGGGAAAGTCATCCTTGTCAAATACCACCCAGCACTGGTCATACTCGCGTCCTTTCTTCCGCTCTTCTTCTTTCATCCGTAAAGCCTTTTGGACAAGACCTACCGTATTGAGTCCCTGGCCTACCGCTTTAATATTGGCGGAAGTCAGGCGAAATGCATTGAAATAATCCGGTTCCGTATTTACCCCCTCGCAGATGATCAGGAAGGATTGTTTGACCTCACGGACAAAACTGATACGCCTGAGTGTCCGTGCCGCGCGTGGATCACGCTTGTTCGTCCGTGCTGCCATATTCTTCCTCCCTCAGGTCAAATAACCGTTCAAACTGGCCGATGACAGGGATACCGCCATATTTCCCCATCAGGTACTCCTTTTCGAAAGGTGCACTGTTGCGAACCTTGTATTCCGCCAACGAATAGAGTTCCGAGGCTCCAAACGAATCTTTCTGTGTAAACCAGATCTGATCCCTGCGGAACAGGCTTGCATTAAGCAGGTTGGTGTCATGTGTCGTGAAAATCAACTGTGCATTCCTGGGATTTGTCACTCTGGAATTGAACAGCCCGATGATGCGACTTGTCAACAGAGGGTGCATTTTCGAGTCGAACTCGTCGACAACCAGCCTTTTGCCATGATCCAACGCGTCGATTATAGGATAAGCCAGCGAGAAGTATTTGATCGTACCCTCCGATTCGTTTACGCGGAACGGGAAAGTGACCGTCTTCGTGGCGTTGCCCTCCTCGTCATATTGCTGGTGTGAACTGATGACTGTATTGTCAACCTTGCGTATGTCGTCGATTCCGAAGTCTGCAAACCGGGCAAACTCCACAATACGCCTTTTCATGGACGGATCATCGATCTGGGCTATCGCCATTTCCCAAATCCGCTCGTCGCTGCTGCCAAGAACAATCGTGGTGTTGGCCAACCATCCCATGATTTCCACCGAGACGCTTTCGTTGAACTGTGCTGCCACGGAAAGAAGCAGCGCATTGTCGCGCACCATTTTTTTGGCGACAACCTCTTTGCCGACCGAAAATTTGGGATGCAGTTCATACTCATCGCCGTCACGCAGGAACAGTTCCACCTCCTTTGCCTTGCGCTTGTTGCCCTTTTGATAAAGCCACTCCCGGTGTACACGTTTTTCATCGACTTCGAACCCATAGCGGTATTGGACCGTTTCGTCGGCAAAGACCGCCTCAAAATAACTGGGCTCCTGTTCCGTCCTCCGGTTGAGACGGAAACTTTCCACCCGTATGCTTTCGCCGGACTGCACGCCTTTGGAGGAATTGATGACAAACCATTTGAAGAAATCGAGTGCTTTGACCAGATTCGATTTCCCGCTGGCATTGGCCCCGTAGATGACCGCACTCTTCAGCAAAGAGAGGTTCGTACCTTCAAGCTCAAAAACAATCTCATCGGACCGGGTCTGTTTTTCTTTCAGCGCGGAAGCAGCCAAAGACAAGGTCGCCGGCTCCTTGAACGAAAGGAAATTTTCGACTGTGAACTGAATAATCATATTATATCGCAGTTATATGTAAATTTTATGCAAATATAGGGGATATTTTTCATATATAGATGTTTTATCGGATCTCTTTTTGCGGTTATTTTCCTGCACGTGAAAATCAGACCGTTTTCGTTCTTGCAATGCTGCCCTGCAAAAGGCGACTGCAATTTTCCGAAGCGGCAACATCGGCTTGCGATTCATGCTCCCGATAGTGGAATTTGGGTGGAAAGACGCGAAATTCGCCACATCTTTCCCCTCAATGTGGTACAAATGTACCGTGTATCTGACAGGAGGGGTGTTACAAATGTAGCAACAATACTATAAGTAGTATTATACAAGAAGAAAGAAGAAAGATGTACTTTTTTCTTTGACGCAAAGAAAAAAGATACCAAAAAAGAAACAAATCATGACAGACGGCACGCCGTCTGTTTTTTTGTTTTTTTGAATCGGAAAGTGTTGAAAACGGATAAGATGAGGATTAAAGGACCACTTCCTCCCCAGATACAAGAGAGAGAAACAGAACGAATACCTTATACCGTCACCCTCTTACCGTCTGGCATCCTTGTCGCGGTTCAGCCTTACGACAGAGCGCACGCAGTCACGTACCAGTTCGGCATCCCTCCGCTCCATGAAATAGTTCCCGCATTCCAACCGTTTCCTGTCCGCCGGCCTGTTGTTGTCCCTGCATTCACGGATTTCCAGTATGTCATTCAGGTAATAGTACTTGTCACCGCGTCTGACACGTGTTGCCAGCCGTTCGAGTTCCTTCAGCCGTCCGTTCCATGCAAGCCCTTTCTGGCGTAGAGCATCGGAAAGCCTGCTACGGCCACTGGTTCCGATAGGCAGTATCTGGAGATTCACCGCGTACCCGACTGTTTCATGCAGGGAATAGCGCAGGCTCCCGTCTTCGTCCAGCAGGCAATACAGCACAACACGTCCTTTTGCGTCGATTTCCTTGAAAGCCCCCAGTATTACATGCTCATCCAGGATACTGAGTTTTACCAACTGTCCGTCTTTGGGAGCATAGAGAGATTCCGAACATACACCCCGGCGCTTGTCCCATGCAAGATGGCCTTCGTTCAGCAGGCGTTGGAGGGCAATCTTTTGCTCTGCGCTCGCTTCCCGGCAATCATTCAGAAACATGACCGCGTCATCGGTAACGAGTTCTCTGCCCGCAGTCATCCTTACCGGAACCGACACGCAATTACCCGTGACATCTCCCACAAGTCCGGTTTCCGATGTCCCACCGTTGAAGACGACCATTCCCTTGCGAATGGACGACCCACCCGTGCTGTCTTTCGGAATACTCCCGATTTTCTTCTTATGATATGATTCCATTCTTTCGATTCTTTATCCAGATATTTCCTGTAACAGCAAAATGCCATACTTCATACATAAGTGGATACAATACGGCAAATATACGTATAATTCACCAAAAAGGCAGGTGACTGAACCCCATTTCTTCTGCATTTCCACGGTTTCCTGTATAAAGTCACAAAAACCGTACAAATAAGTCGGAATCCATGTGGATAGCTTCGTTCTGTATATTCTATATGATTAAGGAACAAAACATTACAAGATTGTCCGATTGTGAAAAGCATATCCGAACATACTGAATGACAGGAATACACATCCTCCTTTTCCGTCGTCCAATCCGGTTAAGAACAGTCAATATACCGACGTGTCTCTATATATTTTTTGATGCGTTTTCAGCGTATCTAAAAAACAACTTCAAGCCGGAACCCGGAAATCGTGCAGAAAGTCTGTACACCCGTGAAAATTGAAAGGACAGGCATCCACAAATGAGAATATTTCAAAAATATGGGACATGGTGAACACCAGCACCTTAAGCAACCATGATAAATACAAGTACTTTACTGTATATTTTTTGATACCTGCTTACAGTTTCAATCCGAAAGCCGCATTTTGAGCCATTTTGGAAAACCGGACTTGAAAAAACGGCCCGAGGACAGAGACCGAATCCGCACCCGAGGGTACACCCTCCCTAATCTTTTTATTTTTATTACACCATTGAATATCAATAATTTATTAGGTTTACTTTTGTATAAAGTAAGCCTAAAAACGTCTTTTACATTATCTTTGCTTACAAATTGAAAGTAAAAAAATCTTTTCAGTCCTATTTTATCCATTTTAAGCAGCTAATAATCTGATAATCAATAGACAAAACTGATTTTGATTTTATACATACGTTGAAACGGGGCTTTTTTGATTTTTGCAAAGGAAAAATTTTTTTCAAAGAAAATCATTTTTTCTATTTTATTGATATTCAACTATTTACAAATTCACTTCGCGCGCGTGCGTTCCATATTCGCAAAAAGGCTGTTTTTGGAACGTTCCAAATTTTTTTTCTCAAAAAGTTTTGCAGTTCTGAAAAACGGTTTTATAATAGTCATGTACTCGAAAGCCAAACAAACGGCAAACAAGTACGGAGAAAAACGAATAAAAAAATAGATAGTAAAAAACAGAATTAAAAAACAGAAAAGCAAAGACCGCCGAGAGCGAGAAACAAAAACGGCGTTTACACGAAAGTGAGTTGTTGAGCCGTCAAAGGGTAACACCCGAAACAACACCGTGTGCGTTTAGGTACGCTTAAAGAGTGCGTTAAATAACCACGCTTCGCACGGGGCAATAATACCAGTATTGCCAACCTACGAAAGTAGGGAAATTTATGGAACGGGATAAATCGTATTTATTCCGAGTGCCGGAAATACGTCAAGACTTTTGCAAGTCGCTGGGAGTATTGAGAATACCGCCACTGAAAAGGACGTGCAAGAATAATGCCATAATTGCGCCCTTGTGCGCACGGAGATAAAATGCACGGTAGCGGAAAAACAGTCCGCACGGAGCTTGAGAAAAGAGCATTGCCAATGTTATGCCCATAATCACCAGCCGCCCACCGCCTTACTGTTAGCTGCCGGATTGGAAAAGATCCGGAACGTGCCAGAGAAGCGTCTTGCCGAAATTGGAGTAAAGCAGCGCAGAGCCACGACACGATGAGTAGAACTCGTGCAAAGATACGATATGCCGAAAATGCGCTCATTTGGATAGCTCTGCTATGGGGTACGTTTTAAGTGCGACAAAGTTACGAAAAATTTTGCCGTGCAGGGTGAAATGCACGGCAAATTTTTGGGCGCGTGGCAGGAAATGCCACACTTTGCGCTATGGTGCAAAGTTCGGGGTTCGACTCCCCGAGTGCCCGCAATGCGTGATTTTGCGCAGTGTTTCTAAAATTTTATCATTATGGCAACTTCTAAATTGAACAAGGAACAGTATGCAAACATCGGTTCGTTTGCAGGTATCATGTTGGTTTACAACTCTACCAACAAGGACGGTGAACTCGTGCAGACGGCACAGCACTTTTTCGGTGCGGACTTTGAGCCTGCCGACAAGTCGGACAACGAGATTTTCCGTGTGATTAAAAACATGGTCGCAACTATGTGGCACACCATTGCGGAGGAAAAGAAACTGCGTGCCGATGCCGACGGCATACGCTCGAAATTCCGTGCCACAACCCCTGCGGAAATCATCATCTGCGAGAAGTCGGGAAATCGTATCAAGAAGTACGACCTTACCGACAGCGTTTGGGCGCGTATCGGTCTTGTGCCGACCAAAGTAGACCTCGAGAAGTCAAACCGTGATTTCCAAAAGACAATCCATGCCGCTGCAAAGGCTATCCGCAACGCCATGGATTTCGCCCCGAACCTCGCCAGCCTCGAAAAGCCAACCGAGAAAACGACCAAGACCGGCAAGGCTGAAAAGGTGGCGGAACAGCCTGCCGGAACGGTTGCCGACGAAAGCAAAAAGGCGGCATAAGGGCAACGGAGTAACTGAAACCTGCCCGAAAAAGGCAAAAGGACGGCAGGCAGCCCGCTGAACGTGTGGGACTGCCTGCCCTTTTCGTATCTGCCGTCGTAAGCGCGTGTTCTTGTGACGTATGCCACGGATACGCGCTTTTCATTTCGGGCGAAAGCAACTGTAACGTGATAGGCGAAAAGAATTTCCCGGCAAAAAACGGTGCCGGGACTGTACCTCCGCCGCAGGACGGGGAGTACACCGTGGACGACCTGAAGACCGCTCTGGAAGAGTCCGAGCGGTCGCTGCATGATGCCGTCTTCATAGCCCGCCAAGTGTGGGAGAAGGACTGCGATGCCGTGAAGTTCGACATCGACGACCTTGTGCAGATAGAATCGGCATTGCAGGAGATATGCAACATCACCGCAGGAATTGACAGCGGGGACGATGGCGAGTGACATGACGCGCACACGTGCTGCGGAAACTGCGGGGCGTGCGCGCTTTTTCGGGCATTGATATACACTGTGTCAGGATTGCACCCTGAAATGCCCGCACTTTTCTAAAATTCCCTCCGATATGACTTCCTTGCGCCGTGAGGCGTTGTGCCTACCTTGTATATAACACGGTTAAGCACGGTCTGGCGTTCTGCGGAACCGCCTGCCGTGCTTCCGCTGTTATCCTGTGCGGGGAAGCGGAGAACGGATGTGCCAATAATAAAACGAATAAATATGATAGAAGTGTTTGACGCAAAGCGCACCCGCAGTTACGGGTGCTTTGCCAGTTTCAAGGCTGCCACCGATACGCTTGACAGCCTTGCCGCGACGGGACAGCTCGGAAGTGTGCCCGCTGTCAGCGTGGCGGCGTATTGCAGCGGCGTGTTACAACGGGAATATGAAGCGGTGTTTGTCGGTGGGAAATGGCGTGTGCCGAAATCTCCGAAAAGGCGGATGCCGGAAACGAGACCTGCCCGTGGGAGACGTCGGCGGAAATGGTGCAAGGAGTACGCTACGGCGGAGCTGATGTTCCGAGAAGGGTTTCCCGACCATTTGAACCGCAGTTATCCGCTCTCGGCGGACAGCCTGAGACGGTGCAACCGGAAATGCAGAATTTATATGCAATAATAAAAACGCAATGAGTATGAAAACATTAGCAGACGTGAAACGGAAAATGACGCTTGGCTCGAAGTGGCGGTGTGTCCGGCTGTTCGAGGGCGGAAAAGACCTCGGCGTGCGTGAGGTCGGGAAAGTGCAGGGTAATGCCGTGGCATTCCTCAAACCCGACGGGAAACTCTCGTGGCTATGGTGGCCAAAGGCAAAGGACGTGCAGGTGGAAGAAAACGCCTTCACCGTGCTCCAGAACGGAGTGCCCAAGCTCAAGTACATCTATGCCGGATAGGTGTTCCGGAAAAAATCATGCAAAATAATATGAATTAATAACAACTATGGGGGCGGAATGCCCCTATGCTTTTATAAACGGATAAAGAAAATGACAGAAATAACGAGAAAGCAGATATCTGGTCTGCGGGTAAAGATGTATTAACGGCTATGGGAGAGGAACATAGAATCAACGAGATAAAAGGTGTCATCATCAGCCGTGCCCTGCTCAAGGAATACGGGTATGATGGCGATATGCCCACCGACAAACAGATGCAGGTCATCGGCAACGGGTTACTTGAATACTGGGGCGTAAGCGACGGTTTCAAGGAAGCCCTCGCCAGTACAATGGAGAACATGTTCGGTGTAAAAGCAAAAGATTAGGTCTATGGAAACGAAAGAACTTACTACCCACCAGCGTGGTGTTATTCTACGCGGCATCTGCGGCGGGGCTGCATTGAAAGACAAGTCGCCGCAAATATCTGAAAACAATACCGTCATAACCTGCGCCGGAGGGTTGGAGATTTGGGACATCTGCTGCATCAGCAGTGATGCCGAAGCCTTCGGCCTGAAACCGTCCTTCGGTTATGACGGGCACACGAGAATCACTTTCACCCCCAAAGAATAAGCGGAATGAAATCATATTACTACTTGGACTACCTGCACCGTGAAATCTTCCTTGAAGAGGAGGATATTCAGACCGTTCCGGAATCAGGCAGGGCGGACGATGCCTGTTCCGCCATTGCCGAAAAGCCGTATGTCGTGGAGCAGTTCATGGCGGACTCTTTCCGGACACTCAAAGATGTGGCCAGCCGCCTGTGCGATTCCCCTGATATTAAAAGCCGCCACGATGCGCTGATGTATATCGTGTGGAGGGTGGCACTGGACATCAAGGAGTGGCGGACTCTGAGCCATAGCGAAGCCGCCGTCAAGGTAACCCGTGAGGACGGTTTCGTGTGGCTGCTTGTATCGGCGGAAAATGCCCGGAAGCTATGGGAGGCAGACGTATTCTCCCTGTACAGGCTTTATGCCGATGATTCGGAATCCCTGATCGAAAGCGAGGCGGAGCTGGAATCGACTATCAAGGGCGGATACCAGATAGGTATCGAGGTGGGGTTCGCCTCTGTAATGGACCATGCCGCCCGGATGAAGCAACAATAAAAATCGGAAACAATCAAATAACGAAATCAAGAAGAAAGGTATGGAAACAACATTATTGACAAAGGAAAATGCCCATCGTGTGACCATGGTGCGGCGTGTGGATGCCCCGGAAAGCGAACCGGTAGCGTTTCTTTTCAGGGGAAAGAGACACGGGTATTGCAGCTATTCCCATCTTGTAGGGAATCCGGGCAAGGAAGAAATCCTCGCCCCGGCGGACTTCAAGGACTGGGAAGTTGTGGAAGTGGCGCACCCGGGCTATCTGGAAGAATATTTCAAGCAGGCGTGCAGCTCCTACAACCTCACCTCCTTCTCACCCGACGAGCGGGGTGAGTCAGACATCGCCTCGCACGAAAAGGAACTGCACGAGGATTTGCAGTCGATGCCCGAGCAGCAGCGGGAACGTTACATGGAAAACTACAAACGCTATTTCTCTGCCATGATCGCCGCCAACAGCCGTTGTGCCAGCGCGATGATTACGGGACCTGCACGCTTCAACACGGGCCGCAACGAAAAGGCCTGCAACAGCCACGCCAAGAGCGTCACGGCGTTCCGGGAATGGCGAGAACGTGCACTCGAAGCGATTCGCAAGGCTACCGAAGCGGCCAAGCCCGAAGAACAGCGTCTCGAGGAGGAGTGGCAGAAGGTCAAAGCCTTTATCGACGATGCCGCCTCGACCATTCACGGTATCGATACGGGTACGGCACGAGGCTATAGCCGGGCTCTCTTCGTCAGCAACCTCGCCGGGCGACTCTCCACCTATGTCAACCATGGCAACGTGGAAATCATCGACCGTGCCGTCGCTCGTCTGCGAGAGTGGAACGACAAAGTCAAGAAACCTGTCGTCACGGCACGCCATTCAATCTTCAAGTATCCCGAACTCGTCCGCAAGGTGCGGGAAAAGCAGCAGGAACGGGCAAGCCGTGAAAATCGTGAGATTCCGTTCGATGGCGGCAAGGTGGTCTACAACTTCGAAGAAGACCGCCTGCAAATCCTCTTCGACAAAATACCCGATACCGATATGCGTACAACCTTGAAGCGTAACGCTTTCAAGTGGGCGCCACGCAACCAGGCATGGCAGCGCCAGCTCACCCGCAATGCCGAATATGCCGCCGGTCAGGTGTTGAAAATAACCATTTAATCCAGTGCCCATGAGATACATCATCGATTCACGTTATTTCGACGGGACATGCCTCACGTCGATGTCGGATGACATGCACAGCGACTACGGCGGCGAGACGCTGGAAGCACTGCGCGAAAGGGAGAAGAACCCGTACCTGGTCGCTGTATCACCGGTACGCATGACACTGCTTGTGAAGCGTTATACCCGGGCACTTTGCAAGCCCTTCCATGAAATTACGGAGGAACGTTATTACGAACTGCTGGAATGCCTGCCTCCGGCCCGCATGCAGAGCGACTGGTTCTTTGTCGGGGAACCGTATTACCGAAACCTGTACGCGCTCTGTTTCGAGTCGGACGGCAGGTATTTCCGGGCGGAACGTCCCATACGTCTTTCCAATGCGGAAATCTACCGCCAGATTCGGGAACACATGGAGAAAGTAAACCTGCATCCCGCCATCGTCAAGAAGGCTTCCTTTGTCAAATATGTCAATTGGTACAAAAAGACGGTCACCTACATACCGTACTATTTCGAGTATGGAGGTAAAATATATTTCCTGAAGAACCTCGCCACTCGGACGGGATCCGAATTTGGCGACCGCCGGGAACGGAACGAGATGGCGGCATTGCTGAGGAACCTGCGCGGAAACCGCTACGAATACTGCACTTTCTACTCCCAAAAGAAGGACATCTTCGAGTTTTTTGACTGGCTACGGAAGAACAAATACACGCTGGAAATCCAGGGCGACTTGTTCGACTTTGCGGATGACCGCTCCCACGTGGACTTTCACGGCAATGTATGCGAGTATTCGGCTGTGTTCCATTATCGCATCTATTCACGCGAGCTTTTTGGCCATATCATTAACCAGCTACGCACCGTGAAACGGTATCACGCGTGGCATAAAAGGAGGGAAATACGATGAAAATCTCAAATGAACCTACCCCATACCTCCTGCTCAAGGCAGGAACTGACAGTGCATGGGATTGCTGCGACTTTGCAATCGTGTACCTGTCAAAAGAGTGGAGACAGACACAGTCCGGCAGGCTGGAAGCCGTCAAGCCATTCAAGGATGACATCAGTTTCCAGTCTTTGAACTTTTATGACATATCGGTTGGTTTTTACCAGCCGGACGAGGACGGGATACTGGGCAGCGAGGACTTGCCGGAAGACAATAACTGGTGCTTCGTGGAACTGACCGAAACGGAACTGGAAAGGTTGGTTCCGCCGGACAATGTGCTGGTCAGCCATATCTTGGCGGTATTTGCAAACGGGGAAGCCAGATACCGGGCGTACGGCAAACATACCGACGAGCGATTCTATACTGAAAAATTCCCTTTGCAACAGATTTTGGATATACTGGCGAGTCATGAATCTTAAAATTTCAAAGCAACTATGACAGAAATCATCAAAACGGACGGAACACGCCAACCCGTGCAGCCAGCCAATGGCTCAGACTTCACGCTGGAGGAGATGCAGGCGATTGTCGGCGGCTACATCGAACTGGTGGAACTGGACGGGAGCACGACAATGGTCGTCAACGAGGAAGGCAAACTTATCCCTCTGTCCCTCAATCTTGAAGCGAGCAGGATATTCCGTGCTCATCACCCGGCGTCGAAAGACTTCATCGTTGGGGACGTACTTGTGTGCAATAACAATCAAATCAGATAAAATTATGGATAAAGAGAAAGCAAAAGCGCTCAGCAAGACCCTCGCATGCTACAAAGAATTACAAGAGAATAACAGTGTAAACCTGATCGAGTTCCATACCGCTGACGGGCAGAAACACGGTATCGGCAACCCGGAAGCCATCAAGCTGTTGCTTTCGGTGGCCGTCATCGAACTGGAACGCCAGCTCCGGACCGCACAGTTCGGTGATATTCCGGAAAGCCTGGAGAACAGCCGCGAGTACAAGGCGGCCAAACAGCTGGAATACGCCATGAACGATTTGGGATTCAAGTCCGAACGTTTCGCCCAGGCTCTTCCTTATTTCCACAAGACACTGGAACAGACATTCTTCAGAACGGTAAAGGCTTCCATTACCGCTATGGCAGGGCGTGATTCACGCTGCATTGACGACCGCAACCGTGCTTCATACGAGATGTGTCAAATGCTGGCCTCCATGCTGGAAGATACCCGTCTGCCCTTTATCTAAATGCCATGTTCATAGACGAGAGGACACAAAACCGCCTCCATGCCGTGCCGGGAGAGAGTATCTCCCACGGCACGATGCGCACGCAGGACCTGATTCCGGCGTTCTTGGACGTTATCCGTGACACACCGGAGTACGTGCAGGTGATGAATGCCATCCCCGCCCATGCCATGGAGGACAAAGAAGCAGACTGGTGGAACAGCGATGACGCGGCGGGATTGCTGGAATCGCTGTTCGACACGCTCGATAGTTACTCACCGGAGGGGTACTATTTCGGTGCTCATCTCGGTGACGGGTCCGATTACGGATTTTGGAAAATGGACAAGTGAATGTCGGAACATGGTACGGATTACAAAAGACAAGCGGCATGACATTCTCAAAGACGGGATTTGTATCGGGCAAATCTATCTTGCCCGTGCCGAAAGCAGGAAATTAAGATACTGGGCAATCTCTTGCATGAGTGGAATCGGCTTCAACACTTTCAATGAAGCCCGCAGTTATGCCAAGGATTTCCTTTAATAAAAGAATCGCATGAAAAATTGGATACAACAGATGCTTTTGTGGCGTAAAAAGACGGACAAGGGCAGAATGACACTCGGAAAGGTGCAGAAAGAGTATCGCGAGAATGACGTATGCATGGGAGAACTCCTTGATGCCCTTCCCGCCGACGGCCTTTCCATAGAGGAAGCTTTCGAGCTGGCTATCACCGCCAAGAAGTGGGCGGACGGAGACCGTTTCTACCGGAGTATCAACGATGGAGAACCGGAAGAATTGTAAGGTAAATAACAATAAACAATAATGACAAATGAGCAGATATGATTTTATAAGATTCGGCGGCTTTGTCAACTGGGCGGACGAGGACACGGACACGTTCCGGAAAATGAAAGTCTGCCTGCCGGTAAAGGAGCCTGTCGAAGATGACACGAAAATAGGACTGATTTCCACGGACGAGGACAATCCGGAAGAAATCGCGGTTTCCTATTCCGTCAGGGCAGCCGAACTCATCCCTTGGACGGACTCATTCCAGGAAGGATACTGGAAAGCCCTGATAGTGGCAGAGGCAAACGGAGCAGGCACGGACGTATTGCTGCCCATGCTCAAAGATGCCGGACTATGCCTGATGGAATGTGTCTTCCTGATGCTCCGGAGCGATGCCTGCAAACTGTTTCCGGTCCTGTGCCGGCTGTTCCCGGAAGTGGAGGAAATGTTTGAGATTATCACATGGAATGACAGGGAATATTTTGTCAGGGAACTGACGCTGTTCCGTGGAACGGGCGGGGAATACAAAACCCTAGTCTCTGTAACGGGTCTGCAAGACGTGCTGGTCGGCAAAGACGGCGCACCCATATCGGACGAGGCGGAGGCCGTGGACCGGAAAATCTGCTATTACTTCACGGACGAGGAGTTCCTGCTGCCGGAAGAGCGGCTTGTAGCCCTTGCGGAGGATGCGTGAGAAATCATAATGTATGTACAAAGACCAGAAAATGAATAAAAGAATGAACAAACAGCAAACCACTCCCGTTACCGACACTTTTAAGGGGATGCTACTTATGTCAATGGGTGTCCCTGTAGGAAACATCCGTCCCTACCGTTTGAAGTCGGCACCTTCCTGCCTCGGCGGTTTCGAGCGCATGAGCGTAGCGGCAGCACGAGCCTCGGGAATGGATATCCCGGAGACGGAGAAAGAGAACGATGAAGTTTACATATGCCGCTTGGGACCCGCCGTCTTCCATAAATGGATGCCTGTCTGGATGTTCGAAACCGCTTTCGAACCGGTTCCCGAGCAGAGACGCGGTGACCGCATCCGAACACTTACGGAAGAGATGAACAACCATCACGTGGCGGAGAAAGCCCTGAATGAAAAATGTTACGCCCTGTCCGTGGAGCTGCTTTCCGAGTGTGGCGGCAGCCTTGATGACAACGGTGAACAATCCTCGACCTATCTCCATGTTGTGGACCGTGACCCCGTGGAACTGGTCATCACGAACGCGTCGCTCCGGAAAGACGGGAAAATCTTCATCATGGGTTACAGTTACTACACGGGCGAGGAGTACGAGCAGGAATGTGACGTAGAATCCGGCATGGACATACTGAATTTTATCCTTTCCCAAAAAAGTTTTGAGTGCTATGAATGAAGACAAGATATTGCAAATGTTCTTCGACATAGGCCAGTGGACGAAGGCCATTGAGAAAGGCGTGCTGAAAGACATTAGGAAAGACCAACTTATTCGGCTGACCGACGAGCATACCCGTATGGCGATGGCCTATGCCATGCGCCGGGGAAAGTACGAGATTTCCCCTCCCCACACGGCGCAGATACCCAAGGACAACGGTGAGTTCCGCACAGTGTACGTAAACGAGCCGATGGACCGCGTAGTACTGGGTATCGCCAACGACCTGCTCTTCGAGTTGATGCCGGAGATGCTGCACTCTTCGTGCAAGTCCTACCAGACCGGTATAGGGTGCGGCAAGGTAGTTACGGAAGTCAGCCACCGGATGACAGAAACCGGCAATAGCGGCTGTCTGGGCTGGAAGTCCGACCTTTCCAAATACTTCGACAGTGTTCCGATACGGTTCATCGACGAGGCGTTCGACAAGGTGGAGGCCAAACACGGCCAGTCTGCCCTGATAGACGTACTTAGGAAATATTACCACTCGGACCTCTATTTCGATGAAGATAACCGGTTGCAAAGCAAGTATCAATCCTTGAAACAGGGTTGTGCTGTGGCTAGCTGGCTGGCGGATGTACTGCTCTACGACCTAGACAGGGAACTGTCACAAATGAACGGCTACTACGTCCGGTATTCCGACGATATGCTTTTTATCGGCAAGGATTATGAAAAAGCGATGGACACACTCCAAAAACGCCTGGAAGATAAATCCATGAAGCTAAATCCCAAGAAAGTGGAATACCTGGCAGCCGATGTCTGGTTCAAGTTCTTAGGATTCAGTATCAAGGGCGGCATGGTCTCGCTCTCGTCATCACGCATCAAGACCTTCCAGCACGAGATCGAGCGGCGGACAATCCGCTGCCGGGACACGACACTGGCAAAAGCCGTGGACGCCGTGAACCGTTACCTGTACAAGGGCGAGTTCAGCTGGGCGATACAGGTATTGCCGGTCTGTAATGTGAAGAGTGACCTCAACGAGCTGAACAAGTTCGTGATGGACTGCTTTAGAGCCATTCAGACGGGCAGGTGCAAGATCGGCGGTCTGGGATATGTCCGAACCAAACCGGATGGCTGCATCGTCCGGGGACGGGGACGCAACGTGAAGGCCAACCGCGATAAAACAGACCGGGACATACCGGGTTACCTGACTGTCGGCTGCATGCGTAACGCCCTTCTGACCAGCCGGGCGGTGTACAACACGCTGGTGGCATCGCTATAAGTTACGCCGGGCACACGGCAGAACGGGTGGACGGGCAGGCTATTCAACGTTACAGGCTTATAACCAGAATCCATATCGAGATTAACCGGTCTAACACCCGGTTAATCCCATCTCGATTCTGGCTGCGCCTGTAATGTATCGGGAAATTAAAGTCATGTGCCGTCTGTCCCGCACCCGTTACCGGAGCACACCGGGAAAGTTCAAGGAATAGGTTTGGGCATCCCGCGTACCAACGTCTTCTTTCCGAGTCTGAAGGCGGCTGACCGTCGCCTTCGGACTCCGCAGAAGACCCATACGCGGGATACATCGGAAGCATAAAGCCATGTGCCGGTATTATGAGAACTTTCAGTCTGTTCCAGCACGGGAACGTGCGGTTCGGGGGAATGGATTCAGCCTGCTGTCCCCGATAAGCCCGTCTCGCGCCGTCGTATCCCTAACGTTATACGACGGCGCCATTCCGGCTTCCGCCACAGCAGACATCGGACCTGTAAAGGAACGTGCCGGCATTCCGGGAACCGCAAAAAGAACAGCACAGGGCAAAGGGGGCAAGGCCGGGATTTCAACAGAGCCGCAATTCACACGGCTGGAGCCTGTGTCATCTCCTGCTAACACGACAGATGACACAGGTTCCAGCTGTACTCGCGGCCCGTATCAGGTTTTTAAAGGGATGTGCCGTCCGGATGAGTCCCCTGAACAGAAGGTAGCGCGACCGCATATGCACGAGGGACCCAAATTCAAGATACAGTATTCAAGCTTGGTCCTGAGCCAGGCAACTACCTGGTTCAGGACCGAAGTCCTACTGTATTTATCAGGACTATAAAGATACGCGCTAGGGGTTTGAGTGCCATTAATTGTAAACAGGTGAGAAAATGGAAGATATTTACCGAGAAACCGTCACCGCCATAGAAAACGGCGCAAATTTCCGGATTGATTTCCAGTCCAGAAGTTTAAAAGTAAACGGGAGACACATGATACGGAACGGCAGGTATGATGGCGCTCCGTGGTTGCCGGAGTACGGCTGCGGGGATTTTTTCACGGATGTGGAGGAGCTGTACCGCCGCTATAAACATTCGATACCATCGGAGCGCAGCCAGAGCAAGTCCCGCCGGTATTTCATGGCATTGCCCGAAAGTGACCTCGAGGACGGGGACATGCTGTACGGGCAACACCGGGATACCGCGCAATTCGAGCTGGAATTCTATATCCTCTGCCGGATTATAGGCGGGTTCACATGGAATCCCGAAACGATGGGCAAATGGTTCTGGCAAAGCGAAAAAGACAAGGACCTGGTGATACTCAGAAAATGGGTGGAACCCGGAAGTAATCAACTATTAACAAATTCACAATGAGCAGAAAGAAACAAGAAACAAAAGTCCTGTGCCCCGGATGCGGCACGGAATTCGCCATCGCGGACAAGGAATTTGCCGCCACGGGCACCGTTATCGGCAAGAATTCGGATTTGGGCACCGTCTATCCGGTGGTGGCCGGCCATAATTCTCCCGCCGGACTTCCCAAAGGGGCGCGGGAGCGTATCGAGGCACTCCGCGGTGCCGGTGTGGACGTGAGCTGCCTGTTCGCCATGCAGGGAGCCGAGGGCGGCGAGTATATCGCCTCCAACAAAGACGGGAAACTTACCATCCTGGATGACAACGACCCGATATTCGGCAGCATCATGGCACAGGGTACCGTTCCCAACAACCGACTCTTCCGCCGGTGGGTCATGGCACAAATGTTCCATATGATGTCATACACGCATTACCGTGAAAAAGAGCCGGCAGGGGTGACCGAGATGATTCACCGGAAAGGCTATGATTACCAGTGGAAAATGCTCTTGAACGAGCTGCACGCCCAGATGAAGATGGAACACAAGGACATCACGGGTTTTGCCGAGAGAAACCGCTGGTTCAACCGTGATGTGGTTTTGGCCATCGCGAGCGACTATGTCAACGCGCTGAAAAAACACGTGGGCAACCTGGAAACAAGAAAATGCAAGGGAGTTCCCTACAAGCGTATACACGGCCGTAATATTTTCGTGGAGGACCTGCAATCCAAACTGTACTACCCGCTTTCCATCGCGATAACCCACATCAGGCACGCGTTGGACGCCACACAGCTTTACAACGCGGTCAGACAGTTCAATGACCGTCGTATCCGGCTGCCATGGGGCACTCCTCAAAGCAAGGCATGGATGGATGCCTATAAGGGAGCCGGGGCGTTCTTTACCATGCAGAACCTGATTCGTTTCCACGGTTGCACGGCTGTCAATGACCGGGGTCGGCGTCTGGACAAGTACCAGTCACTGGCGTTCCTGTCAGCCAAGGCGGAAGAGTATAAAAACGGAGAAGGCTGGCGGTTGCTGGCAGTCCTGAAAAAAATGCTGGCGGACAACAATATCAACATCAAAAAGAAGATGGCGGCATGGCGTAAGAAATAGGCCGTCATCTCCATCCGCCCGGTAGGCGGCACGGTGTGGCGGGTCAGAATAAATTAGTACTCCCTCCATTGAAATGATGCTCATCCCTGTTAACACAAGATGAGCATCTTTCAATGGAGGCATTACATCGAAAACGTAAAGAGATGCCCCTGTTTGACGACCACACCGCTATTCTAATCAAAACGACATAATCCTTTATACGATGAGCAAGAAACAACTACGACGCAGGGCCTACCTGCTGTACCGGTTACGAAAACAGGGTATCCGATGCCTGACACGTTGCCGGACCATCTTCTACCCTTACGGGGAGGATCCTAAATCAGTACCGCAGATCTGCAGCCTGATAAGCGAATTCCATTTCCATGTCCAGTTTGAAATACCCGCCTGACATGAAACCGGGAGACATTGCAACGCTGAAAGTGCCCTACAAGGGCTATCGCCGTATAGAGCTGTTGGAACGGCTCCAATACACCTGGCTGGTACGCATCTGCGAGAGCGGGAAGGAGATCGAGGTCTATGAAGACGAGTTCGAAACGGATTAAAGGCACGGAACAATGAAAGGAGAACAACAGGAAGAACGCATACCGAACTTTATCGGCAATGCCGTCATTATCCTCACAGCCGCCCATCTGGGCTGCGAGGTGGAGATGCTCGCCACCGCACAGGAGGTGTGGCGGACGAAACGCCTGCCCGAGGCGGTACTGCTGGGCATGTACGAAAAGGCCGCATGCGATGCCGTG
This sequence comes from Bacteroides sp. AF25-5LB, assembly GCF_003602965.1. Classification (NCBI taxonomy): domain Bacteria; kingdom Pseudomonadati; phylum Bacteroidota; class Bacteroidia; order Bacteroidales; family Bacteroidaceae; genus Bacteroides; species Bacteroides sp. AF25-5LB. The sequence continues at coordinate 255,620 of NZ_QTMC01000004.1, forward strand.
TCGGCTGTCCGGAAGAGAGGTCTGGCGGAACAGGCTGACCGTCTCGGAGAGATATTTTACAGGACGGGGGAATTTCCCCCGCCGGAAGAAGACAATACATAAAAAGGAGTAACAAATGAAAACAAGGACTTTTCAGGAAATATATGATTTCTGCCGTACGGACGATACCTACCGGAGCTATTTCGAGGCATCGGACGAGTCCCGCATTACCGGAGCAAGGGCAAGAAAGTACTATTACGGCGACATCCGCCGAGGCCAGTGCCGCGTGGGGACATTCATCTACTGCCAGTCGATGCGGCAGCTTGAAAGGTTCCTCGAGGGCGCAAGGCAGGACCACTACATCCATGTTGACCCGCCGGCCTGCCGGGAAGTGAGCCTCAAGGACGATATGTTCCCCGGCCAGACCGCCTATATCGTGGTACATGTCAGGAGGCAGGGTGTGCAGATTGAAATCGAACACCCGTTGCATGGTGGATGGGTGCATTTCACGGCACGCTCCCACCGTCCCTTCACCAGGGAGGGAATCATAGCCGAGGCGAAGTCCTACATTGACAGCCACATCCTGCTGGCACCGGGAAGATACCGGGACTTGCAGCTGGAACATATGGTTTCCAAGGAACAGTTCCCCGCATGGTACAGGCAGTATAAAATGAGGCTGCACGACCGGGCGGAAGCCGAACATCGGGATATGGTGGACAGATACAGGCACAGGAACGACCTTACCTACGGAGAAGCCCGTGACATGCTCGCGGCTTCGGGTATATTCTTCGACCTGAACTGCGACGAGTTCGAGCGGGACGAGATTACGGAACAATTTGTAAGACTTTGTAACAAAACATAATACCCAGGCAAATGAATCTATATAATCAAATCAAATATAACGGGTATCGCATCAACATCTATTATGATGATGACGCCCGAAGCCCGCGTGAAGCGTATGACAATCTCGGTACGCTTTATACGGCACATCGTCGCTACCGCCCGGAGAAGGAGTTTGATGACCACTTCGATATCGACAAGGTTTTTGAAGGGCATATCGGAAATTTCCGGGAATCGTTCCTGAAGGAATATATCGCCCTGCCGGTCTACCTCTACGACCATGGCGGCATTACAATATCCACCTCGCCGTTCAGCTGCCCGTGGGATTCCGGATTTTTCGGAATCATCGCGGTACCGTTGGACAAGGTGCGCCGGGAATACGGGTGGAAGAACATCACCGCGAAACGCAGGAAGCGGATCGAGGGATACCTGCAAGACGAAATCAGTACCCTTGACAACTACTATACCGGGGAAGTTTTCGGGTATCGCATCATGCCGGAAAGTGACGATGACAATGAACTGGACAGTTGTTGGGGATTCTATGGTACGGAATGTATGAAAGAACTGGAAGCCGAATGCAGGCATATTATCGACGGGCAGAACAAAGCGGCAGCATAAAATAGAAAAATACGCATAATAACTGGAAATACAATGAAGACATCATACGGACTTGAATTTGACACGGTAACAGAAATCAATCCTGAATGGAGCGACTATGACAAGACGATAGCAGGATGTCACCTGGCCAATGCCAGGGTGGTCATCGTGGATACGGAATACGGGCAACCGATAGACAATGAGCATGACCTTGAAGAAATCTACCGGATTCTCGAAAAGAAAAAGACAGGCCATACTAAAAATGAACGACATGGAAGAAAAACGAGATAACAAGGAAATCAGGGTACGCCTGCACCATATCGACCGTGGAAACTGCACGGAAGTATGGGAGGTGCAGACAGAGAAGGGGAAGCCCAGACGCTATCTGGGACGTGACGACGGTTATGGACCGAAGGAGTGGTACACGCTCTGCGATGCTCCCTACGGCTATTGCGAACGCGACTGCCATGTGAGGGAGGACCTCACCCTCATTGTCTGCGACAAAGATTGGAACGAGGTGTTGCGAGACGGAACGGACAGGGAACGCTTTCCTGAAAGTTTCCCTTCACTGGATGAAGCCTGCAACGAGGCATGGAGCAAGGTCGTGAAAGTGCTTCCGCATGTCACGCACAAAGGTTTCGGGCAGTGGATCACCAAACAGTCATTCCTCCCGCTCAGCCAGACCGAAGAATTGAATTGGCGGGATAGCTACTATGAGGAAGAAGCGAGTGAGATACTCTCACGTTTTACATGGATCGGTGAAGAGTATGCCATATTCAAGGTTACCCAGAGGCACACCAAGTGCGACGCCCAATGGTACGAGTATTACGCGGGGAAGACAAACCGGCAGGAACACGAGTGGTATACCCGTTTCTTCGGTTACGAGTACCATGACCGGCATATCAGCGACGTACTCCGGACACTCGGAAGGCGGTGCGACGACATCATCCGTACTGCGGTGGAAACCCGCACGGACCACTATTACGGGCGTACGGTTTCCTGTTTCATGGACGAGTTCATCGGTTACGACCTGTCCCATGAACAGGTCCGTGACGCCAAGGAATGCAGATTGCGCAAGGCACGGGAAGACTACGACGAAGCGAACGCCTACTATTACAAACTGAAAGAGAATGAGGAAAGCATCCGTGGTATCGAATTGATGCTGCACTGCATAAGACAACAAATCCGAAAAATGAAAAGATAATGGCCAGAAAACTACATGTAGCCAGAGTTTGGCAAATCGAATACAAATATCCGGGTATGTATGGCGGGGACGGTCAGGATATCTTTTATGATATCCTGACAATGTTCGAAGTTGATAACTCCGCAGAAGACGCCTATACCGATGACTTCGAAATAGCCCGTTCGGGTCTGCAGCAGCTAAGAAAACATATCTCAGAACAGGATGAAACCTTCCGGCAGAATGCCGAAGAATTTTATTCCTGCCTGGCAAAGGTCGGGATGGACCGGGAAAAGTTTATCGAAGTACTCGATTGTCTAATCAACGGCAGTGACCAAAGCGATGCCTATGTGCATGTCTCATGGTTTTAATGATATGCCATGAAGGCGTTTCGAGCAAACCTGCCGTAACATCAAACCTGTATGAAACCTAAAGATAACGGGCTGGCCAACCTTCATGACCGGAAACGTGAGGAACGCGGTTTCTGCTGCATGCAACTGATCATATTCCTTACAGACAATGGAGTGAAGAGCTGGGATGAATGGCACCGGGCGCATACCGACGCGGCCCGGGGCGAATGCAGATACCGCAAGCGGTGCCCGGTTTATGGACGTAGCAAACATTTAATGAACAATAAATAATATGGTACTTAATATTGTAAAAAACGACCTGCCTGCCTCATGCATTGCAGAATATGTAAGATGCGTATTTGACAATGCCAAAGTAAACATCAAAGATGAAAATGCAGTATCCGTCGACATCGAAGTGACCGGAAAGAACGAGCTGCACTCTTTGGAAGGATTAAAAGAGTTGGAATACTATTTTAAAGATTATGACATAAGAATATGGTGACCGCCATGCAACGGGCGGCAAACCGGAAATTGTTCAACTACAGATAAAAAACAAGCAACATGGAACAGGAAAAACCTACAAAGCCGGAAACAGACAGAACCTTTCCGGAAGACGATGACACACTTTACCGTGAAATGACAGTGCACATGCCCCGCTGCTATTTTCCGACTTCGCTAGGCGAGAACAGTATCCTCAAATTTGCCGGAGAGGAATTCCGCCGCGTCAAGAATATTGTCTGCCGGCGCTACAACTTTAACGAGGACAAATATATCCGGGAGAACGCCGGCGTATCCCCTTTCGACTCTGTTCGAGGCAACTTCGAGCAGGAAGTGTACAGACGTCTCCGTAAGGATTATGCGCACCTCAGTATCATCTCCATCAGAAGATCACTTATGGAGAAAATCCGCGACGCCGTGAAGAAGGAGAACAACATCATCGGCACGTTCTACCGCAACTGCGGCGTACATTACCGGGAGGCGGAATCAGCGGAGTATGAAACCTCCCCGATAGTGGTGGTCCACAATTCCGCTTTTTACGGATACGGCGGTTATGAAAGTGCGACCGTTTATGAACTTTTCATCGACGGGAACGGCAAACTGCTCTGCACGCTCAACGGCGAAGCCGGCGAGGATTTCGATGAGCCCATCGGACAGGTACAGACCGAGGGATTGCTTGAGATTGCCCACTGGCTGGAAGAACACGGGTTCATCTCCGCTGATGTCAATGACGACGAGATTGTCGTATGCGAGGGGTGCGGTTCAGACAATATACAGACCCAGGCATGGGTGGATCCGAATGCCCGTACATTCATCGGTACCACGGGTATAGACCGCTATGATAACTGGTGCGACGAATGCGAGGACCATCAGCCATTCTGTACTTTAAAAGAGTTCAAAGAACGCATGGAGGAATGGTGGAACTCGTTGGACGCAAATCAAATGGAACAGATCACGGGTTGCCGTCAGGACAAGTGTCCGGCCGGAGACAACCATCAGGGGTTTGCCGAAACCTGCAATGAATGGTGGGAAAACAAGGGCTATGACGAGAAACGTAAAATCTGGAAAGAACATAATGACTGCTGATTATGATTTACAATCTTCTTAAACGCATACAGAACCTGTTGGCTTCCAAGCCGTCCGGGACAAAGGAGGAACAGGAAATCCTGAGTCTGGTCAGCCAGGCGCTTCCTGCAATGCTCAATGGGCATGATACGGAAACACTTGCCGCCAATGAGCTGCTGGTACGGATATGCCCCGACACCAAACGGCCGGTCCTCGTATGCCATAACGGCAACGGGCAGTGCCTGTGCCTGCACAATGGGACGACGGAAGAGGATGCCGTCGACGTGGACTTATGGCTGCGTTCCAACGGTAGAGAGTGTAACGGCTACAACAAGTTGCAGGAGGCTGTCGTGGACCTTGCCTACAATGCCGGGGCGGACAACCTGTGGGAGGACAGGGACTCCCGTGCCGTCAATGCCGAGATCGTCCAGTGGGCGGAAGAATTCGAGACTGAGCATGCGGGCACTGATTGGGATGCGGAGGACTACTTCCTTGCCATCGACAGGTTTTACAAGGAAAAGACAAAACAAATGAATCCGGTTACAATACCGGCGAACTGAAAAAATGGCAACCGAATGGACAAGGAAATTGCAGAAGAAATCATCCGGGAAAACCGTTATCCGTCCGGATATGACATACAAGACTATCTGTTTGACAATGAGGATACTGTGCTTTCTCTGGAGGACGGAACGGAGCTGCTTGATGACTTCGACCTCTGGAAAGAACGTTCCGACCTCGAACTTGAAAAAATCATGGACCGGAACTACTGGTCCTCGACTGGTGGATATTAGATTAAAAACAGGAATATAATTATGGTAAGAGAACTTTATCAACGGCTCAGGGAATATTTCAACAACTTACCCGAACCGACAGAAGAGGAAAGACAATTTATCCGGGAGCTGAACGCCGGGTATTTCCCTATCACGTCCGTCCACCGCGATGACCTGGAAGGACAAGGTTTCGATGTGGAAAAGATCAGCGATGACGACATGCAGAATCTGGCGGAAAAGATGGCCGACGATTACTGCGAACAGTTGTTCTGGCCCAGCATGGAAATCATTGCCGGAGAAATCCTGAGTTTCCCGAAAGTAAAAACAAAAGACATTATCTGTCCGAAATGCAATTCGGAAAATATCCGTTATGATATTCACGAAAGTCGGTTCCACTGCGGCGAGTGTTCCCTGGCATGGGATGACAAGTTATATGCACTCGTGGAATTTCCCGAGGAAAGTGCTCCTTTCGAGGAAGAAGGAACCGGTTATCCGGCATGGGGAAGCGGGGAGAACGGGGCGCTTTACGTGCCCGAGGAAGACTATATACGCCATACCGGCAAATCTCCCGAACGGGACAAGTGTTACCGTGCCGTGTGTTGGCCGGACTCCCAGAAATACATGGGAACGAAAGGTTGTGAACCCATACAGGATGAAAACGGGATACGGGATTTCGGCACATCGGCATACTGGGTGCCGCTGCTTCTGACGGAAGAAGCGGCAGAGCGACGAATGGACAAGAAAAAGGTACCGGTATGCCCCGAATGTGGGGGCACAGATATTGACATTCTGAGTGACGAGGGCGTGGCCGTATGCAATGACTGCTGCCTTGAATGGCCTTACGCGGAGGATTGAGAATGGAAACGGTAGATGTTTATACGGAACGAGGCGACCTGGTCACCTGTTCCGATTGCGGCAAGGTGATGCTCCTGCCGTATGGAGCGGATAAATGTCCCGCCTGCAAGAAAGAAGGTTGCCTGGTATGGACGGACGAAAGCTTGCGGGAAGCCGACATCGACTCCCTGCTCGAGAGGCACTGTAACCTGCACCAGAAGAGCGAACTGCAACCGGAGGAGTATCTTTCACTTTCCATACTGGTGACCGAGTATATTCCATATCTGGCCGATAAACCGCAGACAGCGCGTGAAACCCTGTTCCTACTCCTTGAAACCGGCTCTCTTTTCGAGAAATACTGGCGGGATACAAGATGCTTCCAATCCGAAAATATCTACACGCCCGCCATCAAGACACTGCTTGACAAACTGGACGTGAAACTGCGAGAGGGCGACACGATTCCGGTAGAATACCAGGATTGCCGCTCCCTGGAGGACTTCTTCAGGGTCGTTGCCGGCGAGCGTCCGGCAAAGGAAGAGGTATCGTTTTCTTCAGATAAGGAGGGAAACTATTATTTCAACGGACGCAAGGTCAAGGTGGAAAATTCTGACGAGTACGCCTACCGCCTGCTGAAAACCAAAATACAGACGAGCTACCGGCGTCCGGTAGATTTTTACTTCCGCTTCCTTGCCCGTTTCGGACCATACGGAACTTATGGCAACGTGTATTACCCGAGTATCACGGACCTGATATGCAGGCGTTACCTGCCTGAAACCGCAAAATGAATTCCGGAAAGGCGATGGACAACGGTTCACCGCCTTTCTTATTGTATAACTTTTTTAATATCAATCATTATGGCAACAGCATTAGCAACAACGGCCGCCCCCGTGCAGTTCGATTTCCAGAACAACAACGTCGAGGTGATGACGCTCGACACGCTCCGGCGCACACACAAGGAAAATGACATCTATGGCAACCCGCTCAAGGGAATCTACCATTACGAGGTGATAGAGCGCATGGCGGACATCTGCCAGAAACACAACCTGAATTACGAGGTGGAGGAAATCTTCGCCGCCCAGAACAAGAACAAGGCACAGCCCGGCGTGGTCGTCCTGCCCCAGGTGGAACAAAAGTACGGGGCGATGGCCGTCGAGGCGCATATCCTGCGCCGCGTTTATACGACCATCCGCATTAAGGAATGGGAAACGGACGAGCTGACCACGACGCTTGTCATCGCCTTCCATCAGGACGGCATCCAGGCGGCCATCGGCCCGTGCGTCAGGGTGTGCCACAACCAGTGCATCCTCTCCCCCGAACGCAGTGTGTCGAACTACGGGAAAGACAAAGTCACCACCGAAGAGCTTTTCGGTCGTGTAGACGAGTGGCTCTCGAACTTCGAGGTACAGATGAACGAGGACAGGGAACGCATCCGCCGCCTGAAAGCGAAAGTAATTACCCCGGTGGAGATGTACGCCTACATCGGATTGCTGACAGCATTGCGCGTATCGCATGACAGTTCCGACAAGCGTCTTTCGTCCAAGGTGGAGACCTATCCCCTGAACCAGTCCCAGATTTCCATCTTCACCGAGGACCTGCTCAAACTCACCGAAGAGAAGAAGACGCTCACGGCGTGGGATATCTATAACGTGGCAACCGAAATCTACAAGCCCGGACGTACGGACATTCCGGCCATGATTCCCCAGAACGGGGCGCTGGCCGAGCTGATGCTCTCGGAAGGGTTGCCGGAATCTTAAAAGGCTGCCACGTGACAAGAATCAAGGGACAACTGACGACAGCCGACTACCTGCCCATAGCGGAATATAACAGGCTGGTCCGCGGGCTTGAGAAGGACGGCGAGTACCTGTGGGAGACCTACTGCTGGCTGTCGTTCTGCACGGCATGCAGGGCCTCCGACGTGAGGACCCTGCGCTGGAAAGACATCTTAGGAAAAAGCACCATGACCCGCATCGAGCAGAAAACAAAGAAAAACCGCCTGATCAAGTTCAACAGGGACGTGCAGGAGAAGAACCGTTTCCTGTACGAGATGCTCGGACAACCCGCCCCCGAACAGTACATCTTTCTCAGCCCGCGTACCGGGAAACCTTACTCGCTGGAATACATCAACAGGCTGCTCAAGGTATTCAAGGTAAGGTACAGGCTGCCGATCAGGGCATTCTCCACACATACCTTCCGCAAGACTTTCGGGCGCTATGTCTACGAGCTGATGGGACGCTCGGCCGAGGGCCTGATCCTGCTCAACCAGATATTCCGCCATTCCAACCTGGAAACCACCCGGCGCTACATCGGGCTGGCGCAGGAGGACATCGACAAAGTGTTCGATTCCATACGTCTATGAGAATATTTTCAACGATGCCCGGAACCCGAGCGGGAGGTTCCGGGCTATGCTTTATATAACATATCAAAATCAGAACTGTAAATGGACACACCGATATATATCGACACATACTTCCGCGTCGAGTCCGGCTATGACGGCGGTCGCATGCCGGAAGAGAAAGCCGGACGCTTCTTCGACGAGGTAAAGCGCCTTTTCACGGAAACAGGGTTCAGCATCAAGGAAAACAAATACAAAGACGGTTGTCCCGAGGTGTATCTCGGAAAGACATGCCTGTACTGTCATCCCCAATCGTTATCGGGCCCTGTTCTTAAAGAGCACATGGAGCTTATCGAGAAGATTCTGGCACAAGGAACGACCTTCCGGTACCTACGTACTGACACTTACGGCGAGATTCTCGACCTGACGGAGGAGGAAGAACTCGCGTATTACCACAAGACTCATGACATGACTATCGGGGGTGTCTTTCTCGACGCCTTCCGCACCAAGCGCCGGAACCTGTACAAGAGCCGGGAGCAGGTGCTGGAAATACTCGTCGAAAAGCTGCGTGTCAAGACACTCCGTGGGAAGTCCGTTTATTCGAACACCTCCCCGGCATACCGTTATATCAGGGAAATGTACGGGAAAATGGTGTCTGAAGGACGGCTCGTCGAGGGATGCAAGCAAACCGCTTCCGGGAAACTGCCGCTCTGCCGCACGGCAACCGGCAGGGAACTGAAAATGAAAAGACGGGAAGACGACAGGACGGAATGACACGCGGTTCCGTACCGGACATGGCCGGATACCAGTCCGAAGACTTCTGTAAATCATAATTTTCAAGCCGGACTGTCAATCGAAAGAAGGACGACCCGGCTATACTTCAACAACAAGAGATAGCACTATTATGAGCATACAAATCGGAAAACTGTTGCCGGACGGCAGTGTCCGGCACATCAAGGCGCTCCATGAGACGCTTTCAAAAGACCTTGTGAGGAAACTCCGGGTGTTCTATCCCAATGACAGACGGGTAGATGCCCTGCTGTCGCTGGGCGACATACAAAAACTGGGACCGTCACCCTATGGAAAATGGACAGGAACCAGCGATACCGTCCACTGTTTTTCAAAGATCCGTGACGGACGGGAAACACCGCGGCAATCCGCATCACGCATCGCGGACAACGCAGACATTTTCGGCCGCATGGAGGACACGTGCCTCCTGTTCGATAACGGCAGATGGCATGTCATGGACAAGGGAGAATACTGTGAACAGCCGCTCTTCGTCGAAGATACGCCCTCCCATGACAGCATGAAACCGATCACGGTATATGTGAACAACCATGTCCGACTCGAAAAGATAAATACACCGCAGCACTGGCAGGGACTTGAGGAACTCGCCGAACGGGAATCCAGGATACTCTATGTCTACCGGGGGTGCCGCCTTGTGAGAATCGTCCGTTCGTCCAACCTTAAAAAGAAACTGTATGCGGCACAATAACATCGTATCGGCCATAGAATGGCTGCCGGAACACCTGTTCACGGAAGAGATCGTGGAAGCAGCCGTCGAAAGCAAGGAAATAGAGGTGCTGAGCCATATTCCGGGACGTTTCCTCACACCCGGACGTATAGAACGAATCATCGCGGGCAGCACGGAGAGCTGGCACAGCTTCGAGCTGCGCAATATTCCGGAGGCGTACCGTTCGGGAGCAGTCTGTGACTACGCCATGCGCAAAAAACCGAAGAATATCACGGCCGTTCCCGAAGCAATGGTTACCCGAGAAATGGCAGAAGCGGTCATCCGAAACGGACGCGGGGATTTCGACATTCTCGCCTTCATACCTGAACGCCTTTGGGATGCGCAACTGGCATACCTGGCCTTGCGCAGCTATATTTACGACCCGTATTACACGGACAGCAGGACAGACGCCGTCATGAAAACGGGGCTTATCCTCGGATATGTCCCCGTTGAGGTAAAGACTCAAGAGTTCTATTACGGGATGCTCGACGGGATGAAAATATTGAGCACGGTTACCGATGCCGTCGTGCCGTCCCGTTTCAAGACTGCGGCATACTACCGCAAGATGGCGGAACATGACCTCTCGCTTGTTCCCGCCCGGTTCTATTCCTATGAGATTCTCCATGCGGCTGTCTGTTCGACCGAAGGAAAAAACTTCATCACAGACCCCCAGTTTTTCAAGCCGTTGTCGGTATATCTGGACGACATGCTGGCGGACCGGCTGATGGAGAAACACCCTTACATGTTCGGGGAGTTGCCGAAGCGGTTCAAGACACCGGAAAGACTGGTCATTGCCATCGATAACAGCAAACGGGAGACGAACTGCTATATCGACGAGGAAACTGAACAATCCCTGCTCTCGGTGGAAGTGTGCAAGGCATTCATCCGAAGAAACGGCAACTGTCCCGAATTTCCTGAAAATGTATGGACGCGGGAATTTGTCGACTACTGCATGGAGCACGGGACGAGTTTCCGCTGGTTCCGCCAGATGCCCAAAAAGTTCCAGAGCTCCGCGAACACGCAGGCGGCGTATGATTACGGTCATTACCATATCTGTGACTTTGCCAAACGGTTCATCACTCCGCAAATGGCGAAGGAGTGCTACCAGGAGCGCAGTTATGCACATGCCATCCCCGGACATTTCCTCACGGAGTTCTGCCGACAGACCGGACTGCCCGAGAAGTTCTACGGCGGGGAAACCACGATGCTGTCGCTGAAAAACAGCCGTGACGACTATACTTACTGCAAAGTCGGCAATACCTGTCTGGCCTTTTACCTGAAAGAACAATACGAGCCGTCCTCGGCACATCTGATGATGACGCGGTCGGATTCAAAATACTGCACGCCGGAGAAGGTGTTCGACGTGCCTGTCGGAACCTTCCACCGCACGTGGCTGGAAAAGATCGTGGCGGAAAACGACCCCCGCTTTGTCAAACCCCGTGTGGACAAAGCGTTGAAAGCCGTACAGGCGGTCTGCTATTACGGTGTCGAGAAGTTGAAGGACCTGAACCGTACGGAAATCTTCCGCAACACCTTCATGGGTGAGACCATCGGTTACTGCGCCCGCCGCAGGGACCTGACCTACCACAGCGACAACTGCGGGACCCTTATCGAGGGCTTGAAGTTCAAGATCCGGGGAATGGCTGTCCCCGTAACCTTGGCGGAAGACATGACTCCTTATACGGCCGACATGCTGCACCGGAAGTTCGGCTTCTGCTATATCGGAATGACGGCATTCGCCACGGACTACGGCCTGGACATGGAGAAGGCATACACCTTTGCACAGATGCGCCAGATCGTAAGGGAGAAAGGGCACAAGCCGTCATTGAGAAACTACAAACGTGAACTGAAACAAATAAACATCATACAATGAAAAAATACCGGATAGCTATCGAAGAGACGCTCCGTAAGGTCGTGGAGATCGAGGCAGAAACGCCCGGTCTGGCCGTCTGCAGGGCGGAAGACGAATACAATGAAGAGAAACACGTGCTGTCAGCCGACAATTTCGCAGGAGCTGACATCGCGCTCTCGACTGATGACAGCACGGTCATGGAGACTCTGGAAGACGTGGATTTCATCGGATACGTGCAACGCCGTTTCGAGGAATGCCGGGAGTCCATATCCGTCGAAGACAAAGTCCGGCTGGCATTCGGAAGTTTCGACAACGCCCTGTATGAGTTCGGCGAATACCGTAAGGAGGCGGCCCGGAACCGCCCGCAGGTCTACCTGCTGTACCGGAGCGATGCCTGGCACAACCGTTCTTCCATGGAGCTCATAGCCCCGTTCTCCTCCCTCGAAAACATGATGGAGTACCTGCGGCGTAAGAAGAAGGAATTCCGCCTGACGGAAAGTGATCTGGAAGAGTTCAAGAACAACCGGCAGACGAAGGGGCGCGACGAAAACTACCTGTACGAGTCGGATTATTTGGATGTGCTGCCGGAACAGGAACCCGAACTGCCGCCGAAAGATGACGCTTTCTATGACAAGGTTTTCACCTGCGGGCAATCCGAGCTGTCACGCAGGGAGTTGGAATCTCTGCCGGAGCCGTTCGATACCTACCATGTTACGGACGAAGAAATGGAACAGATTGTGTACGAAACGGAAATGGAGACACGGGACCGGCTGCGGCTCGGTAAAAGAAAGCCCATAGATTTTGACAATGACCGCCATAGTGAAATCTGGTGGGAAGAAATGGAAAAAGCAGTGGTAAGGCACGGCGTACCGTACTACGAGGCCGAATAACGAAAATAGAACCTGTTCATCACATGCCATAATGATGACGGGCCGTCGCGGCTACGGCTGCGGCGGTCTTTTTTTTCAAAACGAGGTGAGTATTCCACCCCTTATACAAAACGATTACCTACTCTTAAAAAAACGGATTTATGAAACAGACAAGACAGGATTTCTTCACGGCGAACGGGGAAGGAATCAAAATCATGACATTTACGGAGTTCGCCCGGCATATCCTGCGTATGGAATGCGGGGAAAGTCTGGAACTGTATGCCGTTGTGAACCGGCAGACACGGGAATGCTCCCGGCCGCTCTCTGTCAGAAAGGAACAATGGAACGGTACGCCCTTTTACCTGCTCGGCGGGCACGGGCAGGAAGTCCGTACCATCAATTTTGCGGGTCGTCCGAAAGAGGAGTTTGAAACGACCTGCCATGATGTCTTGGACAGCTACGATGCCGTGGAAAGTATCGGGGCGGTCGTGTCAAGACTGCGTGAATTATCTCCTGAAGAACTGCATAAGCGGATTGCGGAAGAGATGAAGACCGGCTGTAAATACCTGTTGGTCTACCGCAGCGAGGAGGAGATGACGGCCGCACTCGACGGCAAGATATACGCCATCAGCGATACGGACGGCAAATTCCTTTGCGACCTGTATCAGCCGGATTATCTCCATCTGGAAAACGGGGGCGATATTGTGGACACCGCATCCATTCCGGACATGCATTTCCATTCCGATTGGGCAATCGCCAACCCCACGGTACGCGACAAGGTGCTCTCCTCCCGGATGGTGATTATATATACCCACGAAACGGTAACGCTATGATAGAGATTGGCAACAGGATAGAAACGCCGGAAGGTGTGTTCTATGAACTGGAATACGGAGGGGAAGGAAACATCTACAAGAACGAGGATGCCTTTCTCAACCGCCCCGATGAAGTGTGCTATGTACCTGAATACGCGGCAGAAGACCGTGAGGACTGGCGTGTGTCGGAGAGCAGTGACGGCTGTTTCACGCATAACTCACTGCTCGCCCTGTGCAAGGGTAATGAAGAGGTGTGCCAGGATCTGTTTTACAGCCTTGAATGGACGTACCCGACCACCTTGCTGGAAGAATGGGACTCGAACGGCTATTTCGATGAGATCGAGGGCTGGTATGACAGTAACGATTAAATGGAACGGCATATCATGGACAGGAAATACAAAATCACATACTCGGGAAAAATCACGGGCAAGACCCCGAACTACATATTGAGCCTGCGGGCGCATCTGAAAGGCATCTTCCCTGAAATGGAACGGTATGGTAAGGAAGAATTCGACCACGTGCTTCATTGCATCAGCTCGTTCATTGATGATTTTACCTTCAAGGTACGCAATTCCCGATACCGGGGAGACATCCTGAAAAGGACTATCAGTAACGACTGCCTGAAAGTGTTCAACCTGGGTGACGAGAAAGTGATACTGACCGTCTCCTTCACCCCGCTGGAAACATGAAACCAACAATATGACAGATATGGATAAAATACAGAAAGACAATGCGGAGCCGGGCAAAGCCCCGGACAAAATGAGCGCCGACAAGCTGCATCTGTTCGCCACCCAGTACGCCTTTATCGACGGACGGCTGCACGAGGCCGAGCAAGCCATGCTGAAATTCATGCTGGAGTTCCTGGCACAATATGGCCGCGTATCACTCGGCCTTACAGAAGAGGAGGAACTCGATGACAACAACTTCCCCGTCACGACAACCTTGTACGGGAAGCACGACACGCCCCGTATCAAGCTTACCGATGTCTACCTGACGGATGACGGGGAATATCTCCTTGCTGACGGAATAGATGCGGAGACCGGGGAAAAACGGGACGGATTCTATATCTACAGCGAACAATACGCCGATATCTTCCAGTTCGTCGGCCACGCTTCGGAGATGAACTGACGAATGAGGAACAACCATAAAACGAAATATCAATGGACTGTATCAAAGATTTACAAGACGCCATCCGCAACATTCTCGTGAACAACGGCCTTACGGAACTCTGTCTGGGAGAGCCTGACGAACTGGACGATCCCACCTATATCATCTGGTATGACAGGCACTGTGAGCCTCACGAAGACCCGGTATTGAAGGTTTACCTTGAAAATGAGGGCATTGCCGTTGAGGTCGAAGCCCGCAGTTTCGGGAACACGATAACCGTCTACGATTATGACATAGACCGTATTGAATGGTGGAAAGGCATTCATGCCAATATTCTGGAAGTGCTGGAGCGTGACGGCAAGCGCCGGTGTCCGGCCTGTGGCAGGACGGTCAAGGGGAAGCAGCGGTATTGCGGTGCCGGATGCCGTGATTTCATGACTCCCGGACCGACAGTGGAGCAGGTCGCGGAAAAAGCCAACCGGAATATCCGCAAACTGGCAAGCCTTGCCGCCGGAAAAGACAAGGCGTACCGGAAGCGGCTGATAGAGAAATATACCGTCGGTCCGTCATAAGCCGGCTTTGTTACACTAAAAAATGTATGATATTATGGCAACAAGAACCATTTACCTGACCGTACGGCTCGATATCGACAACCCGAAGGCTGATGAAATAACGGACGAAGAGGTTGACGAAATTATCAGCGAAGTGGACTATGAATTCAAAAATTACGGGGACTATGAAATCGACACGGAAATCTGCGGGAAAAATGACGAAGGTGGTCTTTAGACGCTATCCCGACGGACAGGTCATCGCCCTGTTCCCGGACATACCGTGGAGCGGACGGCGGGGTGAAATAACCTCCTACATGCATGTCGGCCAGCATGGCGCAGCCGACTATGCGGGCGTGATCGCCATGACACGGCCAGCCCATGAAAAGGAGTACCGCAACCCGCTTTCCGAACTGAGAGCCATCGGTTACGATGACCTACACATCATGCGGCGTGCAAGACCGAAATTCATAAACAGCTAAAAACAAATCTTATGTCTCATAAACCGAATGCCGTTCCTGTCTTGCAGGAGGGAACGGTCTATACAATTATACTTGACAACGGACGAAAGGTCCACGACGTAATCTATCATGCCTGTGTCGCCTCCGGCAAGTCGTATTTCGCCAAAGGCGATAAGACCTATCCCGCCGAAAAGGTGCGGAACCATTCAATCACCGGACATGCCGCATCGGACGGCTCTAGAAGGAACGGCACACCCAATCCCGACCGCTTCGCCATCACGGATGAAGTGTGCGAGGTCGTTGATGTAGTTACCACGCCGGAAACCAATCCGGAAATGTTCCGGTGTCGTGTCAAATGCCTGATGTATTCAGGCCTGTCACAAGCCGAGGCTGAGAAAGTCATCGCTTCAACGCCACTAAAGCTGGAACTCTTCTACGACGTAGGCCGTGGCAGTTTCGCTATTGACGCCGAGGCAGTTGGCAACACACCGCTGTATAATCCTTACACGGGAAAGGAAATCCCGGATGAAACCTAAGCCGAACTACATCGAATATGAGAGAACTATATATCAAGAATCTCTGCATCGAGATTACCCGACGTTGCAACATGCGCTGTACCCATTGCATGCGGGGAGATGCCGAATCCGTGGATATCCCTTTGAAACATATAAGCAACCTGCTGCGGCATGTCAGGCATATTCACCATTTCAACATCACGGGCGGCGAGCCGTCGCTTAACGTCCGGGCCATCCGCCATATCCTCGAACGGGTACGCGCCTACGGTATTACTGTCAATGACTTTTATATCGTAACCAACGGCTCTGCCACATCCCGTTCGGAGGAATTCATAGAAGCCTGCGCCGCACTGTACGAGTACCAGGAGGAAAAGGAACAGGACTCCGGCCACATGCTCGAAATGAGCGACGACCGCTTCCATGATCCGGCAGAGCATGCCGCCACGCTCGCGGCACTTTCCCCGTATCCCTTTTTCGGAGTCCGGGGACAGGCCGAGCGTATCTTCCTTTTCCGGGAAGGCCGCAGCACGGAGGGGTTTCCGAACCCTGTTCATGGGATTTATCTTACGGAGGAGAACTACGTTTACGGCGACCTCTGTCTCAATGCTGAAGGCATGGTTCTCTCCAACGGGGACCTGAGTTATGCCCGCCAACGGGAACATGCCCTGTGTCCCTGCGGGAAACTGATGCAATATCTCCGGATGACCTTGAAAAAGCGTCAAAAAGAAAGATTGTACGAATAAATACACAAATCAAAAAACTTATGTCAATCGTATGCAGTATCTGCGGCGGCACTGGAGTGAAATGTACCGCCGTCATCGACCCGAACACCAGACAGTTCCTCGAATTTACCCGCAACGCCTTGTCGGACGGCCGGTGCAGCCAGTGCGGCAACGTTGCCCTGACCGACCCTGACGAAGTAAAAGCCGGGCTGGACAAGCTTTGGACGGAATATACGGCGCGGCATCGTGCCGCCCCCAACTACACCTGCTGCGACATTGTCCGGCATGGTGATTACGACGGGTGTGAAAAGGCGTATATCCGCATCGGAGGCCCGTCAGACGTGGTCGAGAAGTATCCGGTCGTGGCCGTGTGCCGCGACCTCGAAGAGCTCAAATCACTTGCGCTCCCTGACCCGACGCGAGAATTTACCCTCATGGGAATTCAAGGGTTCGAGTTCCACGACGTGTTGGAAAACAAGACCTACGAGATCGGGGTGGACGACCTGAAAATTCCCGTCACGACGAAAGAGGTGCTGGACTTTTACCCGGCGGAACATCGGCTGAAAGAAACGGACATCGAACAATATGCCGCGGCTTACACGGCCCGTATCAAGGCGTACAGGGAGTATACCCGTCAGCTCGACGCCACACTCGTGCGGCGGCTTCTCGACAAAGAGCGGCTGATGAAAGTCGGCGAGAGCGACGGTTTCCGCTTGAAACTCCATTTCGACTGGTTTGTCATTTTAAAGCGGGAGAACGAAAGGATGTACGCGCCTTTCAAATACGCTGTAAATGCTTATTGTCTGGATAATATCCAAACTTTCGACCGTCGTTATGTCACGCTCGAAGATGCCTTGCTCCACTGCCTGAACGGTTTCAACGAGAACGCGAACATTCCTAACCGTTACAAGTCCATCGGGCATTACCTGTCGGGGAAATCCTGACGACGGGCAGTGTATCGACGGGTTACCGGAGGCCACGGGTGCTTTCCCCTTGACCGGAATACCGTCGGAACAAGTAACAATGTAACCAAAGAATAAAAAATATGATGAATGATTATAAAATCAAGAACATTCTCGAATCCCTGAAAGAGGAGGTCGAGAACGGGAAGGTATCCCTGCGGGAAGCTGCTGTCGAACTTCATAAAGCCGGCTGGACGAATTTCATCGACATCGACGCCACGAGGAACCTACTGAAGACCCGGAATGTAACGGGGAACGGAAATGTCCCGGGAGTTTCCGACATGATGGGAAAATACCGCGAGATGAAAGCGGCGCACCCGGATGCCCTGTACATTTTCCGAAACGGGGAATCTTGTGAATTGTATGAGGATGATGCCATCGCCGCTTCCGGCATTTTGGGCATTGCCACCGCCGAACGCGTCGACGGGCAAGGGAAAGGCGTCAAGGAACTGCGGTTTTCTTTTCGTGACCTGGACGTGTATCTCCCCAAACTGATACGCGCCGGAAACCGGGTGGCTGTCTGCGAACCGAATCAAACCGGTTCGGGCAAACGAGTTTGATAACCATTAAATAACAAATATTCAAAACCCAAAGACACATGATAAAGATAACAACGATTTTCGGCGAGGACGCCGTACGGGAATATGAAGAGAACAATGAACTGCCTTCTGAAGAATGGCTGGCGGATAACGGGGGCGTCGTGGACGAGAAAGAGTTCGAGACTGAGGCGGAGTACAATGCCTACATCGCCGGGGTAAACGATGCCGACGGATGGAGTGATTATCATATCATACGCCACCGGTCGGAAGAGGCGGACACCTCGAGAGAGGAAAATCTCTGGCTACGTCTCGGAATTAGCGTCCGGGGCAGCCGGGAGGACATCGAAAGGATTCTAAACGGGGACACCGAAACCCTTCGGAAACTGCTCGATGCCGGACGTTATGGGATTGGCGGAGAGACCTATGTCCCTGGTTCGACCGTCGAGGGGTACAACGAGGACCACGACACGGAGTTCGAGGAGGAAGACGTGGAGTTCCATTTATAATAAAACCACACCATCTGCAATAATGATAACAGTAAAAGTTCTACTCGGTAAGGATACTGTAAGCATATACAGGAAAACCGGGGATATCTCGTCGGTGGAGAGCACGGCCGAATCCGGGGGATATGTGATAACCAGACATTTCGAGACCGAAGCTGAATACAAAGCCTACGCAATGGCTGTGGAAGACCTGGACGGACATGAAGACTGGCAGATGCTGGCTCCTGCCGTTACGCCGGAAGCTCCGTTCCGCAAAGGGGAATTTGTCCGGCTGACAGACGATGCAATTAAGCGGATACGTGAAAGTTTCGGGGACGGACCGGCTGACTACAGAAAGGAAATGATTTTGGAGGTGATTGCCTGGTGCCGCTATGAAGGCACATGGATCATTGAAGTCCGAGATATCCGTGAAGACGATACTCAGGAGTTCGATGCCGTTTTTCTGCGCCCCTTGACGGCACGGGATCTCGTGGCTATTTCCGCACCCCGACACCCGCTATCCACTGCGATATATCCTATTCACATCCGATAACTTAAATGATGCATGATGGAAAATATATTCATACTGCCCGGAAACGAACAGGAACTGTTTAACCGGTATTTAGATAACAACGAATACGGCCCTCTGAAAGAACGGCTGGAACTGGTCAGGAAAGCCTTGAGCAACAAGCTTTCCCCGGATGAACGCAATAAGCACGGGCTGAACGTGGGTGTGCATGAACTGTCCATGGAACGTAAGGAACTGGAAAGAAAGATATTCCAAATGGCACTCAAATCCTTTGCAGAACGGGTTTGTGACGAGCAACGCGCTCTTTGCGAACAGGGGTTCTGGCAGGCACCGTGCGGCAAAGAGGCGGAATATATCTCCTCCGCTCCGGTTCCGGACCTTGTAACGGACGTGAAGCAGTACAAGACCATTTGCCGCTGGTGGGAGAAGCTGTCCGATACCAGGAGGCTGAAGGTAGCGGCGATGTTTGCAAACGAACTGGGACCGATATACGGGCACGACACCGAAACGCTGGAACGGATTTATAGCCGCTGGTTTCTACTCTCCTTAGATGGCAAACAACGCATCTACCATTCATGGACCACAAACGAAAAACAGACTTCACTATGCCATACAAAAGCTCGGGAATAATCATCAGCGGGACACAATATGACCGCAGGCAGAAGCTCACTCCTTTTCAGAAGGCTGAAATTTTCCACCGTTACATGACAGAAGCTGTCAGCCAGCGCCAGCTTGCCCGGGAATACGGTGTCAGCCGCAGGCTGATAACCTTCATTGTGAACCCAGAAAGCGAAGAGCGGAACAAGGAACTGCTGAGAGAGAACAAGGCAAAAGGCTTGTATAAATATGACCGGAAGAAACATACCGAAAATATACGCAACCACCGTCGTTACAAACAGAGATTATTTCAAGAAGGTAAAATCATACTAAAAGATGGATAGACAATGAGAATACAGGAGAAACAAAAAGCGTTGGAACAGGAAGTTATAGCCAACCTGTGTGCGATACCGAAAATGCCGGAAAATATGTTGCCCCATACGGTATATGTCGAGGAGGAAGGGGAAGACGGGTATGGGCACGGGATACCGGTATACACCATGTACCGGTTGGAGGAGATACGCACGGACGGAAGCTGCACGCTTTACAACGCGGAAAGCCGGGAGCGTTTCACCTGCCGCCACCTGCATGAGATTAACATGGACTGGCTGGTGACAGTCTGGGAACGTTATCTGGAACTCTGTGTCGAGCAGGATATCTGGAAAGGGAATGCCGTTGCATTCCTGAAAGACCGTACCGGCAAACCGGAAGAGGAAATCATTTCATTCGTGGAAACCTCGTGGGACAAATGCCAGGCTTATACAGACAACCTCAAGGCGTTTCTTGGGGAAGATAAAGACCGGGAAATATGGATATTCTCTTTCCCGCTGGACGAATTTGAACGTGACGTTCCGGCCGGGAAAATCATCGTTGATTACGAAAATAACCCCGCAACGCGGGTTGAGAAGATGATACCGCTGGAATTTACGGCCAACATCAATGATGAATGTTTTGATGACCGGAACAATTGGGTAAGAGCCATTGAACTTCCCAAGCAGGAATAATAAACTATTTGAATCAATAAATATGATTACAAAAGAAAACATTGGCAACGAGACCTTTGAGTCTATGACCATCAATGACACGCCTGCATTGTTTACGGATATGCGGATTGACCGGAATGCCGTTCCGGAGGGACTGTACGCATACGATATCCGGGAGTCGGATGACGGGGACCGTCTGGCGACCATCGAACCGACGGTGATGGTAAATCATGGCGGAACCATCCTGACCAGGAAAGAGTTTATCACGGAAAAGGACGGCTATGTACAGATTGACGAATACGGTTTCGAGGACTCCATGACACTGGAAGAGTGGCTTGAGGAAAACAATTAAATGTATAAAGGATATGGATATTAAGGAACTGACAGAAAGGTATCGGGATCGTTTCGATGCCCATTACCTGCAAGACGATAACGGAACCGGCAGAAAAGGTCGGAAACGGAAAAAGGAAGTTGAGACCCCGAATTTTCTCAAGGATGTCATCCGGCCGATCCTGGACACTTTGCCGGACTTGTTGCTGGAGTACGGGTTCACCAAAACTACGGATGATTACGCCATGTACGGCGAGTATTACCGTATCAAGGCGGGTATCGTCCTCGTGGGAGGTTTTTCCATCGATGAGGATTTTAACCTGTACTTCACGCCATTGTTCCATGGCAAAGCCTGCGGTAAGAGTCAAAAAATCGACAGCATCGGACAACTCGTTGAAATCATCCGCGAACAATTTGAAAGAAGGGAGGTGAAGATGAAAGGATAGTTTCATGCAATAGACATGGGTCGTTCCGTAATTTATTGTATATTTGTCAGATGAAGAAAGTCTGTATATGTATTTCGGACGAAAGCCCGGCAGTTGAACGGATTACAGGCACTTTCATGTTTGGCTGACATCAAACCTAATATATCTATTTGATATGAAAAAGGAAGAGATTATTCGCCGCTGTTACGGCGGCATGAAGGAAAGGCATGGCGTGGAAACCATCATCCTTTTCCATGTCGGAGATTCATTCGAGGCGTATTTTGATGATGCCGAAACGATTACCCGGATCACGGAAGTGCCCCGGTTCAAGATGACGGCGGCGGGTATACCTGCCATCAGGATTTCCGACGCCGCCTTGGAAGAATGTAGAAACCGGTTGCTGGATGCAGGATGCAAGGTATGCGTGTCCGAGGTCCGGGGGGTATCCGGCCGCCACATTCTCAAAATCAATGAAACAAATACGGAAACGGGCCGATGAATTGGTATTGATAGCGGCAGCAATAGGTCCTTGGACACTGTTGGTGGTAGCGGTATTAATCATCGGAACGCTGAAATGCTGTCTGACCACGGACTCGGACAGCATTGACGAAAGTATCAACAAATCACCGGGGATAGTCGCGCATGTCATGGTACTGGACAGTACGGATAATGGTTTTCGGGTGGTTTATGCGACGGCTGAGCCGGTAACGGATGAAAGGTTTGCCGAGATATGCGACAGGCCGGGTATTCTGGAGGGGTTCGAGAACCTGAAACGGAAAGCTCCCGAACACTTTGGCGGCAACCTGCTGGAAACCGACATCTGTGACTTCGCGTTGTACGCCTACCGGTTTCCTATCGATAAGGACGTACGGATACACAATATCTTTGTCGCCGGTAAAGAGAAAATGGACTTCTATGTCCGGAACAACCCGGACCTGCCCGGGTGCGCTACATGGATGCACCACGGTACGGAACAAGGGAACCAATATCTGAATGCTGACGATATAAATCACTGTATACCCAACGGAAGGCGGATTTACCGTTATTGGAAATGCCGTTATCTACTGCAAACTTCTGATACTGACGAGCGTTTCAGTCATTTTACAGAGGAGGAAAGGCTGTACTGAATGCAGCCTTTTCTCTATATATATTACACATAACCATCTGAAAATTAATAACTAAAACGTTTTGTTGGCGTGAAAAATTGGCATATATTTGTATGGAAAAGTGACCCATTGAAAACAGATTGTCAATTGAAAGCAATAGATTGAATATGAAAGAACAGTAATATGACATCGGAAAAATCGCAACTGAAGTTTGCGAGATCGGAAGAGACGGGCGAACTGATAGGGTTCGTTTCGCGCCATTCCAAGACACGTAAATTGATGGGAGTCCGTGAAGACTCAAGATTCGGCAAGCAGATTTGTGTCCTTTCGGAAGACCTGAAAGGAACTCTCGAGCCAAACATACTATACTCGGTAGAGTTGAAACCCATGCACAAAGCCAACGGGTATGTAGTCGTTGCCGCTACCCCCGTGTTATTTCAGGCGCATGTGGAAACAGTGATCGTCCCGAAGACATTGTATCAAGTAACTGTGACGTTCGGCAACAAAAAGATTTTCTTCGACCCGAAAGACGGCAAGAGCGTAATGAGCCGCACAATAGACGGTGTGCTGGAAATCCTCAAGGGACGCAAGGATATCAAGTACAAGGAAGGTGTCATCACCGACTATCTGAATCAGGCGCGTGCTCTGGTACGACGTATGGAATCCGACGGGTTCATCTATACGGGAGACAGACATCAGGGAGGAATTCAATGAAAGAAAAACCGGTCGTGGGTATTGCGACCGACGGTGCCCATTCTGCAAAAGAGAGGTTGACACGCTTCCGGGCTGTCGACCTCTCTTCAGGAAAAGAACTCTTTTCCAAAGCTATCGGTAACTGGACGAACAATATCGGGGAGTTTCTCGGCATTGTCGAGGCGGTCAGATATGTCATGGAACATCCGGAAAGTCCGCGAACAATCTACTCGGACAGCATTACAGCCATCACGTGGTATTGTAACAAACAGACAGCCTCTTCACGCAGATGCCCGGCATTGCAGAAAGCGGAGATATTCCTCAAAGTGATGGAGGCAAGAATCAAGGACATCGAAGTGCTGCACTGGGACAACCGCCTGTGGGGTGAGATTCCTGCCGACTTCGGAAACAAATAACAACATCAATATGGCAAAATTAAAATCACAGTCACAGAAATATGTTGAGCTGAAGGAGGAAGACTACCTGCTGCTCATCGAGAATACCATCAAGATGGAAGCCCTGAAGATTGCCGGTATCGAAAAGATGCCCATATACAAGGCTATGGAACATATCCTTGAACACGAGCACATCGACCTGCTCGTCAAACCCGTTTCAAGGAGATATTCTTGATTTTTTTAGGTGGACAATAATACACCCCACAAGCAAAATCAATGCTTATCAGTACCAAATGATAGTATATAATAACAATTAATGTAAATCAATGCAAATCAGATGATTAAGAAAGTGGCGCATGTACGGAATTATCTATACCATACATGCGCCACTTTGCTCTATACACTTTTTGATTTCCTTGATTGATAAAAGAAGGTTCTTTTCCAGTGTTTTACAATCCGACTTTTTTATATACTTTTGTCTTCAGTATCAGTTGGTTATTGAAACCCTCTATGTATGCTTATAAGTAGAGATTAGCTTTTTTAAGCGAAACTAACTACTGGTTATCAATCAATTATCAAACAAAAAAAGTTTGCCGTGATGGTCTTCTTCTTTTTCTACATAAAGCTTGAAATCGTTGTTTTCGTTCAGGATGTTGTTGCTGAACGTGATTCCGAGCGTGGAAAGCTGCTTGTTGATTTCGCGCAGGCGGGCTTGTTTGTCGGCCGGAAGATTGGCGCCGGAACGGACAAAACCCTTATAAGTCTTTTCCAGCAGTCTTTGTTGCTCACGGGTCAGACCGAGAGCATCTTTCTGATTGTAGACAGCATCTATTTTCTTGAAAAGCTCCTGATTGAGTGAGATGTTGTCTTCGTGTTCGGCCAATGTCGGGGCCAGTTTCATGGAAAGGGCTGTCAGTTCATCGGTAGTTTCGGCCTCCGTCAGGTTGAAGAATACACCGCCTACACGGTCCAGAGTTGGGGAGCTGTTGTCGAGAGCAACAACGACATTTTCGAAAGTGGGAGCTTCCGTATTGGCAATGATGGCTTGGATATTGGCATTCTGCTCTTCTATACCTTTCTGGAATGCGGGTTCATAGTGCTCCAACTTGATTTTATCGAATGGAGGCACTCCATTGGGTGTTTGAAACTCGGTAAGGAACGGATTGCTTTCCGTCTGGGTGGCACAGGAGTACATCATACAACTTGCTGCTAAAATTAGAATACATTTTTTGAACATTGTTTTCTAAGTATTAAATGTTAAGTATTAATTCTCAATTCTTTTTGGTGATATAACACCATATCGGATAGTGGTCTGAATCCTTGATGGAACGGTCTACTGTACAATTGTAGGCTTTCAGGTTCTTGCTGGTCAATATATTGTCTATCCGAAAATAGAATCTGTTCTGATTGTAAGAAATTCCTAATCCCCGTCCTGATTTGGTGAATGCATCGTCCAGATTTTGGGCGATGGTACGATGAGTATAAGAGATGGGGGTGTCGTTGAAATCGCCACATACAATGATACAAGGATGTGGTGAAGCTGTTATTTCGTGTGCAATCGTGTCAGCTTGCGGTGCGCGGATGGCTGATGCCTCTGCTAATTTACGTATGAGCAGGCGCATACCGCTTTTCACCTTTTCTTTTTCAGGGGATTTCAGCATGTTTTCGTACACGGCTTTATCGGCTTTGGTCAATTTGTTGGACTCCAAATGATTGTTGATGAGGGTGACTGTATCCTCTCCTATTTTTACTTCATACAGTACCGAACCGTTGTACTCGCTGGAATAATCTAGTACACGTGCCGAGAGAATCGGATATTTGGAATAACATGCTATCTTGTTGGTATGCCCTTTTTCCCTGCCCACCGTGTTGATGCGGTGATATGGATATGCCTTGAGTTCCTGTTCCACATCTTTTTGCGAAAGGTGCCGGGATGATTCTGTCGTGGAGTATTCTTGGAGGCAGAGGATATCGGCATTACTTTCTTTTAAATAAGTCAGTATGGGATTCTTGCCATTCTGCTTGATGGCTCCGTCAAATCCCATGATGTTGTATGAGAGTAATTTGAAACTTGTTTCAGGCAACTTGTTTGTATGAAAGTTGATGGGCAGATAAGTGCGTGTCTGTGAATAACAAAGTAGTAATCCTATCAAGGGAAGCAATGCGGTTTTGTAACGCTGGATGACCAGCCAAAAGATGAAGAAGCCTATATTTATCATCAGAAAAACGGGAAATGTCAGTCCCAGGCACGACTGCACCGGATGTGTGACCGGCTGTATGTGCGGACTATAGGCGGTAAACAGTAGCAAGCCCGTAAACAAGGCATTGACCGCCAAAATCAGGAGGGCGACAAAATTACCTAAATACTTCATTATAATAATTGAAAATTGAAAGGTGAAAACTGAAAATAAGAGTGGCGGCTATTTTCTCATTCTCCATATTCCACTTTCCGTTTTCCATTTGTTTAACGTTTACTTGCGTCGAACAAGCTTTTCTTTTCCTCCGTAGTAAGGCTTTCGTATCCCGATTTCTTTAATTTGTCGAGAATGCGGTCTATTTCGTCGGATTGGGCTTTTTTCCGTGCGTTGTAATCATAATCTTTTTGTTTACTGGTACCGTAATGTACTTTCATTTTCGGCTTTCGGGGTTTAAAGCTGACGATGGAAACTAAAGCATCCAGACATTTGTTTATACATGAGGTCAGGTCACTGCCTTTGCTGAGGCTGGCAGCAAACCATAACCCTGCCAGCGCACCTCCCAAATGTGCGATGTGTCCACCGGCATTGCTGGAGGTAATGAATAGCAAATCGGTGCCTATAACGATAAGCGCCAGATACTTCAGTCGGATGGTTCCGAAAAGAAATAGATGTATCGGATAGTTGGGCTCACGATAGGCTGTGGCAGCTACGATGGCAAGCACGGAAGCAGAGGCACCCAGCATGAAAGAGTAATTTATCATGGGGTGGAAGTACGGGAAAATATGATAGGCGGCAATATAGAGCAAACCACCGCAGATTCCTCCCAAAATGTACACACCACGCAGATGCTTTGCAGAAAAGAAGTTCAGGAATAGTGCTCCGAACCAATAAAGCCACAGCATGTTGAAAAGAATGTGCATGAATCCTGCATGCATGAACATGTACGTCAGCAGTGACCACGGTTGCAAAATGAAGCGTGAAAGTGATGCCGGTAATTCCAGCCATTCGAATATTCCCATCATACTCCGATTGAACAATTGGAGCATGACTTCAGTCAGAGTGGTGAATATGAATACCGCTGCATTGATGTAAATCAACTGGATATAGATATTTCCTCTGCGAAAGTTTTCTTTCAAATCAGTTATAATAGTAGCCATTTCCTCTGTTCTTTTTTCTCCAATACATAATCAAGATAAAACCGAATACCATACCGCCCAGATGTGCAAAGTGTGCCACATTGTCTCCTGCGTTATTTGCAAATCCGGCATATAGCTCAATCAGGGCATATCCGATAACAAAATATTTGGCCTTGATGGGAACCGGTAGTGGGAAGATGAACATTTGCTGGTTGGGGAACAACATGCCGAATGCCAGCAGAATGGCGTATACTGCTCCCGAAGCTCCCACGGTAGTCATCATATTGAGATATTCCTCCATCGGGATGATGGCCATGCCGGTATTTACGCTGTCATAGGCGGAAAGTACTGTCTCATAATGAATATACTGTACCACCTCCTGGATAATTCCGGCTCCTATACCGCACACCAGATAGTAGAACAGAAATCGTTTTGGCCCCCATACCTGCTCTAAAATACGTCCGAACATCCATACGGCAAACATGTTGAAAAATATGTGCGCGAATCCGGCGTGCATGAACATATATGTTATCAATTGTGCTGCATTGAAATCTTCGGCAAGAAAAAAATGCAATCCCAGATATTGGGCGAGGTCGATGCCGTAGCTTTGGGCGACGATGGTACCCAGAAACATCAGCACATTAATGATTAAAAGGTTCTTGGTTACAGTAGGTATAGTATTCATAATCTGTTGTTTCAATTCATTTTACAGTTCAAAAACAGTTGCCTGTTTTTGCTTTCTCCGGCAAAAATACGAATAAATTCTGTTCTATAACAGAAAAAGCAGATTCTATTCCTTCTTTTTCGTTGTTTTCCAATATTTTTTTAATGTTTTTATTTGATATTCAGAAATATTGCTCTATTTTTGTGGAGGTTTGTGATGAAAAGTAAAAATATCTTTTGTGTAACATATTAATTAATTTTAAGCATTATGAATAAGGCGGAACTTATTAGCGCTATGGCAGCGGAGTCTGGTTTGTCAAAGACTGATTCAAAGAAAGCATTGGATGCATTTATCGCATCAGTCACTAAGGCAATGAAGGCCGGTGATAAAGTATCATTGGTTGGTTTTGGAACTTTCAGTGTGGTGGAAAGAGGAGCGCGTATGGGTATCAACCCCTCTACTAAAAAGCCTATCGAGATTGCTGCAAAGAAAGTTGTTAAATTCAAACCAGGTGCAGAATTGACAGCTGAATAAAAACAGTATACTCAACATACAAAGAGGGGACGTTTTGCAAAGAGCGTCCCCTCTTTGTATGTTGAATATCTTGTGAGTCAATAAAAACAAGCCTGCTTGTTTTGTTCTGATTTCGGTTTACGCTATCTTTGCACGCAGGAAAATACATTTGAATCATGAATATAGAACAGAAACTGGTATCGTCCGTTATCGGCGGGCTGAAAGCGCTTTACGGACAGGATGTTCCTGCCGCACAAGTGCAGTTGCAGAAAACCAAGAAAGAATTTGAGGGACACCTCACACTGGTTGTATTCCCTTTCCTCCGTATGTCCAAGAAAGGACCGGAGCAGACAGCACAGGAAATCGGTGAATACTTGCAGGCAAATGAGCCTTCGGTTGCAGCATTTAATGTCATCAAGGGCTTTCTGAACCTGACCATTGCCTCCTCTGCATGGATAGAATTGTTGAATGGCATTCATGCAGACAAGCAGTACGGCATCGTGGCCGCTACTGACAACTCTCCATTGGTGATGATTGAGTATTCTTCTCCCAACACCAACAAACCGCTTCATTTGGGCCATGTACGCAATAATCTTTTGGGAAATGCGTTGGCTAATATAGTGGCTGCCAACGGTAATAAGGTAGTAAAGACAAATATTGTCAATGACCGTGGAATTCATATCTGCAAGTCCATGTTGGCATGGCAGAAGTACGGGAATGGTGAAACTCCCGAATCATCCGGCAAGAAGGGAGATCACTTGATTGGCGATTACTATGTTTCCTTTGACAAGCATTATAAGGCGGAAGTGAAAGAACTGATGGCCAAGTTCCAAAGTGAAGGCATGAATGAGGAAGAAGCTAAGGCTAAAGCGGAAGCTGAATCTCCTTTGATGAAGGAGGCTCGTGAAATGCTGGTAAAGTGGGAGGCCAATGACCCGGAAGTACGTGCGCTTTGGAAGAAGATGAACGACTGGGTGTATGCAGGTTTTGACGAGACTTACCGTATGATGGGTGTAACTTTTGATAAGATATATTACGAATCAAACACGTACCTCGAAGGTAAGGAGAAGGTAATGGAGGGCCTGGAGAAAGGCTTCTTCTACCGGAAAGAAGATGGCTCTGTATGGGCGGACCTCACGGGCGAGGGATTGGATCACAAGCTGCTGCTGCGTGCGGATGGTACCTCCGTCTACATGACGCAGGATATCGGTACCGCTAAACTCCGCTTTGCAGATTATCCCATCGACAAGATGATTTATGTGGTAGGCAACGAACAGAATTACCACTTTCAGGTACTTTCCATTCTGCTCGACAAACTGGGCTTCGAATGGGGTAAAGGGTTGGTGCACTTCTCTTACGGTATGGTAGAACTTCCCGAGGGCAAGATGAAGAGCCGTGAAGGTACCGTAGTTGATGCTGACGACCTGATGGCGGAGATGATTGATACAGCCAAGGAAACCAGCAATGAACTGGGCAAACTGGATGGTCTGACAAAGGAAGAGGCGGACAATATCGCCCGTATCGTTGGTCTGGGTGCCTTGAAGTACTTCATCCTGAAAGTGGATGCCCGCAAGAACATGACATTCAATCCAAAAGAGTCCATCGATTTTAATGGTAATACGGGACCGTTCATCCAATATACTTATGCACGTATTCAGTCTGTTCTCCGCAAGGCAAAAGAGGCCGGTATTGAAATCCCTGCCCACTTGCCTGCCGGCATTGAACTGAGTGAGAAGGAAGAGGGACTGATACAGATGATTGCCGACTTTGCCGCTATTGTGAAGCAGGCAGGTGAGGATTACAGCCCGTCCATCATTGCAAACTATACGTATGACCTTGTGAAGGAATACAACCAGTTCTATCATGACTTCAGCATTCTGCGTGAGGAGAACGAAACAGTGAAGGTATTCCGCCTTGCATTGTCCGAGAATGTAGCCAAGGTGGTACGTCTAGGCATGGGATTGCTGGGAATTGAGGTACCGGATAGGATGTAAATATCACACTATAAAAGAATAAGCCCGAGGAAATTTCCTCGGGCTTATTCTTTTATAGTGTGATATTTATATTTGTGATAGAAATAATGAAAGTTTAAATTATAGTCCCCTTTCTCCTCATTTTATACGTGTAGACTAAGTCCTATTTTGTCTTGCTCGTCTTGGCGGTTGTTTTCGTAGTTTTCGTTGCTTTCACCGCCTTTGCAGTCCGCTTAGACTTGCCCGTATCCTTGTCGCTTTGCAGTTTCACAATTTCCAGACAAGCCTGAAGGTTCAGGTCTTGAGGGATGATGTCTTTAGGAACCTTGTAGTTGCTGCCTTTATAAGCGATGTAAGGGCCATAGCGTCCATTCAGGATTTCCAGTTCCGGTTCTTCCTCAAACTTCTTGATATGTTTCTGGGCTTCTGCTTCTTGTTTCTTTTGCAAAAGTTCAATAGCTTCTTCCAGCGTAACGGTCATCGGGTCCATTGTCTTGGGTAACGAGGCATACAAGCCGTTGTTCTGGATATAAGGTCCGAAACGTCCCGCACCTACGACTACATTCTTGCCTTCATACTCTCCGAGAGTACGGGGAAGTTTGAACAGCTCCAGCGCTTCTTCCAGCGTAATGGTCTCGATGGACATTTCTTTTTTTACCTGGGCGAAACGGGGCTTTTCCTCATCTTCGGCAGTACCTATCTGTGCTACTGGGCCGAAACGTCCGATTTTTACAGACACTTGTTTTCCGCTGACGGGGTCTGTTCCTAGAATCCGTTCGCCTGCCTTGTGGGCGGTTTTCGCGGCAAGTGTGTTTTCTACTGAAGGATGGAATTTCTTATAGAATGTTTTCAGAATGGCGGTCCATTGCTTGTCACCTTCGGCTATTTCGTCGAATTGCTTTTCGACGCTCGCAGTGAAGTTGTAGTCAAGGATGTCCGGGAAGTACTCTATCAGGAAGTCATTGACCACAATACCGGTGTCTGTCGGCATCAGTTTTGACTTTTCAGCTCCGGTGATTTCTGTATGGTTGTTGTCCGTTATTTCATTACCCTGCAAGTTAAGCACATTGTAGGTGCGTTCTTCACCTGCTTTTTCTCCTTTTATCACGTATTCGCGTTGCTGGATGGTGGAAATGGTCGGAGCATAGGTAGACGGACGTCCGATACCCAGTTCCTCCAATTTGCGCACAAGGCTTGCTTCCGTGTAGCGGGGAGGGTGTTGGGTGAAACGTTCGGTAGCGGTGATACCTTCATGTTCGAGCTTCTGTCCTTTTTTCAGAGGGGGCAGTAGGCGTGCCTCATCTTCCTGGGTTTCTACGTCATCATCGTATGATTCGCGGTAGACACGGAGGAAACCGTCGAATTTCACCACTTCGCCGGTTGCAGTGAAAGTCTCCGTCTCGTTGCTGATAGCAATGGTTACGGTTGTCTTTTCCACTTCGGCATCTGCCATCTGCGAGGCGATGGTACGTTTCCAGATGAGGTCGTACAGCTTTCTTTCCTGTGGGGTACCTTCTATCTTGGCATTCTCCATATAGGTGGGGCGGATAGCTTCGTGGGCCTCTTGCGCTCCTTTGGTCTTGGTGGCGAAGTGGCGGTTGTGTACGTAACGTTCGCCCATCAGGTTGGAGATGGTTTCACGGCTGGCGTTGACGGCAAGTTCGGAAAGGTTGACGGAGTCGGTACGCATGTAGGTTATCAATCCGGATTCGTACAGACGTTGCGCCACCATCATGGTCTGTGCCACGGTGAAGCCCAGTTTGCGGGCAGCCTCCTGCTGCAAGGTAGAGGTGGTGAACGGGGCTGCGGGAGTTTTCTTCAGCGGACGGGTAGTGATGTCGCTGATGGTAAACGTGGCTGCTTTACAGCTCTCCAGCAATTTCCGGGCTTCTGCCTTTGTCTTGAGCCGGTGCGCCAGTTCGGCTTTCATTTCCACTGTTTTGCCGTCAGTGTCCGGAACGAGGAATACGGCGGTAACACGGTAGGATGCTTCGGTCTGGAATGCATGTATCTCGCGTTCGCGCTCTACAATGAGACGGACGGCTACGGACTGTACACGGCCTGCAGAAAGGGCAGGTTTCACTTTCTTCCACAATACCGGTGAAAGTTCAAAACCTACGATACGGTCCAGGATACGTCGGGCTTGCTGGGCATCGACCAGGTTGATGTCAATGTCACGGGGATTTTCTATCGCTTTCAGGATGGCACCTTTGGTGATTTCATGGAAGACGATGCGTCTGGTGTGTTCCGGCTTCAGTTTCAGCACTTCGTACAAGTGCCATGCGATGGCTTCCCCTTCGCGGTCCTCATCGGAAGCCAGCCATACGGTTTCTGCCTGCTCGGCTTCTTCTTTCAGCTGGGTTACGAGTTTCTTTTTATCCGCCGGTATCTCGTAATGCGGTTTGAAGTCTTTGTCTACGTCAATACTGAATTCTTTTTTCTTCAAATCACGTATATGGCCGTAGCTGGAAAGGACTTTGAAATCTTTTCCAAGGAATTTCTCGATGGTTTTTGCTTTCGCCGGAGACTCGACTATGACAAGGTTTTTCTGCATAAATTTCTGTTTTTTAGTGACTCCCGCCACTGAATTCGCCCGCAAAAGTAGGAAAAAAAGATTCTTCCCACCTTATAATATAAGGAGAATTTAGCAAAAATGACCTTTTTTGTTCAATTTAGAGCTCCGGCTTGTGCTGCCCCTATTAAAAGAGGAAGCTTACTCCGCCTAAGAAACTGAGACCTTCTGAAGGGTATCCCCAGTAGTACTGGTAATCTTTGTTCAGCAAGTTGTTCACGCGCGCATACACGGAGATTCCTTTGAAGAGTTCGTAACTGCCGTTTAGATAGAGATTGCTGACGGGGTCTGCCTTGTTGCCCTCCACGCCTTGGCGTGAGATGTGCTGATAGCCGATGCCGACAAGCAGTGGGGAGATGGGGTGTACCTTGAGATTGAGATTGCCTTCTACGGAAGGTTTGAAGCTTACTACGACATCAGAACCGTCTGAGTCTGTTGTCCAATGGCGATAGACGGCATTGGCGGCGAGATAGAAAACATCCTTGTAGTTGTAGCTCAGGTCGGCTCCGGCGTAGAGGTTCTTGGTATCTTCTGTGAGGTAAACATTGCTTATCCCGTCGGACTTGACAGTCGGAGTGTCAATCAGGTCGTTTTTCAAATCTTGATACCCGCCGTATAGGTTGAACCACAATCCGCTGACCGGGCTTGCCTTGAAGCCGATGGCTGCGTTGAGCTGTTCGTAGGTATTGTCAAGCTGCTGGTTTGTAATGCCATAAGGCGTAATGGTTTCCAGACGGCGGAAATCGTTCTGCAGCCGTCCTCCCTTACCTTGTGCGTAGAGGATGTAGCTGTCCGAGAAGATGTATTGCATTTCTACGTCGGGAGCGGCGCGGAACTTCTTGCCGAAACCGAAAGCCAGGTCGACGTGTGCGCCGAGACGTATTTTCCAGTCGTCATTCTGAAAGAGATAGTATGGATTGAAGTCTACGTCGGTGTGATTCTCGAAACGTCCGTCGCTGTAGAATGTGTTGTCCATGGCAAAAGCCATGCCGATGGTCTGCTCATCGGAGATGGAACCGGTGACATCGGCTTTGGTGCGCACGATATTCTCTTTGATATTGCTCACCATGAGGTCGTGTTGGCGCTGGTAGACCAACAAATTGGTTTCGGCGCGGAATTGGAGAGGCATATCGTCGCTCGTGGAACTTACCCCGAAATGTACATCACCCGAAACGAATTTCTGCTTGTTGCTGACGAAGTCGGGCAGGAAGTTGAAATTGCTTTGGTCGAACTTTCCGGCAATATTCAAATCGACTTTGCTGAAGGCATGTACATAATCCATGGCAGCATGGGTACGGTAGTAGAATGAATTCCACTTCCCGCCATTATCCGGCAAGTCCAGTTTGCCATCCATGCCATCCATTGTGAATGTCAGGTTGAGGCGGTCTTTGGGGGATAAAGAGAAGAGGTAGTTGGCGCGTACATCGAGGTTACCGTAGTTACCGTATCCCAAACGTATATATCCGGGCAGTGCTTTCGCCTGCGTCTCTTCTCCGGTATAGGCTTGCATGATGCCTGCGGGGATTTGGGTTGCCGGCATCAGGGTGGCGTCATATTCCACCGCCTTTTTGCTGACGGTAGGAGGTTCCACCCTGGGAAGCACGTTCACTTTGGAGGCGTCCATGATGTCCGGATTATATTCTTGTTCCACGACTACCGTACGGTTCATGGTGGTGTCTTGGGGTTGTGTCTGGGCTTGTGCTCCCCAAGAGAGGGAGACAAGCATAGTTCCTGCGAGGATATATTGTTTCTTTTTCATAATGTGCTATATTTCTTACTTCAATTTCTCCAGTCTTTCGTTAATCATGCTTGCTATATCGTCGTCGGCCTGGTAGTTCTGCTGCAGGCTCAATAGGTATTGGCGTGCATCGAGCTTCTTGTCCATGGCTACATATACATCAGACAGAAGTATGAAACTGCGTGCCAGCCAGTAGGCATGCGGTGTACTCTGGTCGATGAAATTAAGGATTTCCTTTTCTGCAGAGGCATAATTACCGGTGTTGTACCATTGTAATGCCACCAGATATTTGGCTTCGGCTCCATAAAGGGTACGGGTGTCTTTGGCCAGCAGTTGAAGGTCATCCATTGCCTTCTTGTCGGCTTTCTGGTTGAGGTATGCCTTGGCACGGTAGTACAATGCCTCGTTCCGGAGCTCCGGAGACAGCTTGGCTTCGGCAAGCAAGGCTGTGGCGGCGTTGATGACTTCCGCATCATCATGCATCAGTGCTCCACAGCGTAGTACACCGATAGCGCCAAGCTGGCGGCGCTCTGCCGTGGTGGCTTTGGCTTGCAATTTCTTGTAGTCGGCCAATGCCAGGTCATATTGCTGGCGGTTGAACAGAATTTCTCCATGCATCAGCAAAGCCTCTTCAGAATATGGGTTATCGGGGTATTCCAGCAGTTTTCCGGCATGTTCCAATACCGCCTCGTCATCTTTCTGCTCTTTGCCTATGACGCAGAGGTAGTAGTGTGCATTCAGGCTGAAAGCGCCTCCCGGATAACTTTGCAGATAGCGGGTGAAGCTCTCTTTGGCAGGTGCGGCTTCGCCTTTCATATATACTTTTTCGGCAGCGATGTAAGTCAGCGAGTCTTGCTCACTGGGTTCGAAGCGGATTTCTCCCGGCATTTGGGCGGCAAGGGCGGCAAACTCATCCACGCGGTTGGCATCTACGTAGATGGACTTCAAGTCGCGCATGGCAAGGCGGGCTTCCTCGCTTCCGGGATATTGGGTGACTACATGTTTGTAGGCTTCTATGGCACGGTCATAGTCGTCGTTCTGGTAGTAAAGCAGGCCGATTTCGGCGGCGGCTTTACGGCTGACGGGGCTTTCGGGGTATTTGGCAAGCAGCTCGCGGAAGGTGGCGATAGCCTGGCGGCTGTTGTTGCTCTGTACGTAGGAGCGTCCCTTCTCGTAGAGGGCATTGATGGCGTAGGGCGAGTTGGGATATTTGGCTGCAAGTCGGTCCAGCATGCTCACCTTTTCCGTATAGTTTTTCTGCATGCCATATACCAGTGCTAATTGATAGACGGCATAGTCTCCGGCGGGAGTGTTCAGGTTCTCGGCTTTGGCGTAGTATTGCTTAGCTTCCTCGAAACGGCGGACGTGCAGGTTGCAGTCACCGATGCGGTTGTAGGCATCTGCCAATGCGGTCGGGTTTTCGCCTTTCTCCAGTTGGACAAAGTTGCGGAAACGGTTCTCTGCCGTCGAATAGTCTTTCTGGTGGAAAGCGATGTAGCCCAGGTTATAGTAGGCAAGGGCAAACATTTCCGTATCCCTCTGCCGGGTGAGTGACAGATATTCGTTGAAATTGCGGGCGGCTTCTCTCATCCGGTTCAGGCGGTAATAAGACTCGCCGAGCCAGTAGAGGGCGTCTGCCTTGGTCTGGAGGTTGTATTGTCCCAGCGTGACGCTTTGGTTGAAGTAACCGATGGCTTGCTCGAACTGTGTGTTGGCAAAAGACTGGGTCCCGAGTTGGAACAGAATCTTCTGCTTGGCTTCCAGAATGGCTTTGCTGGGATGGGAGATGCGGTCGATGGATTTGAGTGCGGCATCGTAGCTGCGTGTATTCATGTACACTTCCACCAGGTAGTTGCTGACTTTCTCGGCATAAGGAGAGTTCGGGAACTCGTTCAGGAATTTTTCAAAGACGGTCACCGATTCGCCGAAAGCGGAATAGGAGGTCTCGTGGATGCATAAGGCGTAGTTATAGGCGGCTTGTTCCTTGACTTTCATATCGGCGTTGGAGGCGGCAGCCTGCTCGAAAGCCATACGCGCTTTGGTCTTGTCTGCCAGTTGCAGATAAGACAGTCCCATGTGCAGGTATGCGTTCTGCGAAAGGGCGTCGTTTTCGGCAGTCACTCTGCCGAGGACGGAGGGGACTTGCGAATACACGCCGCATTGATAATAGGACATTCCCAGCATGTAAAGGGCATCCCTTCTATGAGCGGCAGATTCGGCATTGTGTTCTATATATTGTCCGAAGGACTTTACGGCTTCGTGATACTTCCCGAAATGGTATTCGGCTGTACCGAGGATACGGTTCAGCTCCGCCGTGTGGGTGTAGCTCAGACCGTCGGGATGGGCTGACAGTGCATTCTGCGCCACGATTTCCGCCTTGTCGTACTGCTTCTTCAACAGATAGATTTCGGCGATGTAATAGGGAACCAAGTCCTTGTATTTGGCATTGTCCTGCAAAGGCAGGAAACCGCTGAGCGCTTCGTCATACCGTCCTTGGGTATATCGGATATAAGAGATGTAGTAAGCACAGTCCGCTGCATACTTGCGGCTGGTGCTACGCAGAGTCTCGAACCAGATGGCTGCTTCCTTTACGTTGCCCGTTTTCAGGTAGCAGGTGGCAAGGCGGTAGGTCATGTCGTCTCGCTCCTCGGAACCCAGCAGGTCGAGGCGGGCGGAGTTGAACATGGCGAGGGCATCGTCATAATTGCCTTCGAAGAAGTAGGCGGAGGCAATCAGTGCGTAGATGCGGTTGGCATGGGGAGTATCGGGATATTCGTCCAGGAAGGCACGGAGCAGGTCTATGCTTTGGGGGTCTCTGAGTTCGTATGCGGCGCATACCAGCATGTATTCCGCTTCCTGTCGCTCGCCCGTGTCGGGCAGAGGCTTGCCGTCTGCATTCATCTGGCGTACATAGGCTTGCAACGGGGAGATGGCGGCGGCATAGGCCTTTTGTTGGAACAACGTCTGTCCTTCCTGGTAGAGTCGCTTGGGAGAAGTATTCCTCTCGCTTGTTTGTGCTGAGGCGAGTAAAGGTGCGCAACAGAGTGCTGTGCACAATATTCGGGAGATTTTATGTTTCATCTTCTTTTGTTAGAATAGGTATTTTACAAAAATACGGGTTTTAACCCGGAAATGTTACACTTGTTTGGCTTTTTTAGGATATATACCATAATAGGAACGAATAATCATTCGCTTTTGTTCTTTCGCATGTCTTCCAGGAAGATACCCACTCCTTTGCGGATGGAGCCGAGCCCGAACTCTTCCGTACGGATATCTTTCAAGGGGAGGAAGAAGAGGTCTGCCACGTCGTCCATCGCCTTGAAGTGCAAGGTGTCCTCCACCGTACAACGGAAAAACATATCCAGCGTGTGTACGGGGAAGCCGGAATAGATGTAGATGTTGGGCAGGGAGAAGAGATATTCGGCCTTTGCCACCTTCATGCCGGTTTCTTCTCTTACTTCGCGGGCAACGCCTTCCTCGCCGGTCTCGGTCATGTCGATGAAGCCTCCGGGAAGGTCCAGCGTCCCTTTGGCAGGCTCTTTGGCACGGCGGCAAACCAGCAGTTCGTCGCATTCGTTCAGTATTAAGGCGACGGTGGCGGAAGAGGGGTTGAAGTAGTAGACGAAACCGCAGTCGGCGCATTGCTTTGACTTCCCGTTATGAACTTCGAAATGGGCTGAACCGCATTTCGGACAATATTTGAATTGCGAAAGTGGATGTTCCATGATATTTTAGCCTTTGTCCGGGGGACAAAGATAATGGAAACCAGGTGTAGAATGAAAGGAACAGAGTGAATTTTTCGTATCTTTGGCGACTATAAAACCATATCGGATGAAAGATTTTGCTGCCATTGATTTTGAAACGGCCAACGAACAGCGTACCAGCGTTTGTAGTGTAGGAGTGGTTATCGTACGTGATGGAGAGATTGTGGACCATTATTATAACCTCATCCGTCCCGAACCGGAGTATTACACTTATTGGAATACCCGCGTGCATGGTCTGACGTTGGCAGATACCCGGGATGCTCCTATCTTTCCCGTTGTGTGGCAGGAAATAGCTCCACACATTGAAGGCTTGCCATTGGTAGCGCACAACAAGGCCTTTGATGAAAGCTGCCTGAAAGCTGTTTTCCGTACTTACTGCATGGATTATCCGGATTATGAGTTTCATTGTACTTTGCAGGCATCACGTCGCGTCCTGAAAGGATTGCCCAACTATCAGTTGCACACAGTGGCAGCTTGTTGTGGCTACCAACTGGAGCAACACCACCATGCATTGGCGGATGCGGAGGCTTGTGCATGGATAGCCAAACAAGTCATATAAAGGAGGAAGTTCATGTGGAATCCCGCTCCGTAGCTGTTTATAAAGCCAATCGTAATCCTATGCTTGCATCATGATACACTTGGCTATTGTTGTTTCTACATGAAACACGGCATCTTCGTGGTGATGATAAATAGCATCCGCCTCGTAGAGTCCGATTTGAGCCATATTCGTAGAAAGAGGAACACCATTCTTGAATGTTTCCGCTCATGTCATACAATCCCAATTCATTCGGTCTTTTTAAAGCCACGGGATGGGTGTGATGTTCGCTGTTCTCATCATACCATGCAACTTCATCAATAGAATTTGAACCGGCGTATTTATACCCTTTGCTTTGATTTCCTCCTCGTGCCGCATACTCCCATTCTTCTTCGGTTGGAAGACGGAACTTGCGTCCGGTAACATTGTTTAGTCTTTGAATAAAATCTATGCAGTCAATCCATGATATATTCTCGATAGGAAGATTCTCCTCTTTGGATTCCGATTGATAGTTTCCCATAATCGCATTCCATAATTTCCGGGTAACAGTGGTTTCTCCCAAGTAGAAGTTCTGTATATCCACTCTTTTGTTGCTTTTTTCGTCACTATAGGCTTCGTGCTCTTGTTCTGAAGTAGCTCCCATCATGAAAGTTCCTGCTTCAACGAAACACATTTTGAATAAAATTCCTTTTACGTCAATTGATAGATATTGGTGGTCTGTCCTTTTTTGTATAACCGTGTTTTCCTTAGAAGAAGATGTACCGTCTTGAGGATGTTCATGAGGCTCCATTGCTATCAGGGACAGAAATTCTGTAATAGATTGTGGCCTTTGTTTGCGTGCTGGAGCCATACACTTTTCTATTGCAGTTGCTATTCTGGGAGCTATATAATCTGGAATTGTTAATCCTTCGTCTACAATGTCAGAAGCTTCGGGCGGTGTTTCTCCAGTCAGTAACTTATACATGGTAGCGCCTAATGAATAAATGTCTGTACTGGGCATGAACATGCTTGTACCACCTTGTCTATATTGTTCTATGGGGGCATAACCTTTACTGATTCCTGTAGGAGTGGTGCTCGTTTGACTTCCGTCTATATCATATCGTTTGGAAATTCCGAAATCTATTAATACAGCATCTTCCTCACCTCTGAGCAGAATGTTGGAAGGCTTGATGTCTAAGTGTAAAATCTTCTTTTGATGGATATACTGTAATGCTCTAGCTGTTTGGCAGATGTAGTTTAATGCTACCGCGGTGTTTAACTTCCCTTGCTTCTGTATTAACCTGTCCAAAGAGTCTCCGTCAATATATTCCATTACATAATATGCAGTTGCATTTTCCTCAAAAATGTCATGAATGCGGATGATATGCGGATTGTCCATCTGGGCAATGGTTTGAGCTTCTTTTATGAATTTTATTCGGAAACGGTCCACTATATCTCGACTACCTTGTGAGCCCAGAAGAACTTTGGAAGTAGTCTCTTCGCGTTCACAGTATTCTTTCATAAAGAACTCTTTAATGGCGACAGATCGGTTCAGTCCCGTCTGAAGCCCTAAGTAAGTAATGCCAAAACCACCTTGGCCAAGTACTTTTTCTATTTTATATTTGCCTCCTTGCAGAGATGTTTCCGGTAGTAGCTGCATATTCTTGGATTATTCTTGTAATATAGTGTTTTCTATTTGGTGATTTGTCTTGGAATGCTCTTTCTCCCCCTTTATAGCTTTCAACAGAACGAAAGAAGCGGCGTAGATAACGATAAAAAGTAATATGGCGAATGCAAGAATCTTGACAATCGGCAGCCTGCGCTTTTGTCTCTTATCCTCTTTAGTTTCAGCGCTCTTTTTCCCCTCTCTTTCGATTGTCCTTGTTCCAGCAGTCATGACACGGTTGTCCGGAACGGATTCTATAGGACTTTCTTCTTTGCCTTTTTCTTCTTTTGTATAATTATCCGGAATTAAGTCTAAAATATGAATAAGAAATGCAGAATGATTATCCCGGTTGTTTTCACTGACCTTGGTCAGGATTTGTATTTTTTCATCATCTGTTGTGTCAGGGTCAGAGAGGATATTCAGCAAGTCACTATCGTCAGTTTCCTCTAACATGCCATCCGAGCACATGAAGAAATAGTCACCGGGGCGGATGTCTGTAATATGTTTTATGTCTGCTTTAGGACGTCTTTCCAGGTTGGGTTGCATGGCACGGGTAATGACATTCTTCTGCTTTGAGGTTTTCATCTCTTCAAGGGTGATTTCACCGATGTCATATAGGTCGTTTATCAACGAGTGATCTCTTGTGTGGAAAATGTATCTTTCAGAAGGTCGGATATGATAGATGCGGCTGTCACCGATATGGGCAAGCAGGCATCCGCCACTATGAAATTTCAGAAGAGTCATGGTGGTCCCCATCTTTTTGGCGGCACCATTATCCTTTTGGTCTAATAAATCATAGGCTGCATTGAGCGCCTCGTTAAATTGCTCGTCTGTGAAAGCCCCTTCCGGTGAAGTTTGTGACAAGATGTATTCA
This sequence comes from Bacteroides sp. AF25-5LB, assembly GCF_003602965.1. Taxonomy (NCBI): domain Bacteria; kingdom Pseudomonadati; phylum Bacteroidota; class Bacteroidia; order Bacteroidales; family Bacteroidaceae; genus Bacteroides; species Bacteroides sp. AF25-5LB. The sequence goes on from NZ_QTMC01000004.1 coordinate 297,117, forward strand.
CTCATCGTTTGGCATACTGTCTGGCTGGCAACCTCACCCGACTCATGACCACCCATTCCATCGCATACGATAAACAGGCGGTCTTCTGCCGTTACTTCACCTGATACGGGGAAGATGGAATCTTCCTGATTGCTCCGTTGTCCCAATTCGTAGATAGTTAAGGGGTTTAAAACATATTTCATATCCAATTTTGTTTTAGGTTTAAATGATTGTATCATCTTCAGAAAGAAGTATGAATTTCAATGTCGTATTCGACATTTTTATGATTTCACCTCCATGCAGTATGATACGGTCACCATTTTCAATTAATCCAGAATTGATATAAGTGGCATTTTTGTTTTGAGCATTCGAAAAATAGTGTATATAACCACCGGTTTTCAGTTTGCGTACCTCAATAATGGAATGTGAACGGCTCATTGTAAGGTCATCTGTATCAATCTGTACAGTGGCGTTTGATGTTTGTGCCTTTCGTCCGATTGTATTTATCCCTAGGGATAAAGTATACATATGACTTGTGCCAATTTTCTGAAGTTTGCCGATACTCTGATTTTTTGAATGGTCAATGTGGGTTTCATCTCCCATGGTGGTGTCATCATTTTCATTCGGTGGAGTATATTGTTGTTTGGGAACTTTGTAGTCAATGTACTTTGATGCCTTTTTGCATACTGGGCATGGAATACTCTTGGTTTCCAGGCCTGCTATCTTTTTTATAGTCAGAACGGCACCGCAGTTCGGACACTTGATTCTTAATAATTCTGATTCCATTTGTTCTATTCTATTATTGTTACCATATCATTACCGGCATAGAATCGCTGAACTTACCCCACATGACAGGGTGCTGCTTGTCCCTTGACAGCTTTTTTACCCCTTGGCTGACAAATTCGAAAAGCTCTTTAGCTGTGATGATCCGATCACGGTTTACGTCGGCTCCGCCTCGTAGTCCCCGTTGCAGGCATGTTGTGAAGAACCCGTTTTTCATGGAAGGAGACTCTATAGAGACTTCATTTTCACGGGAAGAAAGGAACAGCATTACTTTTAATGAAGAGGGGGATATATTCGATGAGTTTCTACGTGGTTCTCTCATCTTTCCAGAGAAACATGCATCTGCAAATATCATTTTGTTCTTGGCTGCACTTTTTGCCATTGTTTTCTTGATGTCTTGATAAGTAATCATTGCATCATAGCCCACAAATCCACCTTTATATCCATGACCACTAAAAAAAAGGACAATGATGTCTTTGGCTGAGGCTTTATTGAAAATTCGCGTCATACTGCTTAATACATTACTTCGGGTGGCTTGTGCATCGGTTAATAATATTGTTTCTGCTTTATGATTTTTCTGATATATCCATTGTATGGTCTCTGCATCTTTGGCAGGCAATGTTAAATCATTCTCTGTGCCGGGATAGTCTGCAATGCCTACGGAAACTAAATATATATTCTGTGCCAGGCTTTGCAGGCTAAACAAGCATATGCATATCAGTGAAAATAATATCCGCTTCATTCTCATCTTGTCCGTTGATTAGGCAAATCCGCTGGAGTCAGCATCATTAATATAATCAGGCATATCTGCCAGATAATCATCCGAGGGTATTGCATCCATCTGCTGCTGCAAATCGGCAACTTCCAGTCCTTGGTCTTGTATGTTGTAGACTTCATTTTCGCTGATTACTCCATCTCCATTTACATCGGCTCCCATCAGGTCGAAAGTGCCGTTATGATCCACATCTACCACATAAACTTCTTGTCCGTTTATTTCCAGTTGTCCGATGGTAACCATCGAGCCGTCATCCATGGTTTCATCACTGATTCCTACAATCTGAACTTCATCTTCAACGTGTGCATTTTCATGTTCCACATTGACTATTTCCGGTTCTTCCGTTGCATGATGTTCCGCTACATTATGGCTCTCTTCTGTAGCGTGTTCTGCTGTCTCGTGATTTCCCGAACCACTTGCTCCATAGGAAACGCGGCTTCCGAATTCTGCCCGCTGTTCTGGTGTCATGTCACTCCATTCATTGGCGTAATATGTACCGTATACGTCACCGTGCCATTCAAAGACTCCTCCCGGTCCTACCTCCTGGCGCGCTGCTGCAAAGGCTTCGCTGAAAGACATATCGTCACTGACTGTTGCAACCGGTAACCCTTCTACAGAGATGTGTGAGTCTGGAGAAACGGGAGTAGAGCCATGGCTTGTTGCTGACTGGCTGCCGTGGCTGGGAGCGTCACTGTCATTGGCGGCACTGGAAGAGCTGGTGAAAAAGGTACTGGCGCCACCTAATAAAATTCCAGATATGCCACCTATTGTTACATGTTTCCATGAACTGGCTTTTTTCGCAGGCTGTTCCTTTGAGGTGCTCTGATTGTTGTTCGGCAATGTTTCTTCGTTGTCGTTCTGTTGCTGGTTAAGAATGGTGTCTTCTGAGTTCATAAGGCTGATATTTTTTAGTATTAATAATGTCTTTTCATATAGAAAACAGCTGACTGTCTTCTACAATGGTATCATCACTGTATATAGCATTGTCCAGCAAAGGAATATCCATCGTTTCTCCTGCTACCCAGTCCATGACGTCTTGCATATCTGATTGAAAGATATCTCCTTCGTCTGGATATTCAATGTCTTCGATGACAATTTCATCATTCTCCGTACTGGCCATGTCTATCGCTTCACTTTCAGCCGGAGAAAGAGGGTCTATGGTGTAGGCTATGTCTGCAGTGACGGGATCTGATATTTCTATAGATACAGTTTCTGGTTGTATCATCTCATCAGTGCTGCTTTCCTCTGCAATTTCCAGTGTCTCGTTGTCTTCATTAGAGTCAGTTTCCCATGCTCTTGTTGAATAAGCTGCTGCTGCAAAAGCCGCTCCTCCTATTGCTGCTCCCGCGCTTGCAGCTACTCCAAGATTCTTAGCGTATTCTGACTCTGAGACTTTTAACTGCTTCTTTTCCATAACCAATGTTTTCTTTTATGTTTCAAAGATATTGATTTGAAATGATAACCTATATAAGGATTTGTGTATATTACATGAAATGCGGTGATTCTTGTATGAAATAACCGTATAGGTGGTCATTCTCAAGCTGATGAGGTCGTTTTATTCATCAAAGAATGTTTTTGCTGTAGAAGTGACGTGGTTCTTGACTTTGCTGATGGGTATCACAAAGGAGGGAGCGCCTGCTGCGTAACTGGCAATTTCATAGGGAGCATACGAGAAGAAAACACCATCTTTTGTAATCCATGGGTCTGTTTCGGGCAGAGGGAGGTTGTTGATATTGTATAATTCGTTGTTCAGTTGAAGGTTGTCCATCAGCTCGTCATCGGTCACCACCCCGAAATATTTTTTCAAACCAGCTTTTATGTCGTTTTGTATCGCATAAGGGCGCATAATCATGTCTTTTGAGAATTTTTTTCCATCAATTTTCCCTTTGGCATTAATTTCTTGTGCCAACGATTTTCCAATGATATATTCCATGCTATAGTAGGAAGTGTCATTCTCCTGAAATACGTCAAGCACTCGTATAATATTCTTGTGATTGAGGTCTGAGCTAATCTTAGCCTCTTTTAGAAATTTCTTTTGAAACTTCTCTACAAATTTTTTCTTACTGGTTGTTGGCACTGTTACTGTGCCCGACACATTGTCACGCTCACAATATTCTTTAAAGAAAAACTCCTTTATAGCGACTTTTTTGTCGGTTAGCGTTTGGGTGGCCAAATAGGTGATGCCGAACCCTCCTTGTCCTAAGACTGTTTCTATTTTATATTTTCCTCCTTGCAGAAGAGTTCCGTTTTGTAATTGCATAATCTATAAGATTTATTGATGTGTTATATGGTTGATTGCGAGTAGTAGTATGATTGTTGCAGAAAATAAAATCGCATGAAGCTTCTTTCGAGGTGATAACCAAAATATGAGCAAGTCTGGTAAGATGACAAGGCTTGTTATGGTGATAATTCCTCCTACTCCTATGTTGGGTCCAATTATTAGCATTAGAGTCATGACTCCAGCAAAGATGGCCATAAAGCTTTCTTTTGCTATGCTTATGACCTTTGCTCCCTCTTCAGGGGGCGTTTTATTAGAAACTACTGTGAGAACAGTTTCGTTGAAAGAAGGAATTTGGGAAGTGATGGCCCTTTGAAGCCTTGAGAATATGCCATGCCAGTTTTTGGGCAATTCATTGGTGCGTAATTCATCTAAAGCCTCATACTCCACCTTTATATCTGCATAGGATTTTTTTGTAGAGAAGAGGGAGAATCGCATGCGGTAAAAAATATCTGGTGCATTATCCACTTCATAATTGAATGAGTCATAAGCTGTTTGTAAACTTAACTCTCGTAGGTTTGATAATAGTTTTTTGAATTTTTGAGAGGTATATGGATAAGTATAAGTCTGTATCTTGGTTTCTGGTATAGTGAATGCTTTTACGGTAAGTGCAATAGAGTTTGCGGTGATTATAATATCTGTAGAAAAATTTCTATCACTTCCCATGAATACCTTTTCTAATGATAGGGTTATTTTGTTTGTTTCCGGCAAAACTATCAATGAATTATCTTCAATAAGAATGGTGTCTTCTGCATGACCTCCTTCAATTTCCTGGATAAAAGTTTCTACAGTTTGTGTTCTTGCATTCTTTTCTGGTTTCATTGCATGCTGTATGGCAGTAATGGTCTTGTTACTGATGTTTCTTTCTTGCAATTCGGCTTCCGGAAAGCCATAGTTCATAATATTAGAAGCATTGGGAGGCGTTTTTCCGGTCAATGTTTTAAATAATGTAGCTCCTAAGGCATAAATATCGATTGTTATAGGAAAACCTTCTCCATCGCGATAACAGCTTTGTTCAATTGGGGCATAGCCTGGGGTGCCATATCCGATGGCAGTACTTGTTTCAGGTTCTCCTTGTGAATTGTATTGTTTGGAAAGACCGAAATCGATTAATACTATAGAACCATCTTTACGCCGCATTATATTCTTCGGTTTTAGATCAAGATGCAACATCCTATTGTTATGCATGAATTGCAGTGCTTCCCCTATTTGACGGATGCATGTCAAAGCTTCTGATTCGAAGAGACCGTTTTCTGCTTTTATATAAGAATCAAAACTCCCGCCTTCTAAATATTCCATTACGTAATAGCAAGTATTGTTTGCTTCAAAAGCTTCCAGGATGTCTACAATATGTGGATGTTTGAGTTTTGAAAGATTCTTGGCTTCCCGAAGGAATTTTGTTTTATATTCTTTAAAAGCCTTTTCATTGGAACAAGTTACAGTAGTGCCCTCCCTACCATTGAAATTCTTCTGAAAAAATTCTTTTATGGCTACTTGTGTATGGGTATTTAGGTAACCTAACTCTCCTTGAAGTTGTATTGAAGCAAGATAGGCTATACCGGAAGACCCCTGGCCTAAAATACCTTCAATCTTGTAATTGTAAGAATTACCAGATAGAATAGTACCTTTTCTTAATGATTGTTGAGTTCCTTGCATATTAACTTTGAATTTTGTTTTAAATGTTGGTCACTTTGAAACGGGACGGACAGAACATCCAAGATAGCGAAGGGTGAAGCTTAGCTGATATTGGGTGTTGCTGAAAGAAAGGTAGTTTGAATATCCCGTGGAGTATAAAGTCCCTGACCAATAATAGCCAAAGTTTTTTTGACTGCCAATGTTAGTGCCATAGCGTTGACCTACTGCTGGTAAGAAAATGTAATTTCCACTGGGGCCTGTTATCATATACCCATTGCTCCCTTTATATGAAGTCCATTTCCATGAACATTTCTCGCATAATTCCAACACTTCATTTTTTGTGGGTAAACGCCAGTTTTCTCCCCATTTAATGTGAGCTATATCATAATTGGTGCCGCATATATTGGAGGGTGGATTGTTGTTGGGATAATCAGTATTATTTGTAGATGTATTGTTTCCTGTTGGGTCTGCCCAGCCATATAAGCCTCCATAATCTTCCGGAGAACTTGCACCTACATTCCAACTTGCCCATTTTACACTTAATCCTAAATCAATTGGTTGGGCTGGAAGATTAGGGATTGGATTTTCTATTGCAACTGCTGTATCAGAGTTCTGAGCAGGCACATTGTAGCTTGTTTTGTTTATTACAAAAATAGAGGTTACCAACAATATTAATATTGCAATCAACCATATTTCCCGGTTTGAAAGATGATTGGCTCGTTTGGGAGGAATGTTGGGTGAACCCGGTTCTTCTTCTGCCTTTGGGGAGATAGAGGGAATTATAGTTGTTTCAGATTCTTCTTCATCCTTAATTCCGCAACACTATTATAAAATATTTTTTTTAAGTACCTGAGCAACAAAAA